>JAGXIR010000121.1 GCA_024635605.1 Sunxiuqinia sp.
CATTCGTATCCATCTTTTCTTTAGAACGCCTGCCCAACGCTGATGAAAAACTGCAGGCTTCGCTTTTCGTTCCACACCGGAACACCCAAATCAAGCCGTATGGGGCCAATGGGTGTTTCAATACGCAGCCCACCCCCCGCGGCATAGCCCAGATCATTCAACCGGTAGGTAAACGATTCGCGCCAAACATTACCTGCTTCCAGAAAAACAGCGCCACTGAAGCGCCAAAACAAGGGATAGCGCAATTCAACATTTCCTTCAACAATACTTTTACCACCTAAAGGTGTTCCGCTTTCGCGCTTGGGTCCCAGCTCCGACCGGTTCCAACCACGGACCGAATTACTACCTCCGGCATAAAAACGGTCTTCAACAGGGATAAAGCCACTGCTGTCGGGCGAGCTGATGTTACCAGCCATCAGGCGGAGTGCCAGCACCCAATCACCAACTTCCTGGTAATGGCGTACATCTCCCCACAGACTTGTGTAATTGAAATCGCTTCCAAATACATACCCGTTCAACTTAAAGCCAAGCGAAACCTTGACGCCTTCCTCGGGCGAGAACTTGGGTGTTGAATTATCGAAGACGGTACTGAACAGCATCCCCGACTTATTGTAAGCGAACTTATCATCTTCACGGTCCGGAAGCTCCACATCACCTTCTTCAACCCGTTGTTCCACTTCTTCGAGATAATAGGTAACAGTGCTATTCAGCCGGCTGTTAAAGCGGTAAGTGACCGGAACATTCAAGCCGTAAGTCCGGGTTTCGTAGCCCGGTTCCGAATTTCGGATAAGAAACGGGTTGATGGAAATCGTACTTTTCTTTCCCAGAAACTGGGGTTGAATCCATTTTAAACTGATGTGATAAGGTTCCAGAGCCGAATGTTTTAAATAAAGCCGGATGCGCCGGGCACTTCCCAAAAAACCGAGGTAGTTCAGATCCAGGAAAGTCCGGAATTTATCTTCGGTACCATAGCCCACCCCAAAACGGGTAGTCAGGCGTGGTGCTTCTTCAATAAAAAGTTTAACCGGAATCGGGCTTTTTTGCGTGGCTGCATCGGTTTGCGGCTGTACCGACACAACGCGGAAAAGCTGCAGAAAATACAAATTCTGCCGGGTTTCTGTCAACAAAGACTTGTTATACAAATCGCCCTCTTTGTAAACGAGTTGCTTCCGGATAAACGCTTCTTCAACATGCTTATTTCCCTCAATCCGGGTTTCACCAAAATGGCTGACCGGCCCGGGCTCAACGGTATAAAAAATACTGGTTTTAAACTCGTCTGGCCTCAATTCCAGATCGTAGTTCACCTTGACATACGCATGCCCAAGGTTACGAAAGGCATTTTCAATCACCTGGGCATCTTGCTTAATCCATTCATCCCGGAACCGCTTTCCGCTCAATAGTTCCATTTCGCGGAAAACCTTTTTCTTGAGTGAATCAAGATTAACCCCACTCAAAGCTTCATTTTCCAAAATGCCCACACTGTCGATCAGCACGGGTTCGCCTTCCTCAACCTGGATGGATATTTTTACGATTTGCTTTTTTTCGTGGATTTCCAGCGGATCCAGCTTGACCTCGGCATTTAAAAAACCTTCGCTTTGGTAAATCCGCTTTAAGCGCTCCATGTCAAGCTCAACTAGTCTTCGGTTAAAAAGAAATGGCTGTTCGTTTGTGATCAGCTTTTCGAGATACGACACCTCTTTAATAGCCATCCGTTCGAGCAGAAAATCGGAATCCAATGTTTTGTTTCCATGAAAATCTACACGCCTGACTTCATAGTTTTCCTGTGCAGCCAGTTGATAACCACTACAAAAAATCAGTAAAAAAAAGAGACTATTCAGAAAAGGTTTTAACATACGTGTAAATATCTTACCAAAGGAGTTGCCAATTTAAACTAATTCTTTGATCATAAAAAAGTTTTTCCGGTTTGTATTGAGTCAAGCCCGAACAGGTTCGGAACATGCGAATTTTATACCAGTCGTGTAATTGATTCAAGCCCAATCGTACAAACCTTCGTTTTCGGGGATAAAATTCCACACCATTCCCCAAAAGCGAGGCTATACCAGCCGGCAACAATCAAAGAACCAAGCCAACATAGCCTCTTTTGGGGTATTTCAGACAAATGGCACAATTCTTTCAGTCTGACAAACGAAGTGATAACCCACAAACTATGAAAAATCAAATCCTCATAAAAACAGCCGCAAGCTTATTTATCCTGTCCATTTTCTTATTATTTCTGATTTTAGCAAAAGATATCTTGGTTCCGTTCGCCATCAGTATTTTTTTCGCCTACATGCTTTATCCCTTGGTTTGGGCCATTGAACGTCGTGGAGTTCACCGGGGCATCGCCATCATCCTGGTTATTTTGATTACCCTTATAATTTTGGGGAGTGCGGGTCTGTTCCTATCGGCCAAACTATCGAACATGACCATTGATTTTGGGGAGCTGAAAAATCAGGTCGACGGCAAGATTGAACACCTGCAAGGCTTGCTCGAAACAAGGATCGGAATCAATCCCGACACCATGGATCATTACTTCAGCAGGGTGACAGAAAGCTTTTTTTCTTCCTGGGAATCAATGGCCGGGAGCCTGTTTAGCGCCACCACAACCACGCTGTTTCAAATTGGGCTGCTCCCCGTGTATACCTTCTTCCTGCTTTTTTACCGCACCAAATCGGCCTACTTCATTTTCAGGCTTGCCGGTCGAAAAAATAAGGCGAAGACCCTGCACATTTTACGCGAAGTGTCGACCGTTGCCACCCAGTACATGAGCGGCCTTTTAATTGTTGTTTCGATTTTGGCAGTATTAAACTCCACCGGCCTGTTAATCATTGGTGTTAATCACGCCGTGGCTTTTGGCATCCTGGCTGCCCTGCTGAATCTGATTCCTTATATCGGAACCTTTATTGGGGGTCTGATTCCGATTCTGTATGTACTCCTGACCTCGCCCAGTCCGTTTCAAGTTATGCTGCAGATCTTTATCCTGTTCAGTGCAATTCAATTCCTTGAAAATAACCTGATCACCCCCAACGTTGTCGGGAACAACATCAAAATCAATCCGCTGTCCATTATTCTGAGCCTTTTACTGGCCAACATGATCTGGGGAATCCCCGGGATGCTGATCGTTGTTCCCTGCCTGGCTATTCTGAAAATCATGATGCGAAACATTGACGGACTCCGCCCGTTTGCTTATCTGATCAGCGACCGGGGCGTGACCAATCATGAGATCTCTTTTAAAAAACTATTGAAAAGAATAATAAAACGGAAGTAATATGCAAAACAAACGATTCAAACCAATCAAAGATACGCTTCGGATATTCCGGAAAACTTTTGTCCATTTCGGCACAAACAATCCGGTTAACCTAGCCGGTACTACGGCCTACTTTGCCATTTTTTCCATGGCACCCATTCTGGTAATCATCATTTCGGTGTTTGGCTTTTTTACGGGAAATGAAACCATGCGTACCAAGCTTTTCGAAGAGTTGAATGTTCTTGTTGGTTCCGAAAGTACGCAACTGTTGCAAAACGCCATTCAAAATTATCAGATCACGGAAAACAGCGGTATCGGGGCCTTCATAGGGATCGTTTTCTTTCTGATTTCAGCCACAACACTGTTCAGCGTGATGCAGAACTCCATCAACTTCATTTGGCGGATTAAAGTAAAATCAAACCTGAGACAGGGAGCGTTGAAACTGGCGAAAGACCGTGTTTTTTCGTTTGGAGTTATTTTATGTCTGGGATTTGTCGTATTGGTTTCGCTGATTATTGACGCGTCCATCAGCTTTCTCAAAGATTTTTTAAACACCTATTTTAGTCCCGACTTTGTATTCCTGGCACAACTGGCCAATATTGTGCTGTCGCTGGCTGTTATTACGGCTGTTTTCGCCCTCATCTACCGCTTCCTTCCCGATGTGAAAGTGAAGTGGCGAGCCAGTTGGTTTGGCGCTATGTTCACCGCTGTTTTGTTTGCTGTCGGGAAGTTTGTCATCGGAATCATCATCGGAAACAGTAATCTGGGTGCGGTTTACGGAGCTGCCAGTTCCTTTGTTGTCATTCTGGTTTGGATCTATTTTGTATCCCTCATCTTTTATTTTGGGGTTGAACTGACCCACCAATATTCACGCTTTTACAAGCACGACAACAGGCCGGTAAATTATGCCGTCCCATTTGAAATAAGTGAGGTTGAAAATTGATCCTGCCGATGGTGGTTTCGAACCTGACGTTTTCAATAAAACACCCAGATAAAACAACTGTAGCAGTCAAACCGCTAATTTGAACTGTCCCTGCAGGAAAAATCCGAAGGATCATCTGGCGCTCCAAACTTAGGGGATTGCTCAGCTCCCTTGAGGGACGGAAACAAAAAAGCAGGGGACGGCTTCCATCCCCTGCTTTTTTTAAATGAAACGATCAGGTAAAACTCTCCTATACCGGCTTATAAATTGCATTTCGCTGGTAATTGTTTAAACCAAACTGCGGATCAAATGACATTGTTGTGGCGGTTTTTGATTCCTTATTGGTGTACTTAAGTTAGCTTTCTGCATCCGGCCTACGAGGGTTTTGAAATAGAAAACAAGGGCGAAAATTAGGGATGGTACTGGTAAGCAACCCTGTTTGACGAGGAACGAGGAGTTGGGTTGTGCGGCATTTTCAATCCGTAGTTTTCTTTCAAAAGGATCGTCAGCCTTGATCTTTTTGTTTACTTTTTGGATCAAGCCAAAAAGTGAAACCCGTCTGGTAAGACAATCATTTATAGAATAGCGCCATGCCTTGTTAATTTTCATGTATCGTTCTCATTTCCCAAAAGAATCTTAAAGTGATCCCAAACGGCCAGTCAAACATCCCAGCTACACCAATAAAAAAAAACGAATTGGAGTCCAATTCGTTTTTAGCTTATGTCATTACTCATCACCGTTCTCGTCACCTCCCGCGAATGATCGAAATCAAGATCGAAATCAGAGCCAGCACTAGCAAAATATGAATTAAATGGCCGACCGGGTACACGAAGAATCCGAGCGCCCAACCGATGATCAAAATGACGGCAATTAAGTATAAGAGCGATCTCATCGTCTACAACTTATTGATTTCATCAATTAGCTCTTCTCTGGCTTTACCGGTTTTTTCCTGGAGACGCCCCAGTAGCTCGTCTTCCTTACCTTCAACATAGGTCAGATCATCGTCCGTTAACTCGGCATAACGTTGTTTGAATTTTCCTTTCAACACATTCCATTTGCCTTTTATTTCCAAGTTGTCCATAATTGTAATTTTTTAAATTAATACTTCGATGCAACCACAGGAGCTGTAAGTATCACACCGCAAACATCGTCAATTAAGCTTACTATTAAATCCATGCCAGAAAAAACATTCACAATTAAACAACTAAACAGCAAAGCCTTACGTCGGAATAGAAAAAACTTTAGTGTGGAAAACCTGTGGGAAGGTGTGCAGACTTCTACCCATTTTTTATGACTTAAAGGATCGCAATACTCTTAATCCCACTCAGGAGCGATTTCCACCAGTAGTTGAAAAGTGATTTTTTCTTATCGCGCTCAAAGGAGATGGTTCCTTCGCGAAATGACCGATCATCCCTGACGTTTTCTTTTTGGAGCACCAAAATATTGGTGAAAAATGATTGCACTTTTTTGTTGGTCCGGTCTTCCTCATCCAAAATGTGAACCTTCAGGTCATCGTACTCAAACAGCAGATCTCCGAAAGAACGGTCATTGTCATAGGTAAAGTTGAACGCCAGCCGCTTCAAGTTTCCGGTTTCAACTTTCACCGCCGCATTTTGAACCAGCATTGGATTAAACGCTTCAATGTCCATTTCGCCCAATGTCCCTGATGCCTGGTAGGCTTCCGGGAATTTTTTGTTCGGAAAAACAAAATCAGCCGTCAGGAGTCCTCGCTCCATAGCCCGTGCCTCAACATGCATCGTTGTTTTACGTCCAATCAAACGATCGATGGTACTCAGGCAAAACAGTTGCCCCTGGACTTGTGAAAACACAACTTCACCCTCGGCTGTCGAATCTTTCACCCGCTCGGCATACGAAATGGTTCCGTCATTAACTAATACCGAATCGACATGAAGTGCAACAGGCAAGTTGTTCAGCATGCCACGCAAGAGCTTTGTATCCGGTTTCTCCGGAAAAGGCAGACGCTTGTCTCTGAAAGATTTAACATTTAACCCGGTAATTTGCGCTTTACTTAAAACGACGGCCGTGTCATTTAACAAAGCATCGAGACGAATCCCCGAGAGGGCCAGCTCAGGCACGGCAATATCAAACCAATCAGTCTCGACACCACGTTTCTGCCCTATTTCATATTTGTCATCTTCCGATATTAAATGAATTTGTGCTCCACTAAGCAAACGCTTTTCAGAATCAAAATCCAACTGGTCGTATTCAACGGCATATAAGCCACCGGGAAATAAATAACGTCCTCCATGAAGCACCAACCGAAGCCGGTTGCACGATACTGACTCATAGCTATATCTCTCCCGGGGAGTGATTGTACCCAAATCCCAAAAGTCGAGATCCAATCGGGTTGAAAAAATCGTGTCGGTTGTTTCAGCCTCCTTTTGAAGAAGTTTTATTTGCGCATCAACAAACTTTATATGTTGAAGCTTAAAAGCTTGAGAGTTTTTTTCTGCCGGCTTTTCATCACGTGACAGCGAATCATTTGTCAAAGTCATTTCAACTATTGGGCGAAGCACTTCAACCGACTTCAGCACAATCTCATTCCGAACAAGGAGCCGCCAAAACTTAAGGCCGTTGAGCTTAACCTCTGGAATAAAAATTTGCCCCCGACCGGTGGTATCAGTCAGTTCCACTTCGTTTAAAACAATTCGGCCGCGCCACAAACTGGCATCAACAGATTTAGATGTTATACGAATCGAGGCAATGGGTTTTTCTTCCAGTTTTTTTCTGATCATCCCAGACATTACGGAATCACCTATAAGAAAAAAAGAAACGACAGCGATTATCAGAATAACAGCTACCACTAAAATCTTATGCGAATGTTTCATCCAATTGCGATTATTATTGTCCAGTCTGGTTTTTCAAGATAGGCTCAGGCCCTTTTCCTGTTCATAGTCAGAAAGAATCCGACAACTAAAACCACCGCACTAATAATCACCGGAGTCCAGTTGGCTTTGCTAACAGCAACCTCCGCCCCAAGGATACTGAAGCTTTCGGAATCATTAAATGCCTGTATTCCAAAGACCACCAGTCCGATTATTCCTAAAATTAGTAAAACAGATCCTGCAATTCTCATCATTAAAAGATTTAAAGTTTATACCTTTAACCAAAGATAAAACTGTGCCAACTCGTTCAAATCATGTCAACAATACCCGGCAAAATCCGGTTTATCCAATGGTAACAACGGTTTGGGGGCACTCGTAAGAGTAAACACCTTATCGTTTATGGTTAGGATACTCTACAACATGAGGCAGGCATTCCTCACAAGCGGAGGGCCGAAACATTAAAAAACCGAGTTTGAAAGCGGCTTTGGTTTTTGGCTTTTAAATTGAAAGGCTTAAACAACAAACACTAAAATTACAAATATGGCAATCATAGGAGCAATTATAAAAAAAGCCATTGAACTGGGCTACGCATTCACTTCGAAAACCGAATATCACGAAATACAGCAACAGTTGTTACACGATTTGCTGGTCAAAGCAAGACGTACACACTTTGGAAAACATCATCGGTTTAAAGAAATACTATACGCAGAAAACCCGGCAGAAGCATTCGCCTACCATGTTCCGTTTTTCGACTATAGTAAAATGCAAAACGAATGGTGGTACAGGCTTCATCAGGGAGAAGAAAACATCAGCTGGCCTGGTAAGCCGGCCTATTTCGCCTTGAGTTCGGGTACAACTGGCAAAGAAAGTAAACACATTCCGGTGAGCGACGAAATGCTCAATGCCATACGGCTGGCCGGAATTAAACAGGTTGGTGCAACAGCTAACTTCGATTTACCTCCTACATTTTTCGAAAAGGAAATCCTGATGCTGGGCAGCTCAACCAAACTGAACGAGAACAATGGCTACCTCGAAGGCGAAATCAGCGGAATCAGCGCCAGTCATATTCCGGCTTGGTTTAAAGGCTTTTACCGACCGGGTGAAGAAATTTCGAAACTTAAAGATTGGGATGAACGTGTTTTGGAAATTGCCAAGCGCGCCCGCGATTGGGATATCGGGGCAATCAGCGGCATTCCTTCGTGGCTGGAGCTTATGATGAAAAAAGTGATGGCCTATCATGGTGCAAAAAATATTCATGAAATTTGGCCCAACCTGCAGGTTTACACAACGGGCGGTGTAGCCTTCGCGCCTTACGAAAAAAGTTTCAACGAATTACTCGCTCACCCCATCACCATCATCGACACGTATTTTGCTTCCGAAGGATTCATTGCTTTTCAGGAACGGCCTGAAACACGGGCCATGAAACTACTGGTTGACAATGGGATTTATTTTGAGTTTGTGCCTTTTCGACCTGAAAACATGAACGAAGATGGAAGCCTTGCTGAAGATGCTCCGGTTTTAAACCTAACGGAGGTGGAAGAAGGCGTGGAATATGTCTTGGTACTGAGTACGGTATCGGGCTTATGGCGTTACATGATTGGCGACACGATTGAGTTTTCCGATGTTGACCGGGCAGAAATCAAAATAACCGGACGCACCAAATTTTTCATGAATGTGGTTGGTTCGCAACTTTCGGTTGACAAAATGAATGCTGCAATGCTTGAGATGGAAGAACTGTTCAACATTAAAATTCCAGAGTTTACGCTTTCGACAGCCAGAATTGATGGTGAATTTCACCACGTCTGGTACTTGGCGTGTGACACCAACAGCAACGATAAGGCTTTGGCCTGGGCCTTGGATAAAAACCTGAAAGAGGCCAATAAAAATTATGCTGTTGCCAGGTCAAAAGCGCTGAAAGGCGTTTTTGTGCATACTGTTCCTGAGGCTTGCTTTCATGATTGGAATGCACACCGAAAACAGAAAGGCGGCCAGGTAAAAATGGAACGGGTGATGAATGAAGAGCGCTTTTCGAATTGGGAATCTTTTGTTAAGAAGTGGCTTTCAGAAAAGAAAGAATACAACACAGCGCCCCATCGCTAACGCATCGTATCATTTTCACCATACACAGCTAACGAAAAAAGAGGCCGAAGCCTCCTTTTATTTATTTATTTACCCGGATTGATGCGAATTATTCAAGCCGATAATCGGTTGATCTACCTTTCGGCAGTTAAGCCTTAATGATGGGACATTTCTTCTGGAAGAAAGGCACGGGATCGCTACTTGTAGGTTCGTTCACTTCCCAAGTGTTGCCCGAGCGCAGCAACTCATCCATGTTGTTCACTTTCCGTTTTGCCGAAACTGTTTCAATCTGCTTCCTCAGCTCCTGGTCGTAAACCAGGGCCTCCACCGAGCGAATCACACCCATGGCAATCGGGAAATCAGGTAAAGTCATCCGGATCAATTGCAAGTGGATTGAAGGATCTGTTTCCGTGGCATCATGCACCAAAATATCAGCTTCAGTTATTCCATTCTCTCCAATCGGCACCACCTTCAACCGGCCATTCTCCAACACCAGACCTTTTTCATTTTCCTGGCCAAAGATCATCGGTTTGCCATGTTCCAGGAACAACTGACGCTCGGCACGATGCTTCGGATCGGCGATTTGTTCATGAATCCCGTCATTGAAGATGACACAATTTTGAAGCACCTCCACAATGGAAGTTCCTTTGTGTTTGGCTGCTTCGGCAAACACCTGCTGGTTATGCTTCACATTCGAATCCACCGCGCGGGCAAAAAAGGTTCCGCCCGATCCCAGCACCAATTGTCCGGGAATAAAGGAATCTTCGATGGTTCCAAAAGGCGAAGTCTTGGTCACAAAACCACGATCGGTTGTCGGTGAATACTGCCCCTTCGTCAAACCATAAATTTTGTTATTAAAAAGAATAACATTCAAATCGATGTTTCTTCTCACCAGGTGAATGAAGTGATTGCCACCAATGGCCATGGAATCGCCATCGCCGGTGATTACCCATACATTGAGGTCGGGATTGGCACTTTTCACCCCTGAAGCGACCGCCGTGGCACGCCCGTGAATGGAGTGAAACCCAAAAGTACTCATGTAGTATGGAAAACGCGACGAACAGCCAATACCGGAGATGACGGCAAATTGTTCATGAGGCACATTCATGTCGGCCATGGTTTTTTGAACCGCGTTCATAATGGCATAATCGCCACAGCCCGGGCACCAACGTACTTCGTTTTCGCTTTTAAAGTCTTTGATTGTATAACTCAACTCTGTCATCATATCTTAGTCCTCCAGTAATTTTTCAACGTTTTCTTTCAGCTCGGTAATCGTAAATGGCAATCCTTTCAACTTGTTGACCTGTCGGTACTCAAATCCAGGCACCTGGTCTCTAAGGTAAGCAGCAAATTGTCCGAGGTTCAATTCGCAAACCACTATTGTTTTGAATTTGCTGAATACTTCGCGGGTGTTGGCCGGAAGCGGCTTGATAAAATTGAAGTGTGCCAGGCTCACATTTTTGCCTTCCTTACGCATTTCACGAACAGCACTAACCGTATGTCCGAAGGTTCCTCCCCAGCTGACTACCAGCACATCGCCGCCATCCGTGTCGCCAAACACGTCCAGTTCAGGCAGCATTTCAACTACTTTTTGAACCTTCGCCTCCCTGATCTCGCAATTTCGTTGGTGATTCTCAGGATCGTGGTTTACGGTTCCTTCCTCGTTCTTCTCCAGTCCGCCAATCCGATGCTGAAAGCCTTCCATTCCGGGGAAAGCCCACTCGCGGGCCAAGGTATCCACATCGCGACGATAAGCTTTAAACTTACTGCTATCTTTAGCAATTCTTGGGGTAATTTTCGGTAATTCAGCCATCGCCGGGATGCGCCAAGGCTCACTTCCGTTACCCAGAAAACCATCGGTTAATAAAATCACCGGCACCATACGCTCCAAGGCTATTTTGCACGATAGGTAAGCATAATAGAAACAGTCGGAGGGCGTGCTGGCGGCAAGAACGACAACCGGACTTTCGCCGTTCCGGCCATACAAGGCTTGCAGCAAATCAGACTGCTCGGTTTTGGTTGGCAATCCCGTTGAAGGCCCGCCACGCTGAACATTCACCACCACCAAGGGCAGCTCGGCCATCACCGCCAAGCCAATGGCTTCCGACTTCAAGGCCAGTCCGGGCCCCGAAGTGCTGGTTACAGCCAGGTCACCGGCAAAAGCAGCACCAAGAGCAGTACAAATTCCAGCAATCTCATCTTCGGCCTGAAAGGTTTTCACCCCCAGATCACGACGCGCAGCCAGTGCGGTCAACACATCCGTTGCCGGAGTGATTGGGTAAGAACCCAAGAACAAATCGAGCCCTGCCTTTTCAGCTGCCGCTAAAAATCCCCACGCCGTAGCCTGATTTCCGTTGATATTCCGGTAAGTCCCTTTTGCAATGGCTGCCGCATCCACCAAATAACGCGGTGTCATGTGCTGCATATTCATGCCGTAGTTGTAGCCACTGTGCAAAACTTTCAGGTTCGACTCAACAACAACCGGCTTTTTAGCAAATTTGGTCGAAATAAAATTCTCAATGTAATCCATCGGGCGATCAAACATCCAACAGATCAGGCCCAAGGCAAACATATTCTTACTTCGCAGAACCGATTTATTGTCCATCCCAAAATCCTTCAGGCTTTCGCGTGTCAGGCTGGTAATGGGAACCGGAATCTTCGTAAAGTCCTCCAATTTCAATTCGACAAAAGGGTCATTGGTGCTGAACTTCGCCTTATCTAAATTTTTCTGATTAAAAGAGTCAACATCATAAATAATGGTTCCACCCGGACGGATAAAACGAGCATTGGCTTTCACGGCAGCAGGATTCATGGCAATCAAAACATGCGCATCATCTCCCGGGGTATTTATTTCTTTGTGCCCAAACTGAACCTGAAACCCAGACACCCCGCCAACAGTGCCTTGTGGTGCTCTGATTTCGGACGGATAATCCGGAAAAGTTGATATATCATTCCCAAATAGTGCCGTGGCATCCGAGAACAAGGTTCCCGTAAGCTGCATCCCATCACCCGAGTCACCGGAGAACCGGATGGTCACTTCTTCTAACTCAATAACTTTTGTGTCTTTCATTTGACAATTATTTTAAATAGCTTGATTTCTCCTTATAAATACTAAAAAAAACGACCGCTAAAATAATAAATTATCACTTTGGAATCATTTTGAATAAGGATCGTTTCCCAGCATCGAGCAAAAATAATCAATAATTGACAAGGGAAATAAGATGTATTTAATTATTTACAGCTTTTCATATCTTTGTTCTCAATTTAAAATGAATATAGATAATGGCCTTAATTAAAACATTGAAAGGAAAAACACCAACGATCGGGGCAGATTGTTTTTTGGCAGAAAACGCAACCATCATCGGGGATGTTGAAATCGGCGATCACAGCAGCGTATGGTATGGCGCCGTCATCCGGGGTGATGTTCATTCCATCCGGATTGGGCGTAATTCCAATGTGCAGGACTGTGCAGTCATTCATGCCACTTACCAAAAATCGCCCACCAATATTGGCGACCATGTCATCATTGCTCACGGAGCCATTGTGCATGGCTGTACCATCAAAGACCATGTGATGATTGGCATGAATGCCGTGATATTGGACGATGCGGTGGTTGAAAGCAACACCATTATTGCAGCCGGCTCAGTGGTTACCAAAGGTACGATTGTTGAATCGGGCAGTGTGTACGCGGGAATTCCGGCTAAAAAAGTCAAAGCTATTGGTGCTGATTTGCTGGAGGGTGAGCTTCATCGCATTGCCAATGCCTACAGCATGTACGCTGGTTGGTATAAAGAATAAGTCATTGGACAATTGGTTATTGGTTATTGGATAGACAATGGCTAAATTCGAAGCTCAAAAAAAAACATATATGAAACCAACACTTTTAATTTTAGCTGCCGGAATGGGGAGCCGTTATGGCGGATTGAAACAAATTGAACCCATTGGCCCCAACGGGGAAACCATTCTGGAGTATTCAATTTTTGATGCCATTCGGGCCGGTTTTGGCAAAGTTGTTTTTGTGATTCGTGAAAGTTTTGCCGACGATTTCAAAAACCGCTTTGCCAATAAACTCGACGGAAAAATAGCCGTTGAATACGTTTACCAAGAGCTGAATAAATTACCCGAAGGCTATTCGCTACCCGAAGGACGAGAAAAACCCTGGGGAACAGGGCATGCCATTTTAATGGCAAAAGAAGTAATCAACGAACCATTTGCAGCCATTAACGCGGACGATTTTTACGGACGTGAATCGTTCCAGGTAGCAGCGGACTTTCTGAACAAGCAGGCAGCCGGCAACAAATACAGCATGGTGGGCTACCAACTAAAAAACACTTTATCGGAATTTGGAACGGTTTCGCGCGGTATTTGTAAAATTGATTCGGAAAACAACCTGGTGGAAATAACCGAACGCCACGGAATAGCCAGGACCGGATCGGAAATATCCTTCAAAGATGAATCCGGAGGAGCCATTGTAGTTGATGAAAACACACCCGCATCCATGAATTTCTGGGGATTTCATCCTTCCCTGTTTGGATATCTTGAAAACCAGTTCAAGTCCTTTCTGGATGAAAAAATGAATCAGCCAAAATCAGAGTTTTACATTCCCAGTGTGGTTTTCGATCTTATTCAATCCGGA
>JAGXIR010000122.1 GCA_024635605.1 Sunxiuqinia sp.
GGTTCCCTGATTGCTTTTTATATCGTATTTTATTAGTCCGACGCCTTCATTTAAAAGCCATATCGCTTTGTTTTTGTCCTGACTAACAGACAATACCAAACTGTATTTATTTAAATAGCCGGTTTCATCCAGAATAGGTTGAAATGAATCACTTTCATCATCAAATCGTCTTAGTCCATGATTGATGGTCCCTATCCAAACACATCCATCAACATCCTTAAATAAATTCAGTATAATCTCATTGCCAATCCCTAAATCATACTTCTTAAATATTCCGGTTTTACGATCAAATTTAAAGACTCCACCCTCTCCGGCAATCCATATACGTTTATGCTTATCAACAGACAACCATTTGAATCGTTGATTTGAAGAGTTACTGAAAATGGTATTTTTAAGCTCAAAATGCTCAAAATTATTATTTTCTGGAACCAGAATATTCAGCCCATTACTGGTTCCAATAAATATTTCTCCATTCTCCTGAGGCAAAATTGTACCAATATAATCACTGGATAAGCTATTTTTGTTTCCCGGTTCATGTCTGTAGTTGATTAGTTCACTGGTTTTTCTGTTGAAATAAAACAAACCAGCTCCTGAAGTGCCCGCCCATATATTTCCTTTTTCGTCAAATACGATTTCTCTTACTCCCTGATTACTTTGGCCTTGAACATCATATGTTTTAAACAGATATTGAAGTTCTTCATTAACTCTTAGACAGACGCCATTCGCTGTACCAAAATAGATTTGGCCATTGGAGTCCTGAGCCGCACTTGTGAGCATTTCTTTTAAATTATAGAATTTCAGTTTATTTGGAGTAAGATTAATTTTATATAACTTGAAAGGATTATTCGCATCAAAAGTGGTGATCCATAATAAACCATCGTAAGTCTTTAAAAATCCCCATAAAGAGGCACTGCCAATTATAAATTTACCCTTTTCATTTGGGCCATAGTGGGTGGTGTTTTCAGTTTTAGGATTATATCGGTTTACGCCATTGCCAAAAGTTCCAATCCAAATACACCCTTCATTATCCTCTCCGATAAAAGTGATATGATCAACGCCAAAATCATAAATGTTTCTAATGGGAGGTCTGCTTAGCTTCTCAGGATTCTTCTGGTTGTAAGTGTGTCTTGTAAAAGTTCCATCTTCCCGATTCATGGTATGCAATCCATCTCCCGCAGTCCCTATCCAGAATACACCACGACTATCCTCAAAAATGGCTCTTACCCGATTGTCAATTAGTGAGTTCTCCTCTTCAGTATGTCTGAACATATTTACTTCCCCGGTCTTAGGATTCAGGCTAAACAAACCACCTGTGGTTTCTTCACCAAAAAATGTACTTCCGGTTCCTACCCAGACGATACCTGATTTATCGATATATAATTTTCTGACATGTTCTTTGCGAAGTATTTCTGCATCTGGATCACTGCTGAAATCATGAATGAATTTTCCGGTTTTCTTGTCAAATTTATCCAATCCCAAATTTGTACCTACCCATAAATTTCCATCCAGGTCTTCCACAATATCTCTAACTGCATCAGAGCATATTGTTGTTGAGTCTTTATCATTGTGTTTGAAATGTGTAAAAGTTTCTGTTTCTGAATCATAAAGATCTAATCCTGAATCAAAATGTGCGAGCCAGATAATCCCATCCCTATCAATGATTAAATTTTCAATCCTGCCAGACGCAGGAGAATTCGGATTGGCGGGTTCCGGCTTATATACAATTGCATTATTTCCATCATATTTGTAAAGACCATTTCCATTATCACTGAGCCATATATAGCCATATTTGTCTTGTGCCATTCCTAAAAAACCAATAGGAGGATCCGAAAAAGAAACTGTTTTAATTTCGAGATCCTGCCCCGTTGCCATAAAGATTATTAATAGAAAAGCTAAGTATGTTGTGATTATTTTCATTTTTAGGTGATTTTAGTTATTGGCAATTGTAATGAAAACACAGAACCAGTTTCAGCAGTTGACCTGACTTCCAATTTTCCGCCATGCGCTTTCACAATATCGTAGCTCAAACTTAAACCCAGTCCTGTTCCCTGGCCGGTGGGTTTGGTAGTGAAGAAGGGTTGGAAGATTTTGTCCTTTATTTCGGGTGGGATACCGGGGCCGTTATCCTTTATATGAATTTCAACATGGGTTCCGATATTCTTTGTAGAAACCACAACCATGGGTTTGTAATCAGGTTGTTTTTGCGGTGTTTGATGCAGCGTTGCAGCATGCTGCGTCGTTATATGCACAGCATAAAACGCGTTGTTTATTAAATTTAATAAAACCCGTCCGATATCCTGTGGAATGACATTGATTTTGGGTAAGGTAGGGTCAAAGTTGGTTTCATAATCAGAATTGAATGATTTGTCTTTTGCCCGCAGTCCGTGATAGCTTAACCTTAAATATTCGTCGGCAAGTGCATTGATATCGGTAGGTTCTTTGTGCCCATTGCTTGTGCGACTGTGTTGAAGCATCCCTTTTACAATGGCATCGGCACGTTTACCGTGGTGGTTTATTTTTTTGAGGTTTTGTTTGATGTCGGAAAGAATTTCAGTTATTAGTTTCTCGTCTCTTGAATCTGGGGTCCTTGCTATTTCTTCCTCAATTTCTTCAATCAATTCATTACTGACTTCCGAAAAGTTATTCACAAAGTTTAAAGGGTTCTGAATCTCGTGGGCAATACCGGCGGTGAGTTCGCCAAGGCTGGCCATTTTTTCGGATTGGATGAGTTGGGCCTGTGCTGCCTTAAGCTCATCAAGCGATTTGGTTAATGCTGCATTGGTTTCTTCTATCGCTTTTCTTTTTTGTTCCAGCTCTTCGATGGTTTCTTCGAGCAAGATGGCGGTGGTACGTTTTACTTTTTCTGTCCGGTCAAGCTTAAACTCCACAATAGTCATCTCTTTATCCGCATCCTTCAGGGATTTGCTGATTGCGGCCTTCTGTTCTTCAGATATGTTTTCAATCTGCTGAAGGATGTCGACGATATGTTGGATGTGTACATTCATTTATTTTTCCTTTAATGCCACACAACAGGTAGTCAGGTTATGCATTTCCAGATTTCCGCCAGCCATTCTGCCCAATTCTGCATAGGAAAACATGCCTGCCATAGGCACCTTCCAAACTTGTTTAACCCCTTCTATCTCAGCATTCATCATGGGGCCAAAAGATAGTATCCTGCCGGCACAACTGAATACCACCAGGGCATCAGCCTCCGGCATTCCAGTATCTTTCAGGTTTTGAACACCTTTCACCACCTTTTCCATCACATCCCAATCGGGGGGTAGGGAAAAGCGGATTTTTGATCCCTGTGGTACTGTACCACTGGTATAAAAGGAATGGTCAGACCAGTCAACGACCAGGCCAGGACGCATTACAGGGTCACCTTTTTCACGCTGTAATTGCAAAGGGAAATTGGCAGAGAGTTCCAATAAAACATCCTTGTTGTCAGGGGAGATATTTTCAAGTCCTCCATATTTTGTGGTAATATCGAGTGCAGGTTCGTTATCGATGGTGAACACGTGATTTCCTTCGCTTTTCGTCACCGTTTTTTCCGTTCCCACGGCTTTCCATCCACAGGTAGCGATGCCGCTGACCGATACTTTTTCTTCATCTAAGGCTAAACAAACCATTCCATGATCGCTTTCCCATCCGTTTGTAAAAACCCATGTTTTGTTAAAGGCCAAATCATCACCGGCAGCACCACCAAATGCATTGACCTGTTCACCTGCGATTTCCTGAAGTCCCAGCAACACTTCTTCACCATCAGTTGCCGCATTGCTGACTGCCAAAAGGAAAGCAACTTTTTCAAAATTCTTCCTGGCTTTCAAGGCAATGGATTTAGATGTTTCCCGATAGTTGTTGTTCTGGAATTCCGCCGAATGGATTCTGAAATGTTCAATTTTCATATCCAGAAGAAGTAAGGCCACAGCACCAGTTTCAGTTTCTTCATCAATAAACTCCCCGTTGGTGGTAGAGCCAAAGATGGCAATACCCTTTTCGTCAAGTATGCTGCAAATTGTCTCACGGTCTTGTGCAACAGACAGGAATACGATAGCCAGTGTCGGCTGGAACCCGTCGGCTAAGCTTTCAGCGATTGCCGTTTTAATATCTTCCGATGATTTTCCTTTAATTGATTTTGCTTTCATTATAACCTTTAGTTTTTAAGAATTACTTTTCTCTTTTAATGCCACCAGGCAGCATGTATTATTATGATAATCATATTTGCCGATTTTTGATTTTCCATATTCGCCATAGGAAAAAAAGCCGGCCATGGGGGCATTCCAAATGTTTTGTACCTGCTCAATTTCCTCTTTGATTACGGCTCCAAACGATAAGAATCTACTCACGCATGAAAACATGATTAAAGCATCAGCTTCCTGGTGTGAGCTGTTTTCTTTAAGACCCCTGCATTCAGCCACTACCGTATCAATGGAATCGAAATCCGGTGGTAGCGAAAACTTGATTTTTGATCCTTGCGGTACTATTCCGGAACAGATAAGGGAACGGTCTTTGCTATTGGCAAACATAGCTGTACGGATTACCGGATCTGCATTTTCCCTTTCCAGTTGCAACGGATAATACCAGGAGCTAAGAAAGGATACGAGTTCCTTGTTATCGTCCGGTTTTATCTCCACACCCAGATAGTTTATTAGCATATCCAGGGCTGGTTTGTCGTCAATGGTAAACACTGTACTTCCTTCGCTTTTGGTAACAGTTTTGCTGGTGCCAATAGCTTTCCAGCCACAGGTAGCTATACCGCTAATAGCTACTTTATCTTCATCAATAATGAGTGCTATGATAGCGCAGTTATTGCTTTCCTGATTGCTAAAAACAAAGGTGGATTCCAATGCCAGGTCATCTGCTGCTTTACCGCCAAATACCGTTACTTCTCTGTGTGCAAATTTATCATCACTGGCAAATGCCCGGGTAATGCCTTCCACTATGGGCTCACCATCGAGTGCTACGCCGCTGTTGGCTATAATAAATGCAGGATTGGCAAAGGCTTCTTTTCCCATCTCACCAATTTTGATAGCATCTTCAAAGGCGTTGTTCTGACTTGTTTCAAGGAATGCAATGGTAAAATATGCTGGATGTATATCGAGCAGCATTATAACGATGCTTGCTTCTTCTATTTCGCTATCAATAAACTCGCCTGCGGTGGTAGCGCCAAATATCTGAATTCCTTTTTCGTCAAGTAATCTGGAAATAGCCTCTCTGTCCTGTTTAACAGAAAGGAAAACAATGGCTAAAGTTGGTTTAAAACCATCAGCCATACTTTCTTTCAGTGCCGATTTAATCTCTTCCGATGATTTTCCTTTGATTGATTTTGCTTTCATCTTTTATTTTTTGTCATTTTGAGTGTGAAAGAATTATTTTTCTTTTAATGCTACTACGCAGCAGGTGTTATTGTGAAACTCATGCTTGCCTGCTTTTGATTTGCCAAATTCGCCATAACAGAAGAAACCGATAAAGGGTGCATTCCAAACATTGATAACTCTTTCAATTTCTTCACTTGTCATGACGCCAAAGGACAGGTGGCGGCTAATGCACGAAAACATGATTACAGCATCTGCTTTATTATATTCGTTTGTTTTCAACTCTACACATTCATCCACAACAGTGTCTATTGCATCGAAATCGGGTGGTAACGAAAACCTCACTTTTGCACCCTGAGGTACTGTGCCGGCATAAATGAGTGAACGGTCTGCTTTGTTACCCAACATTGCAGTTCGCATTACGGGCGGGGCATCTTCCCTTTCCAACTGCAATGGATAATAAGCGCCAAGGTTCACGACCATGCTATCACTTATCTCGTTGTCTAAATTTAATCCAAGATATTTAATAACCACATCAAGCGCAGGTTGATTATCTATAGTGTAAACAATATTGCCGGCGCTTTTAGTAATCGTTTTGGTAATGCCAATGGGTTTCCATCCACAAGTGACAATGCCCGTAATATCAATTTTGTCCTGATCGATTATTATAGCCACAATACCGGTGGTGCTGCTTTTACCATATGTAAACACGATGGGCTCACTTAAAGCAAGGTCGTCGCCTGCCATGCCGCCAAAAATGGGAGCTTCTCCATCAAAACCTGCTTCAATTCCTTTGATAATCTCTTCACCATCAGTGTGCAGCCAACCGGACGCAATGATAAATGCCGGGCTGTTAAATGCCTGCATCCCATCTGCGCCAAATTTTTTTGCACTTTCAAATACAGAAATGCTGCCCGTTTCTTGAAAAGTTACTTTAAAATAAGCCGGGTTGATATCGAGAAGCATGATAGTAATACCACCATTGCTTATCTCACTGCTGATAAATTCGCCAGAAGTAGTGGAACCAAAAATTTGTATGCCTTCTTTATGCAGCAATTCGCAAATTGCGTCACGGTCTTGTTGTACAGAAATAAAGACGATTGCCAGTGTCGGCTGAAACCCGTCGGCCATGCTTTCAGCGAGTGCCGATTTAATCTCTTCCGGTGATTTCCCTTTGATTGTTTTCGCTTTCATTTTTCACTATTTTTTTGTAAAATTATTTTTCTTTAAGAGCCACCCAGCTACAGGTGGTACCGTGAACATCTGATTTTCCACCGGGCGGTTTTCCGAATTCTCCAAAACTGAAAAACCCTGCCATCGGAACATCCCATACCTTTTGAAGTCCTTCAATTTCCTGATTGACAAGAGGGCCGAATGCATTATAACGCCCAATACAACTGAAAATAATCATCGCCTCAGCCTCGGGAAATACATGCAATTTGATATTTTCTGCATGTTTAACAACGCTTTCCAACACTTCAAAGTCAGGTGGAAAAGAAAATTTTATTTGTGAACCCTCGGGGATATTCATTCCACAAATCACCGAATGATCATCTTTGTTCAGTAGTAATGGAGGGTTCATTATTGGTATTCCGGCTTCCTTTTGAACCTGAAAAGGATAAACCGTACCTATTTGAGTATAGACATCAGCAATATCATCCAGATTAACCTCAATGCCGGTGTATTTCATTATTACATCTAAAGCCGGTTGGTTATCAATTGTAAAGACTCTGTTACCCTCGCTTTTGGTAATGGTTTTTGCAGTGCCCATTGGTTTCCAGCCCGAGACGGCATAACCGGTTAAATCAATGCTGTCGGAATCTATGATCAACGACAATACAGCATCAGCGCCTTTTTTGTTGTTTGTAAAAACCAATCCTCCCTTAACAAGATCATCATCAGAGGAAATTCCACCGATAATTATTGCATCATTTCCTGCAACAGACGTAATGCCATTTAAAATACCATCAATAGGTGAGTTGACATGAGAAGCTGAGACAAAATAGGCAGGATTTGAAAAAAAATCTAATCCTGTTAAAGCGATTTTGTTTGCAGCTTTTTCCAGCTTATCGGGTTCATAAGTTTCGTAAGCTATTTTAAAGTATGAAGGGTTAATTTCTAAAAGAAGAATAGAATTTAAGTTTGAATCCATTGCTTCATCTGTAAACCCTCTGCATACGGTGACACCAAAAATTGAAATATTTTCCTTGTCCAATATTTCTGAAATTGAATCCACCAAATTCTTATCCGACATAAACACAATGGCAAGTGTAGAATTAAATTCGGTATTAATAACATCGGTTAGCTTTTCTATAATTTCCTTCGAAGATCTTCCGAAAATTGATTTTGCTTTCATAATTTTATTTTTCTTTTAATGCCACACAACAGGTCGTCAGGTTGAGCAATTCCAGTTTTCCACCGGTAGCCCTGCCCAGTTCTCCGGAGCTGAAAATGCCTGCCATGGGTACTTGCCATACTTTCTTTATGCCTTCCAATTCTTCTGACATCAGCGGCCCCAGGGCGATTATCCTGGCTGCGCAACTGAAAATGACCAGGGCATCTGCTTCGGGCATCCGTTCTTTTTTCAATTGTTCCACACCTTTCACCACTTTGTCCATCACATCCCAGTCCGGTGGAACGGAAAATCGCACTTTCGACCCTTCCGGTACAGAACCGTTGGAGATAAAAGAGCGGTCTGTCCAGTCAACAAACACTCCTGACCGCATTATCGGGTCGCCTTTTTCCCGTTGAAGTTGCAGCGGAAAATTGCATATCAGTTCCATATAAAGGCTTTCATTGTCGGGAGATACATTCTCCAATCCCCCGTATTTTGCCGTGATGTCCAATACCGGTATGCCTTCGACGGTATAGATATGGTTGCCCTCACTTTTAGTGACGGTCTTTTCTGTGCCTATTGCTTTCCAGCCGCAGGTGGCGATGCCCTGCACCTCCACTTTGGATTCATCCAGCGCCAGACAGACCATGCCGCAATTGCTGATTTTCCCATTGGTAAAAACAAAGGTATCCTTGAAGCCTAAATCATCTCCTGCCAATCCTCCGAAGAGGTTGGTTTCCTGGCCGAAGACCTCTTCGAAGCCATGCAAGATTTCTTCCCCGTTCGTTTCGAGATGGCTGACACCTATTAAAAAGGCTGGGGTTTTAAAACTGACTCCCACTTTTTCTGCCGTGATACGGGCTGTCTCCCGATAGTTTTTATCGGGGTATTCTTCCAGGTGAATTTGAAAATAATCCGGGTTAAGGTCCATGAGCAGCATCACCCAGGAGCCTGTTTCCGTCTGTTCATCAATGAACTCACCGTTGGTGGTACAGCCAAAGATGGCGATACCTTCCGCATCCACGACATCGCAAATGCCCTTCAGGTCCTGGCTTATGGAACTGAAAACAACGGCCAGGGTCGGCCTGAAGTCTGCGGAGATGGTTTCGGCCAAGGCTGCTTTCAGCTCGGTGATGGATTTTCCTTTAATAGATTTTGCTTTCATTCTTTCAATATTTTCTTGATTAGATTATTTTTCTTTTAATGCCACCCAGCTTACCGTTGTTCCTTGAAGTTCGCTGCGGCCTTCATCCAGTTTTCCAAATTCACCCAATGAGAAAAAGCCCAGCATAGGCTTGTTCCATGTTGCGGCCAGCCCTTCTATTTCTGTGGAAATCAATGGACCAAAAGTCCCTAATCTTCCTACGCATGAAAAAACCATCAACACATCGGCATCCGGCATCTCTTTTTCTTTAATGATCCTCGTGCTTTCAATCACTTTGTCTATCACATCAAAATCCGGTGGCAGGGAAAAACGGAATTGATCTCCTTCTTTTACACCACCTGCAATCATGACGGATTGATCGGCAGGATTAAAAAATAGGACAGCTTTCATTATTGGATTTCCGGATGCTCTCTCAAATTGTAATGGATAGCCCAGGTCTGAAGGAAGCAGTCCACTTGCCTCTGTTGTAGAATTTACTATATCATTCCCTAAAAATCTTTGAATGACCTGCATTGCCGGTTCGTTGTCAATGGTGAAAACCCAGGAGCCTTCACTTTTCGTGATTTTTTTGCTTGTCCCTATCGGCTTCCATCCTGAAACAGCCAACCCGCTTATCGAAACTTTGTCCTGATCAATGATGAGAGCAAGCAAGCCCCCTTTACTTGATACAGCATTGGTAAAAACGATTCCTGAAAAATCAGCCGGATTACCGGTAACACCACCTGCAACCATTATATCATGGCCTGCTGCATCCGTCAATCCTCTGATTAGTTCATCGTCGGAAACTCCGAAATCCACCGGTGAAATGATGAAGCCCGGATTTGAAAAAGCGTTCTTCCCGGATATGCCTGCATTATACCCGGCTTCGTAGGCAGACGATCCCTCGTAATCGTTCAATACTATTTTGAAGTAGTCTGGTTTTATATCCAGAAGCATTACGACGATATCATCCTCTGTAATTCCGTGTTCGGAAAACTTTTGGGGTGATGTGATCCCGAAAATTGCAATACCTTGTGTTCCAAAAATTGAACGGAGCTGTTCAGTATCTTCAATGTTGCTTAAAATGATGATTGCCAGTGTAGGCCTGTAACCCTGACCGTCCGGCAGGCGGGCATCAATTATGCTTTCATCCAATGCCTTTTGTATTTCTGAAGGTGTTTTTCCTTTGATTGATTTTGCTTTCATTATTTTATATTTTCATTTTACGCGGGTAATTGAACTGTAAACTCAGATCCTTCTCCTTCCTTAGTTTCCAATTTCAACACCCCACCATGTGCTTTCACAACATCATAGCATAAACTCAAACCCAACCCTGTTCCTTGTCCGGTTGGTTTTGTGGTGAAAAAGGGTTGGAAGATTTTATCCAAAATCTTTTTTGGAATGCCGGGGCCGTTGTCTATAACGCGAATCTCCACCCCTAAATCCCCTAAAGGGGACTTTGAAGAAGTGGTACTAACAGTGACCGTTGGTTTATGTATGTAATTCGGATCCCGGAACCCCCCTTCGGGGGGCAGGGGGGCTGCGTAGAATGCATTATTAATCAAATTCAATAAAACCCTCCCAATATCCTGTGGAATGACATTTATTTTTGGAAGCGACTCATCGAAGTCAGTTTTAAAATCAGCATTAAAGGATTTGTCTTTTGCACGAAGTCCGTGGTAGGAGAGGCGAAGGTATTCATCGGCCAGTTTGTTGATGTCGGTTAACTCTTTTTTCCCGGTGGAAGTTTGCGAATGTTGCAACATTCCTTTTACAATGGCATCGGCACGTTTGCCGTGGAGGTTTATTTTTTCGAGGTTTTGTTTGATATCGGTTGAAATTGCTTTGGCCTCTTCAATATCGCCTTTGTCCAGTTCCTCATGCATTTCATCAATTAACTCACTGCTGATTTCTGAAAAGTTATTTACGAAATTTAAAGGGTTCTGTATTTCATGCGCGATACCGGCGGTAAGTTCGCCAAGAGAAGCCATTTTTTCGGCCTGAATCAATTGCGATTGAGCGGCTTTCAGTTCGGTAAAGGTTTTTTCAATTTGATTTTTAGCCTCTTCCAGTTGCCTGAAATCTTCGTAACGGGCATAGGCAATTGAAAACGAATCGGCCAACGACTGCACCAGTTGAAGTACCTCTTCTTTCAGTTCAGAAATATTTCCAACATATAACATTCCTTGTTTGAAAGGAACAAAATTCAGATACAGCGACTCGGGTGGGGCAGCAGAACCCTGGAACGACTCAACATTTTTAACCTGGCCGGTTTTAATCAGGTTTTGCATAAAACTG
Source organism: Sunxiuqinia sp. (assembly GCA_024635605.1). GTDB lineage: Bacteria > Bacteroidota > Bacteroidia > Bacteroidales > Prolixibacteraceae > Sunxiuqinia. The sequence goes on from JAGXIR010000122.1 coordinate 11,093, forward strand.
ACAAACTGTTCTTTATTCCAAAAGTCCTGGTAAATATTATTTTTTCTCCAGTTTTTCACCGCACCGGAAGCGATTTCTTCTTCATCGAATGACATTTCAAAAGCAGTCAGGGAATTACCGTCGGGTGTAGACAGATAGGTTTGTATTACCCTTTTGTTTACGTTCATAATAAAAACCCCGCAGCGGATAAACGGAACTCCCAGTGTATTCAACTCTTTCCAGATTAACGGTGTAATCCGGTTCAGATCATCTTTGGTTCGCATACTTGCAATTTCTCCGCGAACACGATCGAGTGATGCTTGTTTTATGGCTTCCCTTGCCTGTGCTTCTGCTTTTTTAAGATCAAGAAAGCGGGTATAAGTTTGTTCAAAAACCCTGGCAAATCTTTTTTGAATTGTTATTTCTTTTTCCGAAAAAGGATTATTTTGATACCGTTGAAGGATGATTGCAGCATTTTTCATGATGACCCACGACAAAGACCATCCGTTGCCATCCAGAATAGTTTTTTTGCGTTGATCAGGAATCAACTTCAGTTGCGGGGAAAATTTAAACTGATGCCGGAAGTAACGGTTTTTTTCGGCTTTTGAAAACGTTGCCGCAAAATGTGGTTCTTTCTCCTTCCATGCTTTGTAAAACCTATGAACCACAGGATGATCGAGATAAGCCTGAAAAAGCTCTGTTGCATAGGAGAGTTCCCGAATAGAAACCCACGCAGCAAAACCTTTATTAATATCTTCTTCAAGGTGGGTAATAATATATGAGGAATCCATTTTCACTCCCAATCCGGTCATTTCAATGAAAATCCGGTTGATAACTTCCTGAAGTTCGGAACTCTTTTGCATTCCCATTGTTCTGCTCCTTACACGTTCCAGTGCAGCTTCAATTTTTGCTTCTCGTGCCTGTTCTTCCGCTTTTTGCAGGTCGAGGAAACGGGTGTAGGTTTGCTCGAATACTTTGGCAAAGCGTTTGAAAATATCATTTGCACTTTCAGCAGGCTCGTGGGTGATGAACATGAGGTATCCCTGTGCGAAAAATGAGCAATGCATAATTTGAAAGGATGGAGCCGAAAAGCCTCTTGATTCGAGGCCATCCAATATTTTCCTAAAAATGGGTATTGAAGCCATGTACCGATAATGGGCTATCAACTCATCACCTGCCTGTTCTTCCACAAATAATGATTCGCCACGCTCTGCAGCTTCATAAATCCTGCGAAAGATATCCTCCGAACTGGACGTTTTGAAAGGTGGCTGAATCCGATCCATACCACTCATCCATGCTGTTGCTTCTTTTCTGTCCTCGTCCCAGATATTAAAACCACAGCCCATAATCTGCACTCCTAAAAGTTCTACTTGGTCAAACATTAAAATTGCGGCATCCTGCAATTCCTCACTGCGCTGCATCCCCATAGTCCGGCTTCGAACGCGTTCAAGTGCTGCTTCTATTTGTGCTTCTCTTGCCTGTGCTTCAGCTTTTTGCATATCCATAAACCGAACATAAGCCTGCTCAAAGACTTTTGCAAAGCGAA
>JAGXIR010000123.1 GCA_024635605.1 Sunxiuqinia sp.
CACTGATCTATTGGATGAATGGCCCAATGATACGTTGCCAATCGAACAAACTTACTACGGAATTGGAGATGGCTATGGTTCCCCGTCGATTGTAGAAGCTGGTTTGTTTATAGCTGGCATGCACGATTCAATTGGCTATGTTTATCATTTTACACACGATGGTGAATTGGTATGGAAAACAAAGTATGGACAGGATTTCACCTATCGGTTTCCCGGATCGCGGGGCACACCAACATTGGATGATGGTAAGCTCTATTACTCGGGAGCTTATGGCGATGCCGTTTGTCTGGATATGAAAACCGGCAACAAAATCTGGCATGTTAACATCTTTGAAAAGTATGGCGGTGAGCTGATCAAGTGGGGCTATACCGAATCGCCATTGGTTTACAAGGATTTGGTTATTCTACAACCTGGCGGTCAGGAAGTTTCCTTGGTCGGTCTCAATAAAGACGACGGCACAGTGGTATGGGAAACCGCGGTAGAAGGAAATGCCAATGCCTACAGCACACCCCGGCTTATCAGGCACAACGGACAAACCTTGTGCATGCTCAATCTCGATTTCAACCTGGTTCTGTTCGATCCTGAAACAGGCGAGGTAAAACTTAAACACGCCCTGACAGAAAAGCGCGGCAACCACTCTAACGAACCGGTTTATCAGGAGGGACAAATTTTCTATTCGTCTGGCTACGGAGAAGGTTCGGTCATGTTTAAAATTAACGATACTGAACAGCGGTTAGATACGCTATGGCAAAATACCAATTTCGACTCAAAGCTGAGCGGAATTCAGGTCGTGGATGGATTAATTTATGGGACGGCAGATCAAAAGAAACATTGGGCTGCCTTACGCTGGAGTGATGGGAAAGAAGTTTTTACTACCCGTGAAATCAAGCCGGGCTCTTTTGTTATGGCCGATGGCAAATTCTATATTTTGACCGACACCGGCGAAATCGTTCTGGCCAAGCCAACTCCCGAGGGATTCGAACTCATCAGCCGTTTTGAAAGCCCGGAATTCCCAACCGTTCATGCCTATGCACATCCGGTAATTTATCAGGGAGACTTATTTGTACGAATTAATAATTCCATCTGGCGATACAAAGTCTCAAAATAATTTAAAATCATGTTGAGCTGAATATTCAGTTGTATGAAAATCAAAACTCATAAAATTAGACCATTTAAATGAAATGTTCTAATTTTGTATTATTTATTACATGCCACTGTTATACAATTACCTGAATTGATCGACTTTTAGAACAAATAGGTAGTCGAATCAACAAAATACCTTCAATAACGCCAATTTTAACATTCTTTAGTTTTTTTAGAACATTCAGCCCTAAAATCAAAATACATCTTACTACAACCCTCATAATGAATTTATTAAAACCCATTCTTTATCGAACTCATTCATATTAAAAGATAAAAAGGTGTGGAAATCACGTATTGCGTTTTGGTTATTAATTGCGCTTTATTTGCTGAGTTGTTAAAAACTAACAAAAGGGCATAACCTTTAGCGTAATTGATCCCTGGATTTAAATATAAGCACCGAAAGCTGATATTTTCATCCTTTACAAACTCTTTATTTTTTACAATTAATCCATTTCTCCATTTTTAAAGACACTTTATTACAATTAATTATGAAAACGAATACAGTATTTTTTCTTCTTTTTTTCTTCGTCGTTGGTACAGTCTATTCCCAATCCCAGTCAAACCAGATTCCACTGATAGGCGCCAAGGCTCCGTCGTTTACAGCACAAACAACCAATGGAGAACTAACATTTCCCAATGATTTCGGCGAAAGCTGGAAGATACTTTTCAGTCATCCAAAAGATTTCACCCCAGTTTGTTCCTCCGAACTTCTTGAGCTGGCCTACTTGCAAAAGGATCTTGAATTGTTGAATGTGAAATTCGCGATTATCTCAACCGACAACCTTTCACAGCACAAAATGTGGAAAGCTCATCTTGAAGAATTGGATTACAAAGGACGAGGCACGCAGACCATTCAGTTTCCAATTATTGATGATTCGGCAGCAAAAGTTTCTCGCCTCTATGGGATGCTGCACGCGCCAACTAGTGACAGCCGCTATATTCGGGGAGTCTACATTATTGACCCACAGAATAAGCTAAGATCAATCAATTTCTATCCGGTAGAAATCGGACGAAATATCACTGAAATTGAACGAACCATTCTCGCCCTCCAGGCAGCAGACGAAACCAAATTGCTTACTCCAGCCAACTGGACTACAGGAGACGACATGATGGTTCCTCACTTTCCTTATACTCAAAGCGATCTGGCAACCAACCCGGACTTGAAAAATGATTATTACAATGTTGGAGACCGGATGTGGTTTAAAAAAGGTAGTAAATAGCTCCAAATTGGCTTGAAAAGTTTATGCGATATTTTTAAAGCCATTCAGGGCAATAGTTTAACAGCGCAGAAAGGGGCTTTATCGGCCCCTTTCAATTTTATCACACTTTGCTCCGGGCTACTAAATCTCCGATAAAATAGCTTTTATTCTGTTCCATGATTCATTCCGGGCTTTTGTATTGTCATCCGAAACAGCGGGATCATCGCCTTGGCGCATATAGGCATGCCCGGCACCGTCATAAATTTCATATTCATACGTTTTTCCTGCTTCGCTCATCATTTTTTCCGTTGCCGGAATACCTGAATTGATGCGCGAATCATTTTCACCATAAAATCCATAAACCGGAGCCTTGATCTTCTCTATAGCCGATTCAGATTCAGGCGCACTGCCATAAAAGACCAAAGCCGCTTTCAATTTGTCGTTGTATGTGGCAAACCGAAAGCTCTGCGAACCGCCCCAGCAAAAGCCGATCGCCACCGTTTTTCCGTTGCCAGCCTGCATTTTTTCCGCGTAGGATTGCACGGCGTTCAAATCATTTTTTACCTGCTCGGGAGTCAACTCATAAATGGCATTGCGGGCATCATCTGACGAGGGGAAATCGCTGGTCTTTTTATATTCTAAAGAAAAACCGGATAACATATCAGGTGCAACAGCAATATATCCTGCCGCTGCCAGTTGGTCGGAGAAACTTCGCACCCAATCGGTCAACCCACGATTCTCGTGAATGACAATGGCAACGGTTGCTTCTTTTGAAACTTCGGGAAAAACGACAAAACAATGGACTTCCCTGTTGCCTGATTTTACCTTTACCCACTCGTGATGGCGCGGCGATTCGTCCAACTGTTTACGGGCAAAATCCTGCGCATTGGCCCCACTCAAAAACAATACAAAAATAATGACACTGACTATTTTTCTCATGACTTTTCATTATTGGTTATCAAAGGATTAACAATAACTCAAGTCGTATTGTTTACAAAGAGAAGCATGGAAGTATGAGCCCTAAAATCCTTATCATCCGTGAAATCTGTGGTTAGTAACGAAAGAAGGAGAAATCGCGACACCCAATGGCTCCGCAAGCCGGCGGTTCCCTTTCTGTCCCTGAAAGATCCGATCCTTTATTTACAAATGGACAAACATTAAATCCTGTGAGTTTTCCACTCCTCCAGTTCTTCCTCAGAACTCCGAAGGAGTGAAATGTGCATCACCCCGTGCACAGCTCGGGGATCGCCAGGCAATTAGGAATGGGCAACCCCGAAGTGGGTTGAATTTACTTGCAGTAGTTACTTCTCAGGTGTTCAACCCACTTTGGGGTTGGATGTGTACCCGCGCCTTTCAGCCCCCCAAACTCTTTGGGGGTGATGGACATTAAACCCTTGCGGGTTTCATTCATCCGCAACCAAGTTTTTTTTGAATTCTACCACAAAAATATCAAGTGATCCCATCCTTGCGCCATAGAGGACAGGATATGGACAAAAAAATCCGCCACCCTGGTTTTAGCGGATTTTCAAACCAAAAAAAGAACTTTTATGATTCCGCATAAATGCCTATTTGTACAGCCGTGGTGTCAATTATTGCCATTCATAGTCATTTTATTGTCATTGATCGCTTCAAAACAACTTAATGACCTCCCAATGACAATTGAATGACTTCCCAATGACAATTGAATGACTTTTTAATGACGTGAAATAATCTTGCAGATATTTGATAAAGTTTTTTAAAGTCCAAGCACTTCGGGCCCCTGTTCAAAAACAATGTCTACAGGAATTCCAGCCTGACCGATTCGGTCCAAATCAGCCTGCAAACCTTCACGGATAAATCCCATCTCTTCAATCATCGCTTTGGCTTTGTCATAATCGCCATCACCTTGCATGGTTAAAATCAGGTCGGACAAATCCAACATGGCTTGTTTCATTTTTTCGTAGTCAACACGGTAGGTTTCAGTAGCGTCGTCGCGCTCAAAAGCTCCTTTTTCCTGGAAATAGTAAAAACGGACCATATTCGCTTTTCCGTGAGCGCTGGCCGCTCCAAATCGTACCGAACGGAAAATTCCAGCCATGAAAGTGACCATGTTATCCATTAGATCCTTGTCATCAGTAAACTCTCCAAGTTCATTTAATTGATAAACAGCCCAAAGACCTAAAATATCGGCCTTACTCTCTTCAATGGAGCTGTAAGTTTCCTTGAGTGCTTCACGAACCGTTTGCTTGCCATCAACTGTATTTCCGAGTCCTAATCCGTGTGCCACTTCATGAAACATGGTATTTTCAAAAAACGCATCAAACTTTACATGCGCCCGCTGATCTTCAGCAATCAACAAATCTGTGATTGGCATTAAAATCTGGTCGAACTTAGCTTGCATGGAATTCTTCAATTGCAATTTACGACTGCCTTTATTGGTGCGAACCTGCTCATCATTCGGCAGGTTGATGGCGATGGTTTTACTTCCGGCGTTACAATCTCCGGCATAATAGATGGCATCGTAGGCATTCAAGTCCGAATCTGATCCGGGTGTTTCATTTTTATAAGCTTCTTTCGTTGGCAACGCTTTCTGAAGATCCGGCAATAAAGCGGCATATTTATCCAGCCTGCCGCTCCACGCTTTGTCTTTCACCAAAATAAAAGCTTCGTGGGCAGCTTTGTAGCCAAAGAGTTGATCTTCGTAGTTCTCAATGGGTCCAACCACAAAATCAATGGTGTTGGTTTTCATGTCCATCCAGGCAACATCACTTTCATAATACTCATCGGTCAGCAACGCTTCGGCACGCAGTTCGAGGTACTTTTTCAGTCCCGGGTCTTCCGCCAATTCCGCTGCCTGACGGATCGCTTCAACTGCCTCCGCCAGTTCATCCCGGAACGCTTCATGATAGGGAATGGCCGTCAGATTTCCGTCTTCATCGCGCCTGACCAAAGTATACAAGCTGGTTTTTGTGGGTTCATCCCAGGCTTCAAACTCAGCTTTGGTCATGTCTGCAGGATAAAAATTAGCCCCGGCTGGCTTTTCCCCAAACCCTTCCAGGAAAGGTTTATTGGCATTTAGCCGCTCCCAAGGGCCATAGTTGATTTTGATGAATTTCTCCATCGCAGGCTCCGAAGATTGAGACAAAACCGATTCTTTATCGCCAAAAGCTTCCATCCAGAAAATCTCATTCATGATTTTTGCCGCCCTAAATAAATGGGGCAACATTTGTTTCTCTTTTTCGGTCAGCACCGACAAATCCGTAGACAGTTTAAATGAAACAAAAGCATCAGCCTTCTTTGCAATTTCGCTTTTCATCGTTTCCTCTTGTTTGGGTTGCGTGGTGCAGAAGCTCAGGAAAAACCCAGTTACCAGTAATAAAATCAGTTTGTTCATTATCAATTAATTTCTGTGGTTATTTTTCAAAACTGCAGTCGCGTTCAACCACGGCTGTTCGTGTTTTATAGCTTCTATACCACTGCTTCTGCCCTATTTGCTGGGCAAAAATGTGGCCGGCATGATTTTTCCAGTTTCTTATTGAATCAAGATCTCTCCAATATGAGATGCTTACTCCCAACTGATTCCGGGCCGACTCCATACCGGGAAAACCGTCCTGCTGTTTGGCCAGTGCTTCCATCTTTTCAGCCATTTCAGCGCATTGCTTATCTTCAACAGCCGTTCGCACCGAGCCAAATATGACAGCATAATACGGAGCCCGAGGAATTTGTGCAATCATCTTGATTCTAATTTCTGAAACACAAGTTTTCTTTTTTTTGAAGTTTGTGTTTACTGAAGGTCTGACTAAAACTAACTACAAGAAATAAGGTTCCGCCAGCCCTTTGGCTACAAGCAAGTCATTCAGACAATAAAAATCAGCTATCGCACGGATGTTCTCATGTCCGGCCAATAATTCTTCGGGAACACGAATGTATAGAACAGCCAAATAGCGGCCA
>JAGXIR010000124.1 GCA_024635605.1 Sunxiuqinia sp.
GATATTAGGTTAAAAAAAGATGAGAATGATAACAAAAAACGACATACGCGAGGAGCTAAAAAAAAGGGTTTTGGTGCTGGATGGTGCCATGGGAACCATGATTCAGCAGTACCAGTTGACAGAGGAAGACTTTCGGAATGAGGAAATGACGGAGATGAAGAATGAGTTGTTCGGTAACAATGATTTTCTTTCGTTGACCCGGCCGGATATCATTCGTGAAATTCACGCTGCCTTTTTGGATGCCGGATCAGATATTCTTGAAACCAACACCTTTAATGCCAACCGTATTTCGCAAGCCGATTACCACACCGAAAAATGGGTGTATGCTATGAACAAGGCATCGGCCCAACTGGCGTGCGAAGTGGCCGATGAGTTTACGCAGAAGGATCCGGACAAACCGCGCTATGTAGCGGGTGCACTGGGGCCAACGAATAAAACCCTGTCGCTTTCGCCCGATGTGAACGACCCGGGTTATCGCGCGGCTACCTTTGATAGCGTGAAAGAGGCTTACCGCGAACAAATTGAAGGTTTGCTGGATGGCGGCGTGGACTTGTTGCTGGTTGAAACCATCTTCGATACGTTGAATGCCAAAGCAGCGCTTTTTGCGATTGAAGAAGAGTTGGAGAAGCGCGGCATCCGTTTGCCCGTGATGGTTTCGGGAACAATTACTGATGCCAGTGGTCGAACCTTATCGGGACAAACCGTGGAAGCTTTTTTGAATTCGATGCGGCATATTGATTTGCTGAGCATTGGGCTGAACTGCTCGCTGGGCGCCAAGGATATGCGCCCTTATTTGGAAGAAATGGCGAAAAAGGCACCGTTCTACATCAGTGCCTATCCCAATGCCGGTTTGCCCAACCAGTTTGGCGAATACGACGAAACGCCGGAAGAAATGGCTACCCAGGTGAAGGACTTCCTGGACAATCACTTTGTGAATATCATTGGTGGTTGTTGTGGAACTACGCCCGACCACATCCGCAAATTTGCCGGAATTGCTGCCGCTGCCGAACCGCATATCAAACAAAAAAATGATGAACAGACGCGTTTCAGCGGACTAGAGCCGGTAACCATTACCCCCGAAACCAACTTTGTGAATATTGGCGAGCGGTGCAATGTGTCGGGCTCGCGCAAGTTTGCCCGCCTGATTCGCGAAGAGAAATTTGAAGAAGCGCTGGCTGTTGCCCGCGACCAGGTTGAAGATGGCGCTCAGATTATTGATGTGAACCTGGATGATGCCATGTTGGATGCGAAAAAAGAAATGGTAAGGTTCCTGAATTTGCTGATGGCTGAACCGGATATTGCCAAGCTGCCCGTGATGGTAGATTCATCGAAATGGGAAGTGCTTGAAGCTGGCTTGAAATGCCTGCAAGGAAAAGCGATTGTGAACTCCATCAGCATGAAAGAAGGCGAGGAGCAATTTCTGGAGCAGGCCAGTAAAGTCAAGCGTTACGGAGCGGCTGTAGTCGTCATGGCTTTTGACGAAAAAGGGCAAGCTGACAACTTCGAACGGCGCATCGAAATTTGTGAACGGGCTTACACGTTGCTGACTGAAAAAATCGGTTTTCCGGCTGAAGATATCATTTTCGACCCCAATATTCTGACCATTGGAACCGGCATGGAAGAGCACAACAATTACGCCGTCGATTTCATTGAGACGATTCGCTGGATCAAGGCCAATCTGCCGCACGCCAAAACCAGCGGCGGGGTGAGCAACGTGTCGTTCTCCTTCCGCGGTAACGACCTGGTGCGCGAAGCCATCCATTCGGTCTTCTTGTTTCATGCCATTAAAGCCGGGCTGGACATGGGAATTGTGAACCCGGGCATGTTGCAGATTTACGATGAGATTCCGAAAGATCTGCTCGAACGTGTGGAGGATTTGGTGATGAATCGTCGTCCGGATGCGACCGAGCGGCTGCTGGAATTCGCCCAGGATTTAAAGGCCGATCCCAACAAAGTGGTACGAAAAGATGAGTGGCGCGAGCTGCCGCTTGAAAAGCGTCTGGAACACGCTTTGGTAAAAGGAATTCCGGATTATGTCGAGATTGATTTGGCTGAAGCTTTGCCGTATTATCAACCTACGCTGAATATTATTGAAGGCCCCCTGATGGACGGCATGAACGTGGTGGGCGACTTGTTTGGTTCGGGAAAAATGTTCCTGCCGCAGGTCATTAAGTCGGCCCGCGTTATGAAAAAAGCGGTGGCCTTTTTGCTTCCCTACATCGAAAAAGACAAGGAAAAATACAAGGAACAGCGCACCGAGCAGAAAAAAGTGCTGATGGCTACCGTAAAAGGCGATGTACACGACATTGGTAAAAACATTGTGGGCGTGGTGCTGGCTTGTAACAATTACGAAGTGATTGACCTGGGCGTGATGGTACCAACAGCAAAAATTTTGGAAACAGCCATAAAAGAAAAGGTTGACATTATCGGGCTGAGTGGTTTGATTACGCCATCGTTGGAAATTATGGCCAGCGTGGCTGCCGAAATGGAGCGCCAGAACTTCCATCTGCCATTGTTGATTGGCGGGGCAACGACCTCGAAAATTCACACAGCTGTAAAAATTGAACCGAATTATTCACATCCGGTTATTCATGTGAAAGATGCCAGCCGGACGGTGAATGTGGTTGCTAACCTGGTGGCCAACAAGCAGGAATACATTCAATCGGTAAAAGACGAATACGCAAAGATTCGTGAATTTCACGGGCAGAAAAAGAAGAAGGAATATTTGACATTGGAACAGGCCCGGATCAATAAATTTCAGATTGATTGGGATCGGGATGAAATCTACAAGCCGAAGAAAACCGGCATTTTCGAGTTGATTGATTATCCGATTGAAGAGCTACGGAAGTACATCGACTGGAACTTTTTCTTCTTTGTTTGGGAGCTGAAAGGCCGGTTTCCCGATATTCTGCAAGATGAACGTCAGGGAGAACAGGCCCGCAAGGTTTATGAAGATGCCCAGAAGCTGCTGGATGAAATTGTTGAGAAGAAGATGATTCAGGCAAACGGCATTTACGGTATTTGGCCGGCACATGCCGAAGGCGACGACATTGTATTGTTTGATGATGAAGCCCGCGAAAAGGAATTGGGCCGCTTTTATCACTTGCGTCAGCAGGAAAAGAAGCGCGAAGGTTCGCCCAACTTCTGTTTGTCCGACTTTGTAGCACCAAAGGAAATCAACAAAACCGACTACTGCGGGGCGTTTGCCGTGACTTCAGGTATTGGCATTGAAAAATGGATGGCCGAATACAAAGCCGACCACGACGATTACAAAGCCATTATGTTGGAAGCCATTGCCGATCGTTTGTCGGAGGCTTTTGCCGAATTGCTGCACGAGAAAGTACGTCAGGAATACTGGACCTATGCGCCCGATGAAAATCTGAGTTGGGACGATATCCTGAAAGTGAAATACCAGGGAATCCGTCCGGCCATGGGCTACCCGGCTTGCCCCGAGCACCACGAAAAGAAAAACCTGTTTGATGTGTTGGGAGCTGAAAAAATAGGGATTACGCTGACCGAGCACTTTGCCATGTACCCGACAGCAGCGGTTTGCGGACAATTTTTTGCTCATCCCGAATCACGCTATTTCAGTTTGGAAAAGATCGGTAAAGACCAGGTTGAAGACTATGCACGCCGCAAAGGGGTGACTGTTGATGTGGTGGAACAGTTCCTGCCGGTCAACTTGAATTATAAAGGGGTGTAAGTATCGGGAAACGCTTGCAAAAACATGGAAAATCTAAACTCGTGCTTTAGGATTTCATGGTAAGTTGACAAAAAAACATTGAAAATCTAAACTTGAACTTTAGGATTTCAATGTTTTGAGCTATTTTTGTAGCCTAATAAGCAGGAAGAATGTATTTAAACCGGGAAATGTTTGAGCAACAAATCAAGGATTCAATCCAAAATAATCCTATAACGACGATCTTGGGGCCACGTCAATGTGGGAAAACCACCATTGCCCGAAAGATTGCTGAATCCTATTCTTCTGTACTCATCGATTTGGAAGATCCGGCCGATTTTGAGTTACTATCGGTTTCGCCTAAAGCATTTTTAGAACAGCAAAAAGGCTTGATTGTAATTGACGAAGCACAGCGGATGCCCGAATTATTCCCGGTTTTGCGTGTACTGGCAGATCAGAAAGAAACTGGAAGAAAATTTTTATTATTGGGGAGCGCCTCGCCGGATTTGATCAAGAACACGTCGGAAAGTTTGGCTGGCCGGATTGGTTTTATCGATTTAACAGGTTTTAAATTGGAAGAAACAGGAACCGTGAATTTTCTATCCTTATGGTTGCGCGGTGGATTCCCACGTTCTTATTTGGCTGAAACGGATGATTTAAGTTTTCAATGGAGATTGAATTTTATCCGTACCTTTTTGGAACGCGATATCAATTTGCTGGGATTCAATATAGCACCAGCGACCTTACGGCGTTTTTGGGTGATGTTGGCCCATTATCATGGCCAAATATGGAAAGGCTCGGAGTTTGCCCGTTCGATGGGTGTGTCGGAGCCAACGGTAAAAAAATACCTGGATATTTTGTCGGGGACCTATTTGGTTCGGCAGATTCAACCATGGCATGAAAATCTGAAAAAGCGGCAGGTGAAAGCCCCCAAAATCTATATTCGTGACAGCGGTATTCTACATGCTTTGCTTTCGTTGCCAAATAGCGAGGTGCAGAATCATGTAAAGGTAGGGGCTTCGTGGGAAGGTTTCATCATTGAGCAAATTCTGCAAACGATGAATACCCGTGACTATTACTATTGGCGCACTCACACAGGAATTGAATTGGATTTGCTGGTGTTTAAAAACGGGAAGCGGCATGGCTTTGAAATTAAATATTCAGATAAACCACAAGTTACCCGATCTATGCGGCAGGCCATCAGTGATCTAAAACTGGATGTTTTGTATCTCGTATATCAGGGAAAGCATCGATTGGATCTTGAAGGAAAAATAAAACTCTTGCCTGTTAATCAACTAACTGATATCGATATTTAAAATTAATAGATCATGAAGAATTCATCAGGAAAAATTTTTATTGCATTTGTTTTGGGAATGCTCGCTATGTTTGTGCTTGATGTGTTTTTTCACTTCAACAATTCGGTGGAAAAGCAGATGGAACGGGAAGCAAACAAGGCTCAAAAGAAAATAGAAAACATTTTTAAATAATTTCGGATAGCACGCTGATTACAGGCGTGCAGTCCGCATTTCACCATGTAAATATGAAATAGCCAGAAGAGCTAAAGCTCATGCCAACCGAAAATGGTTAAATGGCTATTCCATGAGTACGTTCTGAAGTTCAACAAATTGAAAACGATTTATACGAATGAAAGTAATTGACATCATCAACAACAGCGATAAAACGGTATTTTCGTTTGAATTGCTTCCGCCCTTGAAGGGGAATGATGCTGGTAATATTTATAGGACCATTGAAAGTTTGATCGACTTCGATCCCAAGTATATCAACATCACGACCCACCGCGATGAGATGGTTTTTAAGGAACTTCCCGATGGAACGATTGAAAAGCGTACCGTCCGAAAACGCCCGGGAACGGTAGCCATTGCAGCGGCTATTCAGCACAAATACGGCATTCCGGTGGTACCGCACATTTTGTGTGGAGGCTTTTCAAAAAGCGAAACCGAACACGTGCTGATCGACCTCAATTTTATGGGAATCAGCAATGTGCTGGCTTTGCGGGGCGATGGCCTGAAAACCGACAACATGTTTCGCCCCAATGCGGATGGCCATTCCAATGCCAGCGAGTTGGTCGATCAGATTGTGAATTTGCGCGAAGGAAAATACCTGGAGCCTGACCTGAAAAACAATTCGCCACTGGATTTTTGCATTGGCGTGGCGGGCTATCCGGAGAAGCATTTTGAATGCCCCAATTTTGATACGGACATGGTTTACCTGAAAAGGAAGGTCGATGCCGGAGCCGATTACATTGTCACCCAGATGTTTTTCAACAACGAAGTGTACTACAACTTTGTAGATAAATGCCGGGCTGCCGGAATTACGGTGCCCATCATCCCTGGAATCAAACCCATCAACCTGAAAAACCAGCTGACGGTTTTGCCTAAGATTTTCAGCATTGATTTGCCACAGGAACTGACGACTGAGCTGGCTAAATGCAAGAGTAACGACGATGCTAAAGTGGTGGGTACCGAGTGGGCCATTTACCAGTCGAAAGACCTGGTAGCACATCAAGTGCCTAGCCTGCATCTATACACCTACGGCGTGTCCGACAATGCCCGTAAGATTGTGGAAGCGGTGTTTTAGAAGAAGAAAAAAATAGAAGTAACAATACAGGAACCCGGTCTTTTAGGCTGGATTTTTGGTGGATGAAACTTTGTGCAGCAGGAGAGTTCTAAAGAGTACGTTTTTAATATCTATATATGGGGCGTTGCCTGGGGTGAACTAAATGACAATTAAAATGAATTTAATTACGTTCCATTAGTGTTATTAGAACTAAATATACTATGTTTGTTTAGCAAACTATTAAGAACGATAATATATGATAGAAATTGATTGGAAAGATCGGGCC
>JAGXIR010000125.1 GCA_024635605.1 Sunxiuqinia sp.
AATCAAATTTTCCCCAAGTCAATCATCAATCACACTATTCTCAACTTACGTTCGTTCAACGATAAAGAGTTAAGTGAAAATTTTAAAACCTATGGCGAGAATCAGGATTTACTGAATTTAATTGATGAGTATTTGAACTACATGTAAACTCATTTTCAATCTAATAACTTCATCTCAATTAGAATTATTTATGACACTTATAAAATCCATCTCAGGAATCAGAGGAACCATTGGAGGAAAGCCAGGCGATGGCTTAAGTCCGCTCGATGTGGTGAAATTTACAGCTTCGTATGCCCGCTGGTCTATTGAAGCAACCGGAAAGAAACAGCCCACAGTGGTGGTTGGCCGTGATGCCCGCATTTCGGGCGAAATGGTTGAAGCCATCGTATGTGCTACCCTTAACGGCATGGGCTGTCAGGTGATTAACATCGGACTGGCTACTACGCCGACCACCGAGTTGGCCGTGGTGAAAGAGCAGGCCGATGGCGGAATTATCCTCACAGCCAGTCATAACCCGGCACAGTGGAACGCACTGAAACTGCTAAACGGAAAGGGCGAATTTTTATCGGCTGATGAAGGCGCCAAAATCCTGGCCTTTGCCGAAGCGGAGGATTTTCACTTTGCTGATGTTTTCGACCTGGGATCAATCATTAAAAAAGACTACTTGCAGGCCCATGTCGACCATGTGCTCAAATTGGAGCTGGTGGATGCTCAGGCCATCGCCAAAGCCAATTTCAGGGTGGCTTTTGATGCCGTCAACTCGGTTGGCGGAATCGCTATTCCAGCTTTGCTGAAAGCACTGGGTGTGCAAAGTATTCTGCCAATCAACGATGAGCCCACCGGTCATTTTGCCCACACACCCGAACCACTTCCCGAAAACCTGGTGGAAACTTGCCAGTTGGTCAAGGAAAACCAGGTGGACGTTTGCTTTGTGGTTGATCCGGATGTCGATCGCCTTTCCATTATCAGCGAAGACGGTAGCATGTTCAACGAAGAATATACTTTGGTGGCTGTTGCCGATTACGTGCTTTCGAAAACGCCGGGCAATACCGTTTCAAACTTATCATCAACCCGGGCCTTGCGCGACGTGACGGAGAAATATCGTGGCAGCTATACGGCTTCGGCTGTTGGCGAGGTGAATGTGACTACCCAGATGAAAGCGACCAAGGCGGTGATCGGTGGTGAAGGAAACGGGGGAGTGATTTATCCTGCCTCGCATTACGGACGCGATGCGCTGGTTGGAATCGCTCTGTTTTTGACGCATCTGGCCAAATCGGGCAAAACATGCACCGAACTTCGGAAGACCTATCCGGACTACTTTATTTCGAAAAATAAAATTGAGTTGACACCCGAAATTGATGTAGATGAAGTGTTGGTGCAGATGAAAGAAAAATATAAGCACGAAAATGTTAACGATATTGATGGGGTGAAAATTGATTTCGAAAACGAGTGGGTTCACCTTCGAAAGTCTAATACTGAGCCGATTATTCGTATTTATGCTGAAGCAAAAAATGCAGATTCGTCCGGCAAGCTAGCTGCAAAAATCATAGCTGAAATAAAAGAGATTACTTCCAATTAAACTTTGCCATCTGGGGGCAGTCTATGTTTAAGAACACAATTTATTGTGTTCTTAAATTTTGTTGTGGCGTTACCAGCCCTTTTAAAATAGCAGCAAAGCAGGAGTATTCCTCCTTTGCCGTTCCGTGTCATCAAATTGGTGAACCATCGTTTCTTTCATTTTTCGTGAATTGAAAGCACGTTGGTTCAAAAAAAATAGTTCTAGCCTATGGTAGTTGGCATAAATATTGTTAAGCCGAAACCCGAAATAAAAGACGAATTAAATCCATAGGGGCATCGACATGACGTTTTGAAGGAGTTTAATTCTTCGGAGCCTGAAGCTCAACCTAGACGGGAAGCATTTTAAAATACAGATATCGAAAGTCTAATCCAAAGTGAAACAGAATACGAATGAAAAACAAGAAGATTTTACTCATTACCATTATTCCTCTTTTATTGATCGTTGGCTATTTGATTTTACAAAGCAGCGACCAGACCGTTAGCGACATTCGCGTGGAAGTTGAAAGGGGACCATTTGAAATTCAAATCTATTCCTCAGGAGAATTGGAGTCAGAAAATTCTGAAAATATCACCATCCCGGAGAAAATGAAAGACCGCAATTTGCGGATCTACGAATTGACAATCACCGACCTGATTGATGAGGGAACCTATGTTGATTCGGGTGATTACGTAGGTACATTAGATCACAAGGCAGTTGAAGAAAACATAAAAAGCACCCAAGATGAATTGGAACAGGAACTGACAGCACTTCAGGATGCCAAGATTGACTCGAACCTGAATCTAAGTAACCAGCGCGATGTCATTATCAATGCACAACTCGATATGGAAGAAAGGAAACTTGTGACGGAGGAGTCAATTTACGAGTCGCCTTCCATTCAGAAAAAGGCTCAGATGGACTATGACAAGGCGCTTCGTAAATATGAGCAGGAAAAGAATGCTTACCGGTTAAAGCGTGAACAGGAGGAAAACCGGGTGACCCGTCGCTTTATTAACTACCGCCAGATTGAGGATCGGCTGAGCGAACTCCGCGAGTTGTACAATTCGCTCGAAATTTATGCTCCCAAGTCAGGATTACTCACCTATTATAAGTATGGCTATGGCGGGGTGACCAAAGTCGGCTCACGAGTGACTATGTGGAATCCGATTATTGCCACCATCCCCGACATGACCAACCTCATATCAAGAACCTTTATCAACGAAATTGATATTTCGAAAGTAGAAGTAGGGTTACCGGTAAAAGTTGGCGTAGACGCGTTTCCTGACAAGGAACTCTCAGGCGAAGTTATTTCGATGGCTAATGTGGGTCAAAATATGCCCAACAGCGATGCGAAGGTTTTCGAAGTAAAAATTAAGATTTTTGATGTTGATCCTGATTTGCGGCCGGCTATGACCACGAGCAATATTATTCAGGCAGTAAACTTCCAAGATACCTTGTTTATTCCTCTTGAATCAGTTTTTTTAAACGATAGTTTGCAATATGTCTATAAGTCGAACCGTGCAGGATTGGTCAAGCAGATTGTTTCGCTTGGGGATGCCAACGAAAATTATATTCTCGTGAGCGATGGCTTGACTGAAGACGATGAAATTCTCCTTTCGGCACCAGACGAAACGGATGATTTGAACTATGAAGGCCTTGAGATTTATGCGCAGTTGTTGAAAGAGAAAGAAGAGCGCGAGGCAGCCGAAAAAGCAGCTAAAGAAGATTTTGGCAAGCAATCTGAGGCCAAGCCGGTTCCTCCAGGCGAATCTGGCGCACAGACGGGAACGATACAAAGACAGTCAACTTCAACCGGTAATTAGTATAAACTATGTGGATCGAACGATATTTTCACGATGTGATCATCGGAATTCAAGCCATTTTCGACAATCGGCTAAAATCGATGTTGACTGCTCTAGGAATTATTTTTGGAGTCGCAGCAGTCATCAGCATGATGGCCATTGGAAATGGAGCTGAACAAGAAATTTTGGAGCAGATAAAAATGGTTGGAGTCAACAACATTGTGGTTACACCAACTGCGGTGAGTGTCGACGGAAAGGATTCAGGCACCGGAGAAGAGTCGGCGGCCAGATCAAAGTTCAGTAAAGGATTGAGCTTGCTCGATGCCGAAGCTATTGCCAAGGTCATTCCGGCAGTGGACAAAGTCAGCCCGGTTATTTCATTTAACTATTCGGCTATTCTGAATGGTAAAAGTAATCCCGTGGTGCTTGAAGGCGTAGGGGCCAGCTATTTTGAAGTGTTTAGCATCAATTTGCAAGGGGGTCAGCTGTTTAACGAAGCGCAAAGTACCTTGGGACAGCCAGTTTGCATTATCGGCGATAACATTCGCAATGTTTTCTTCAATCAGGAGGACCCGATTGGAAAAAGTATTAAGTGCGGACATGTTTGGCTGAAGGTGATTGGTGTGGTTGAAAAGCGCGACTTTACAAGTTCGGCTTCCGACGAAATGGGGATCAGCAGTTCGGATAATAAGATTTTTGTTCCGGTGCAAACCGTTTTGTTACGATTTAAAAATCGGGCGCTCATTCGTGCCGACGAGGTCGTACTCGCGAATTCGCGCCAGGAAAATGGCAATAACGGTGGTTCGGGTCCAGTCATGGATCAGGATAAAAATATGAATCAGCTAAGTAAAATTATCATCCAGGTGAAGGAAACTGAGCAGTTGAGTGCAACCGCTAATGTTGTGAAACGCATGTTGTATCGCCGCCATTCGCAACTATATGATTTTGAAGTGACTATTCCTGAGTTGTTGCTCAAACAACAACAGCGAACCAAAAATATTTTTAATGTCGTGCTGGGAGCTATTGCCGGCATCTCACTAATTGTTGGTGGAATTGGAATCATGAATATTATGCTCGCCTCGGTCATGGAGCGGATTCGTGAAATTGGAACGCGTCAGGCCATTGGTGCATCACAAAAAGACATCATCGTCCAGTTTTTATCCGAATCAACCCTGATCAGTGTTTTTGGAGGTATCATCGGAATAATCCTTGGGGTAGGTTTATCCATGATTATTACAGCGGTTTTCGATATAAAAACCATCGTCTCATTTTTTAGCATTTTTATCGCCTTTGGGGTGTCGGCTGCTGTCGGAATTATTTTTGGTTACCTGCCAGCCAAGCAAGCGGCCGAAAAAGATCCGGTAGAATCACTTCGTTATTAACCTGAAATGATCAAACAATTATGAAAGCAAAATATTTACGATCAACAATCCTTTTGTTATTTATTTCTTTTTCATCTCTGGCCCAGGAAAATCACCTGAGGCTGTCGTTGAACGATGTGATTGAACTGGCTTCGCAGCAGTCGCTGGATGCTTTCCGGAATGAGAATATGTTCCGGGCAAGCTATTGGGAATATCGCTATTTCAAAGCCGACCGGCTCCCCAGTCTTTCGCTCGATGCCACACCGCTGGATTTTAACCGCTATCGGGCGCGCGAATATAACTTTCAAACCAATGAAGAAGAATACGTTCAACGGGAGTACCTGAATTCGGATTTTGGTTTGGCATTGAATCAGAATGTGGCTTTAACAGGAGGGAGCCTGTTTTTGCGTTCCGATTTGGGAATTGTTAAAAACCTGGGCGACGGGCAGAATGACTCGTATCAATCCACTCCAATCAGCATTGGTTACCGGCAAGATTTGAATGGTTACAACCGTTTAAAATGGCAGGCCAAGATTGAACCGCTGAAATATGAAAAAGCAAAAAAGGTTTTTATTGAATCACGGGAAGAGTTGGCCATTAAGTCTAATCAGCGCTTTTTCAGCTTGGTTTCTGCTGAAATTAACCTCGCTATTGCCGAAAATAACAAAGCCAGTGCCGATACTTTATACAAGATTGGGAGAGGACGTTTCCGGGTTGGAACAGTAACCCAGGACGAATTGCTAAACTTGCAGCTCAGTCAACTGAAAGCCGAGCAGGCCTTAAACACAACCAAGCTGGAGTTGTTGCGGGCTCAGGCCGATTTAAACTCCTTTTTGGGATTGGACAAAAACACGAAGATTTCGTGCATTGTGCCCAGCAAGATTCCCAGACTTGAGGTTCAAGCGGGTGATGCTATCTCAGAGGCACTAGCTAACAATCCTGAGATACTGGATCAACAGCAGCGGTTGTTGCAGGAAGATCAGCGAGTTGCCCAGGCTAAGTCAGAAACCGGTTTGAATACCAGCATTTTTGCCTCTTACGGATTGGATCAATCCTCGAATGAATTTGAAAATGTGTATGACAATCCTGGGAAAAGCCAACGTTTGCGGTTGGGGGTTAATATTCCACTCATTGATTGGGGGCGTCGTAAAGGGCGTTACCAGATGGCCGAATATAGCCGCGAGGTGGTAAAAGCGACGGTGAGGCAAGCTCGTATTGATTTTGAGCAGGAGATTGCACAAACCGTCATGGAGTTTAACTTGCAGGGAGCCCAGGTTCGAAATGCCGCCCTGGCCGACACCGTTGCCCAGCAAGGTTTTGAAGTGACTTTCCAACGCTTTCTGATTGGGAAGGTGGATGTGATTAACCTGAACCAGGCCCGCAACGACCGCGAGCGAGCCCGTAAAGATTATATTCAGGCACTCAGCGCTTATTGGCGCTATTACTATACCATCAGGCGTCTGACGTTGTTCGATTTTGCACAGGGAGCAGCATTGTCTGAAGAGTATGAACAAATCCTTGAAAACTAAAGGGCATGAAGAAGAACAAAAAACTATTGATTTGGGGAATTCCTTCTTTACTGATTCTTGCCACTGCTTTGTTTTTGCTGGTGGATGGTGGAGTTGTTGCTGGAGGAAAAAGTTATGTGGTTAAGCTTGGCAAATTGGATGCTACCATTGAAACTGTGGGCGAAGTAAAAGGCGAGAAAGCGGCTGAAATTGATCTCCCGTTGGTGATTCGCGATCGTGAACTCCGCATTTATCAAATAAAAATTGTTGATATGGTTGAGGAGGGAAAGATTGTAAAAAAGGGTGATTATATCGCTCAACTCGATCAGACGGAGATTTCAAACCGTTTGCGTGATCGCATGCAGGAGAAGGAAAAGCGTGATGCCGATTTGAAAAATGCGAAGATCGACAGTACTGTTAGGCTTACCCAGCTGCGCGAAGAGATTACCAATGCGGTACTTGACCTGGAGTACAATAAAATTGACCTGGAGCAATCTCAATACGAATCAGAAGCCTATCAACGAAAAACTCAGATGGCCTACCAAAAGGCAGAAATTCAAGTTGAAAAAAGACGGCGTGACTATTTGTTGGAACAAAACCGCTGGAAGACCAGAGTGCAGCGCGATGTGCGCAGACTAGAGTGGCTGGAAGATCTGATTGCGCGATATGAACAAGCTATTGTGGCTACCCGGATCACTACTCCGGAAGATGGTATTGTAATGTTTGGGAAGAACTGGAATGGAACCAAGTACTCCAAAGATGATGAAATAAGCATATGGCGTCCTCTCATTGCCACACTACCGGATATGTCGTCTGTGATTTCGGAAACTTATGTGAAAGAAATCGATATCTCGAAACTCAGCAAAGGAGACAGCGTCAATATTACAATCGAAGCCCTGCCCGACAAATCCTATGCAGGAGAAGTAATTTACATCGCCGCTATAGGTGAAGATCACCCCGGTTTTGAAATGAAAGTATTCAAGGTAGTTGTTCGGTTTCAGGAAAGTGATGACGATTTGAAACCTGGCATGACTTGTACCAATCATATTGTTTTTGACCATTATCAGGATCGTCCGCTTATTCCTGTTGAAGCAGTGTATAGCGACAGTAGACAAAGTATTGTTTATCTCAAGCAAGGAGGTGTTATTACCCGACAACCCGTTGAGCTTGGAGCTGAAAACAAGGGGATGACTGTTGTCTTGGATGGTCTCAAGGAAGGCGACCGGATTTTAATGAGTCCACCGGAAGATATGCTGTAGAAGTTTGGTTTTACAGAACAGCCGGATCACCTGTTATTTGATGTTTTTTAGCAAGACCAGGGATCTTCCTCCTATTTCAAAAACGTTGGAAACTTGTTTGGGAGGTAGATCTTCCGGAAGCTGGTAGGTGTCTGCCAGTACTTCCCAGTCGGTGTTTAATCCCTCATGGGGCAGGGTAAAAGAGATGGGTTCCCAAAAGCTGTTTACCAGAATCAGCAAAATATCTTCTCCCAGCACCTTGCCATTTTCATCAATCTCTTTCATCAATTCACCGTTGAGCAGCATACCCATTCCCCGGATAAAACTGGTATCCCATTCTTCCTGACTCATGTCAATACCATCGGTATTTATCCAACGGATATCTCTAATGCCTTCGCCTTGAATTCGGCGATTTTTGAAATAACGACGTCGATGCGTAACGGGATGGTTGTTTCGGATATGGATAATTTTTTTTGTGAATTCAAAAAGCTTTTGTTGATTTTCATCCCAATCCCAGTTCATCCAGGTCAATTGGTTATCATGGCAATACACATTGTTGTTGCCATGCTGTGTCCTGCCATATTCATCGCCATGACTGATCATGGGTACTCCCTGGCTTAATAGTAAGGTTCCAAGGAAACTTCGTTTTCTTCGCTCCCGAAGTTGAATAATCTCTTCATCGTCGGTGAGTCCTTCAACGCCGCTGTTCCAGCTCAGGTTATGACTTTCCCCGTCCATACTATTTTCCAGATTAGCATCATTGTGTTTATTGTTGTAGCTGACCAGGTCATGTAAGGTAAACCCATCGTGTGCCGTCACAAAATTGATACTGGACGAAGGCATTTTCCCGTTATCTTCATACAAATCGCTACTGCCGCTTAGCCGGAAAGCCAGTTCGCTTACCTGGCTTTCATCGCCTCGCCAGAATTTACGCACCGAGTCGCGGTATTTTCCATTCCATTCAGCCCACAATACGGGGAAGTTTCCAACCTGATAACCTCCTTCACCTAAATCCCACGGCTCAGCAATCAGTTTGAGCTGAGAAATAGTCGGGTCTTGATGAATGGTATCTAAGAAGGTTGACAGTTTACCGACCTCATATAATCCTCGTGCTAAAGTTGATGCCAGATCAAAACGGAAACCATCAACCTGCATTTCGTTGGCCCAATAGCGTAAACTATCCATTACGAGTTGCAGGGTTCTTGCATTGAGCATATTAAGCGTATTTCCCGTCCCCGTGTAGTCGGTGTAGTAATATTTATTTTCAGGTTCAAGTCGGTAATAATTCTCGTTATCAATACCTCTGAATGCCAGTGTCGGGCCTAATTGATTTCCTTCGGCTGTATGGTTGTAAACCACATCGAGGATTATTTCAATACCGGCCTTGTGGTAGGCTTTCACCATTTCTTTAAATTCAATAACCTGATCTCCCTGCGAGTCGGACGCACTATATTCGGCATGAGGAGCAAAATACCCAATAGTATTGTACCCCCAGTAATTGTTCAGCCCTTTATCCAGCAGAAATTTATTGTGAGCAAAATGATGTATTGGCATCAGCTCGATAGCCGTAATGCCCAATTCCTTGAAGTAGTTGATAATTTTTGGGTTTGCCAGTCCTTTGTATGTTCCCCGTTCTTCTTCAGGAATATCGGGATGCTGCGCTGTAAAGCCTTTGACATGCAATTCGTAGATAATTGAATTGTGCATGGCGATTTCAGGTTTTTGAACTCCTTCCCAGTCAAAACTGGTGTCAATAACCACGCATTTATTCATTTTAAAAGCACTGTCGTCAATGTTTTTCTTAGGTGCTGGTTTTTTTGCTTCGGGGTTTAAACGATAATCAAACATGCTCTCATGAATATCGATCCGTCCATAAATAGCCTTGGCATAAGGATCAATTAATAATTTCTGCGAGTTGAACCGCATGCCTGTTTTAGGCTGATATCTGCCATAAACACGGTAGCCGTAGAGCTGACCTGGTTTTAGTCCGGGTAGATAGAGGTGCCAGACATAGTCAGTTACTTCATCAAAATCAACCTGTGCATATTCTTCCTCATCCAGAGAAGAATTGAAAAGACACAGCTTAATACTGGTTGCATTTTCGCTAAAGATGGCAAAGTTGACTCCGTTTCCATCATAAGTTGCTCCAAGTGGATATGGTTTTCCGGGTAAGACTTGTGACCTATATTTTTTCATTTTGGTATACGAATTGATTAATAAAAATGTGTACAAGCTGTTGGGCCTGGATATCTGAAAAATCAGAAACCATTGTGGATAAATAAATAATCGTGCCACAAACAACAGAAGTTAAACGACAAACAAATTTTTTGAGACAAACGTGTTAGACCGCTTATTTAATGAACCGAAAATTAAGAACGAATATTCGCACTAACACTTGTCTACTGAAATAGAATCCACGATGTCGGATTAAATCTAATATTTTGTATTTCAGCAGGTCACGTGCAGTTTGTTTCTTCAGGTGGCGTCGTAAAAAGACAATTTATAAATAACGATATCTATGACACTAAAAACAATCTTTCCAGTACGTTCAAAAGACAAAGGCTTTACGTTCAATTTATGGGCTCCAAAGGCTTCATCGGTTAAACTTGTTACTGATTTTCCACAATCTGAGGTGCCGATGAACCAGCAGCCATACGGCTATTGGTCGGTAACTGTTCCTGACGCTTCTCCCGGAACCCGCTATAAGTACGAGTTGGATGGACAGCACGCGTTCCCCGACCCGGCATCCCTTGCGCAGCCTGAAGGCGTGCACGAAGCTTCCGAAGTGATTGCCCTGGATAGCTTTGAGTGGACAGACAATAAATGGGAAAATATTCCTCTTGGAGAAATGATTCAGTACGAGTTGCATACCGGGACTTTTTCTCCTGAAGGCACTTTTGAGGGGATTATTTCAAAATTGGATTATCTGCTGGACTTGGGAGTTAATACCATTGAATTACTGCCGGTTGCACAGTTTAGTGGCTTTCGTAACTGGGGGTACGATGGTGTTTATCCTTTTGCTGTGCATCAGGGGTATGGCGGTGCCAAAGAACTGATGAGGCTGGTAGATGCCTGCCACAGCAAAGGGATGGCTGTTATTTTAGATGTGGTGTACAATCATTTTGGACCAGAAGGCAACTATGTGTCCAATTTTGGCCACTACTTTTCGGGAAAATATTCCACACCTTGGGGAGAACCATTGAATTTTGATGCTGCCCATTCGGATGAGGTTCGAAATTATATTATTCAAAATGCAGTGATGTGGTGTCGTGATTTTCACATGGATGGACTGCGGTTGGATGCGGTGCATGCCATTTTCGATTTTGGTGCCGAACACATTTTAAAACAGTTGGCAGGAAAGTTGGAAGAATTAACCATGAAAACGGGCAGATCTTATTATTTGATTGCTGAGTCCCACCTGAATGACGTCCGTTACATTTCCCCTTTTTCGAAAGGAGGTTATGGCTTGGATGCACAATGGTCGGACGATTTTCATCATGCTCTGCATGTGTTGGCAACAGGCGACAGAAAAGGTTATTACGAAGATTTTGGAGAACCTGAACAATTGTCTAAAGCGATCAAACAAGCGTTTGTCTTTGATGGGGTGTATTCGAAATACAGAAAGAAGACCTATGGTAACTCAACAAAAAATAGAGGAGGTGAGCAGTTCGTAATTTTTAGTCAAAATCACGATCAGGTTGGAAACCGGAAGCATGGCGAACGGCTGATTTCGCTTAGCAGTTTTGAAATGGCTAAGCTGGCGGCGGGGGCAATGTTGGTGTCGCCCAATATTCCAATGTTGTTTATGGGTGAAGAGTATGGTGAGCGCAACCCCTTTTACTATTTCGTCAGCCATTTGGATCCGGATTTGAATCAGTTGGTCAAAGAGGGTCGAAAAAATGAATTTGAGACGTTTTTCGATGACCAGGGAGAAGTGGCTGATCCGGCTTCTCCTGAAACATTTGAACATTCAAAACTTTCCTGGAACATTCATGACAACTCAGAGCACCGGGCTATGCATGCTTTTTACAGGGAATTGATTCGCCTTCGGAAAACGAATCCGGTTCTTCGACTTCCAGATAAGGACAACTTAAAAATAACGAATACCGGGAAAAGCTTAACACTGCAAAGGTGGCAGGAAGGCCGGCATATACTGGTCTTTATGAATTTCGATCAACAGCCGGCCGAGTTTGAAGTACCCGAAACGATGAACGGACAATTGAAAAGATTGGTGGACTCATCGGCAAAACAGTGGAAGGGGCCAGGCGAAGAAAGTCTACAGCAAGTCTCCGGGGGTGACAAAATAAAACTGACAAAAGAAGCAATTCTAATATATTCAAATTAATTGATTATGAATGGTCTACAACGAGTAATTATTGAAAATGTAAAACCGCAAATTGATTGTGGTATATTTCCTATAAAACGAGTAATAAACGACAAAGTAGAAGTTAGTGCTGATATTTTTTGCGATAGCCATGATGTGTTGAGTGCTGAGGTCTTGTTTCGTTTTCAGGGAGAAAAGGAATGGCACATTGCTGCGATGGAGCATCTTGTGAATGACCGATGGAAGGGAGAATTCACTGTTCCGAAACTTGGATCGTATACTTATTCAGTGCAGGCGTGGGTTGACCATTTCAGATCGTGGCACCGCGATATTTTAAAACGGATTGATGCCCAAACGGATTATTCCGTTGATTTGTTAATTGGTGCTGAGATTATAGCGGAAGCTCTTCAGAATAATTCAAAAATTAGTGCCAAAGAAAAGGAATTTCTGAAAAATATAATTCAGGATTTTCAGGCTAAAGATAAAGCTGCAGAGGATAAAATTGATGTTATTTTAAGTCAGCGTCTTTACCAGATTATGACTCAATATCCTGTTAAAAAGCATGTCACTTTATATCCCAAAGAGTTTGAAGTAAGTGTTGAGCGCGTCAAGGCAAATTTTAGCAGTTGGTACGAGGTCTTTCCCCGTTCGTTGGGGGCTGATGGAAAGCATGGGACATTTAACGATGTGGTTATTTTTTTACCCTATATAGCCGATCTGGGATTTGACGTCCTGTATTTGCCACCTATTCACCCGATTGGAGGAACCAACAGAAAAGGGAAGAACAACAGTGTGACTGCCGAGCCTGGAGAGCCCGGATCACCATGGGCAATTGGCGGAAAAGAAGGAGGTCATAAAGCCATTCATCCGGAACTGGGAACAATGGATGATTTTCAAAAGCTGATTCATGAAGCAGCAGAACAAGGAATTGAAATTGCGATGGATGTGGCATTTCAGTGCTCTCCGGATCACCCCTATGTGAAAGAACATCCGCAATGGTTTAAGCAACGACCCGATGGTAGTTTACAATACGCCGAAAATCCGCCCAAAAGATATGAGGATATTTACCCTTTAAACTTCGAAACCGAGGAGTGGAAAAATTTATGGGACGAGTTGAAAAGTGTTTTCTTGTTTTGGATTGAGAAAGGGGTGAAAATATTTCGGGTTGATAATCCGCATACAAAATCGATGCAGTTTTGGGGATGGGCTATTCAGGACATAAAAAAGGAACATCCGGATGTGATTTTTCTGGCCGAAGCCTTTACACGACCCAAAGTGATGAATAATTTGGCGAAGCAGGGATTTACTCAGTCGTACACTTATTTTACTTGGCGAAACACCAAATATGAAATTATCAAGTATTGTAAAGAGTTGGTGAATTCGGATGCACGAGATTTTTTCAGACCAAATTTTTGGCCCAATACTCCTGATATTTTACCGGAGTTTTTACAGGTTGCCAACCGCGCCGGTTTTATTCAGCGTGTTACACTGGCAGCTACCTTAAGTTCCAACTATGGTATCTACGGTCCGGCCTACGAGCTAATGGAAAATACACCTACTCATCCGGGGAAAGAGGAATACCTCAATTCAGAAAAATATGAAATTAAAAATTGGGACTTCAATAAGCCCAATAATCTTGGGAAAATTATAAAGAGACTCAATAAAATTCGTCATGAAAATGAAGCCTTACAAAATACACACAGCTTGAAGTTTCATGATATTGAAAACGAGGCTTTGGTTTGCTACAGTAAAACGACTGATGACCTAAGTAATATTATTTTGGTTGTTGTGAGCCTCGATCCGCATCATACGCATTCCGGTTGGATACGATTTCCTCTGGAAGAGTTTGAAATGGACGAGCACACTCCATTTCAGGTGCACGACTTGTTGAGTGGTGCTTTCTATTTATGGAATGGCGACCACAATTATGTAGAGATTGACCCGGGTGTTATGCCGGTGCAGATTTTTAAGGTGCGGAGAAAAGTCCGTTCAGAGAAAGATTTTGACTATTTCATGTAAAACTTAAATTATGGAAAACGAAAATAATAAGCGATGGTACAAAGATGCCATTATTTACCAATGTCATGTGCGTTCATTTAAAGATAGTGATGGAGATGGAATTGGCGATTTTAAAGGATTGATTCAAAAACTCGACTATCTGCAATCGTTAGGGGTCAATGCAATTTGGCTGCTTCCGTTTTACAAATCGCCGTTGAAAGATGGAGGGTACGATATTGCTGACTTTACCAGTATCCATGAGGATTATGGTACGATGGCCGATTTTAAGCGATTTATTCGCGAGGCGCATAAAAAAGGATTACGGGTGATTACCGAGATGGTTTTAAATCACACGTCAAGCGATCACAAATGGTTCGAGCGGGCTCGTCGGGCAAAACCCGGAAGCGCTTATCGTGACTTTTATGTTTGGAATGACAACACGGAAAAATACAAAGATGCCCGGATTATTTTTCAGGATTTTGAGATCTCCAACTGGTCATGGGATCCGGTAGCAAAAGCCTATTATTGGCACCGGTTTTACTCACATCAGCCGGACCTGAATTTTGATAATCCGAGTGTGCATAAAGCGGTTACCAAAGTACTTGACTTCTGGTTTGAAATAGGAGTGGATGGCTTACGATTGGATGCCGTTCCGTATTTGTATGAACGAGAAGATACTAATTGTGAAAACTTACCGGAAACGCATCAATTTCTAAAAAAGCTTAGAGCTCATATTGATGAGAAGTACGATGATAAAATGTTACTGGCCGAAGCCAACCAGTGGCCCGATGATGCCTCGGAGTATTTTGGTGAGGGCGATGAGTGCCACATGAATTTTAACTTTCCATTAATGCCGCGTTTATACATGTCCATGCGCATGGAAGACCGTTTTCCCCTGATCGATATTTTGGAGCAAACACCGGAAATCCCGGATTCTTGCCAGTGGGCAATTTTCCTGCGTAACCATGATGAGTTAACCCTTGAAATGGTAACGGATGAAGAGCGGGATTACATGTATAAAGCGTTTGCTCAAAATCCAAAACAACGAATAAATCTTGGAATTCGCCGACGATTGGCTCCTTTGCTCGATAATGACCGGAAGAACATTGAGTTGATGAATATTTTATTGTTCTCAATGCCGGGAACACCAATCATTTACTACGGCGACGAAATTGGAATGGGAGATAATTATTACCTGGGTGACCGTGATGGCGTTCGTACACCCATGCAGTGGACCTCCGATAAAAATGCTGGTTTTTCAAGTGCAGAACCACAACGCATGTTTCTACCCGTA
>JAGXIR010000126.1 GCA_024635605.1 Sunxiuqinia sp.
GGACGATATGACGTCGTGATTCCCGAAGAACGTAATATTCCAAGAACCGAAAGTTACTTTAAAGTTTTGCCACTATTGGAGTGGGATTATGTTGCTGAAATATGCGAAACCTACCAGACCGATGCACTATTGGTTTTGGAACGTTACATGAATAAGGTGATGACGAAGTATATGAAAGTTCCTTATTCGGAAATGCACGAAGCTTCCATCGACTCCAAATACGATGTGATTGTTAGAATATACGACCCTGCGAAAAAAGAAATCCTGCAGCAATTGATCGTAGCGGATACCATTTACTGGTCGGAAGCAGATTATTCACAAAAAAACTTATTCACAAACAGGCTTGTGCCGGTCAAGCGGGCGCTGATTGAAACAGGAATCCAAGTTGCTCTTGAGCTGGATACGAGACTATCTCCACAATGGCAAACGCAAATGAGAGGCTATTTTGTCGTGAAAGACGCAAATTCAGCCCTGCTTGAGTCAGCTATTCGCGATAATAATTGGGCCGCAGCGTATGATCATTGGCAAGAGCTATTGGCCAAAACCAACAGCAAATCAGCGAAAAGCAAACTGGAATACAACCTGGCTATTGCCAGCGAAATGATCGGTAATCTGGATGAGGCTGCTCAATGGGCTACGGAATCATACCAAACACAATACCGCAAGCAAACAGAGAGTTACCTGTATCAGCTAAAAAACCGAAAACAGACCATTGAAGAGTTTGAAAAATACAGCGAGGATTAGTTCTTATAAACAACCGGAGGTCGTTTCAGTGCCCGGATCATAAGATACAAGCCGCCCACGATAAAAGGAATGCTGAGCCACTGCCCCATATTCAGAGCCATGCCGGCTTCGAAAGCTTCCTGATCTTCTTTGATAAATTCGATGACAAAACGCGCCAGGAAAATCATCACGAAAAAGAGCCCCACAATAAACCCTTGACGGTTGCGTAATTCCGTTTTCCAGTATGTATACAACATCACCCCAAAGGTGACCAGATAAGCGAGTGCTTCGTAAAGCTGCGTAGGGTGTTTAGGTACTGTTTCGCCATTCCGCTCAAAAATAAAACCCCAGGGTAAGCTGGTCTGAATACCATAAATCTCCGAGTTCATCAAATTCCCGGTACGAATCAGCGCTGCCACCAAAGCAGTGGGCACCACTATCCGATCTAAAACCCACAATACCGAACGTTTAGATACTTTTTTACTCCACCAAATCAATGCGATAAAAATCCCTACTGCTCCGCCATGGCTGGCCAGCCCACCATGCCAAACCTTCAGAATTTCAGCCGGATGCTGTGAATAATAGTCCCATCCATAAAAAATAACATGGCCAAGTCTTGCTCCAATAATCGTAGCTACAATCAGGTAGATAAAAAGGCTTTCCAACCACTCCAGATTGATATTTTCAAACTTAAACATGCACTCGCCTTGGTAATAGCCGGATAGAAATCCAAAGGCAAACAATAAGCCGTACCAGCGAATAGAAAGCGGGCCAAGGTTAAAAATTTCAGGATCTACATTCCAGTGAATAAAGGCTATAAATTCCATTTGGTTCTATTTTGAAGTCATGAATTGGTAAACATTTTCGCTTTGCCAACGCACAAACTATTATTATAATCCTGATGCAGGATTAGTCACGCTCAACAATGCTATTCGGCATTTTTTCCGTGGCAACTTTTGTATTTTTTTCCACTGCCACAAGGGCATGGATCATTCCGGCCAACTTTCTTTTCAACGCGCACCGGCTGTAATTTCTGAGGTTCTTTCCGCTCTTGTTGACCACTGCGGGAAGTTATCTCCGAAACGTCAGATTTTTGCGTTGAATATTTGCTCATATCGGTCCGTCTGTTGGTATCGGCTTCGCGAATCTGATTCGGATCAGAGATTGGAATATGGCCTTTCACCAAGGTTGAAACCACATCTTTATTCACCTTTTGAATCATGATTTTAAACAGGTTGAAAGACTCAAACTTATAAATCAGCAATGGATCTTTTTGCTCATAAGTTGCATTTTGAACCGATTGTTTTAAGTCGTCCATTTCACGGAGTTGTTCTTTCCAAGCCTCGTCGATGGTTGAAAGAACAACCTGCTTTTGATACGATTTAACCAGCTCTTTACCTTGATTATTGTAGGCTTTTTCGAGGTTGGTAATGATTTGAAAGATCCGTTTGCCATCTGAAATCGGTACAACAATATTTTGATAGACGTGCGATTTACGTTCGTAAACATCTTTAATAACCGGATAAGCTTGTTTTGATATTGTCTCAACTTTTCGGGTGAAGGTCTTGATCATCATCTGGTAGATCTGCTCAATGATCTCTTCAGGTTTTAGCTTCATAAAATCTTCTGCCGAAACAGGTGATTCAAGAGACATCAACCGAACCAACTCCATGTTAAAATCTTCAAATTGGTCGCTTCCATAGTATTCGTTCACCAGATTTTCAAGCGAATCGTACATCATGTTTAGCAAGTCCACTTCCAGACGTTCGCCAAACAAGGCATGGTAACGTTTTTTGTAGATCACTTCGCGCTGTGAGTTCATCACATCATCGTATTCGAGCAAGCGTTTACGAATACCGAAGTTGTTTTCTTCCACTTTGCGTTGTGCCCGCTCAATCGACTTGGTGATCATCGAATGTTGAATCACTTCGCCTTCTTCCAGTCCCAAACGGTCCATAATACCCGTAATCCGGTCTGAATTAAAAAGACGCATCAAATCGTCTTCCAGTGATACAAAAAACTG
Source organism: Sunxiuqinia sp. (assembly GCA_024635605.1). Lineage (GTDB taxonomy): Bacteria > Bacteroidota > Bacteroidia > Bacteroidales > Prolixibacteraceae > Sunxiuqinia. The sequence goes on from JAGXIR010000126.1 coordinate 2,747, forward strand.
TGAGCTACCCGGATCTCCCTGACGTCCGGCACGTCCGCGCAGCTGGCGGTCGACACGGCGTGAATCGTGACGTTCGGTACCAATAATGGCCAAACCGCCAAGGTCTTTCACCTCTTTTGTCAGCTTAATGTCGGTACCACGACCAGCCATGTTGGTGGCAATGGTTACCATGCCGCTTGCTCCCGCATCAGCGACAATATCGGCTTCACGGGCGTGCATTTTCGCATTCAGTACATTATGCTTAACCCCCCGTATCTTTAACATCCGGCTCAGCAACTCCGAAATTTCCACGGACGTGGTACCCACCAAGGCAGGTCGTCCCAGTTTATTTAGTTCGACAATTTCCAGAATAACCGCATTGTATTTTTCCCGCTTGGTTTTGTAAACCAAATCCTCCCGGTCATCACGAATGATCACCCGGTTTGTCGGAATGACGACAACTTCCAGTTTATAGATGTCCCAGAATTCTCCTGATTCCGTCTCGGCGGTACCGGTCATACCACTTAGTTTGTGGTACATCCTGAAATAGTTTTGCAGGGTGATGGTTGCAAAGGTCTGGGTAGCAGATTCTACTTTTACACGTTCCTTGGCCTCAATAGCCTGGTGCAATCCATCGGAATAGCGACGGCCTTCCATGATCCGTCCGGTCTGCTCATCCACGATCTTTACTTTATTGTCAATCACCACATATTCCACGTCTTTTTCAAACATGGCATAGGCTTTCAGCAATTGATTAATGGTGTGAACCCGCTCCGATTTTACAGCATAATTCTGCAACAGCTGATCTTTTTTCTCCAGCTGCTCTTCTTTGGTCAGTGTTTCGTCATTCTGGATTTCAGCGATCATACTTCCCATATCGGGCAAGATGAAAAATTCCTGATCGTCCACATCAGCTGAAATCAAATCAATTCCTTTATCTGTCAGCTCAACTGAATTTTGTTTTTCTTCGATGATAAAGTAAAGCGGGTCAGTAACAACATGCATGTTTTTGCTATTGTCCTGCATGTAAAAGTTTTCAATCTTTTGCATCGCCGCCTTGTTGCCTTCTTCGCTCAGGAACTTGATAATCGACTTGGTTTTTGGCAAGCCTTTATGCGCCCTTAGCAAGTTCATAGCCCCTTCTTCTTTTTCGTCTTTGGTTGGGTTTTCCTTATTCAATAAACGCTTGGCATCTGTCAAACACTGATTCACATAGCTTTTTTGCGCGGCAACCAGTTTTTCCACTTTCGGCTTTAACTCATCAAACTTCTGAATATCGCCCTTTGGAATCGGACCTGAGATGATCAATGGGGTACGCGCATCGTCGATCAATACCGAGTCAACTTCATCGACAATGGTATAATGATGCTTACGCTGGACCAAATCCTGGGGATTGATCGCCATGTTATCTCTCAGGTAATCAAACCCGAATTCGTTATTTGTTCCGTAGGTAATGTCAGCATTGTAGGCTTTTCTGCGACCGTCGGAGTTTGGCCGGTGTTTATCGATACAATCAACTGTTAGCCCATGGAACTCGAAGATTGGTCCCATCCATTCGGCATCACGTTTAGCCAGGTAATCGTTCACTGTTACCAGGTGAACACCTTTGCCGGCCAGAGCATTCAGGAAAACAGGCAAAGTAGCCACCAGCGTTTTTCCTTCACCGGTACCCATCTCTGCAATTTTTCCCTGGTGAAGTACCACCCCTCCAATCAGCTGCACATCGTAATGCACCATATCCCAGGTCACTTCCGATCCGCCTGCAATCCATTTATTGTACCAAATTGCGTGGTCGCCTTCAATTTGAATGCTATCGCGACCGGCAGCCAATTCACGGTCAAAATCAGTCGCTTTAACCACCAGCTTCTCATTGTCTTTAAATTGACGAGCCGTTTCTTTGACAACAGAAAATACCGCCGGTAAAATCTCATTCAGAACAACTTCAATCTTTTCATTGATTTGTTCCTCAATTTTATCAATTTGCTGGTATATCTTTTCACTCTCTTGAATTTCAACCTCATCAACCTTTGCTTTCAACGCAGCAATCTCGTCCTTATCTGGTTGAATGCGATCCTGTATGATTTGTTTCAATCGGGCTGATTCAACTCTTAATTCCTCGATTGAAAGTTTTGAAATTCTTTCGTATTCTATTTTTATTTGTTCAACAATTGGCGAAATCTCACGAATGTCCCTATCGGATTTGTTGCCCAAAAATTTTCCTAAAATTTTATTTACAAATGTCATTATCTTGAATTTCTAATATATTATTCATGAACGGACACAAAAGTAGTCAATCTGTGTAAGTTTATTAATTCGTGTCTTGTTTTTTTTCAATAATAATCATGCCACGCGCTGTTTTGCTAAAAATTACGCCATAATAACATGGTGCATTGCTTTCGCTGTCAATCCAGCATGCGAATCGGACTAAAAACCGATGCCGATTGCTTTCCTCTTCATTTGATTCGTTAGTTTTGCACTTTAAAGTTGAAGAGCGATGAATGATTTTACATCCGAGTGTTTTGTTTGTGAGAAGAAATTGGATCCGGCGAAAACCTCGAAAAATTTAGTGCTGAACTTGCCCGTATGTGAAGCGTGTAAAGGAACGGATGAGGAAAAGGAAATGGTGAGCAGACAGACAGATGAGCTGGCCGACGGGTTTGTTTGCGGCTGTGTATAAAGAAAGCTGCTTCTGGGGGGAAGCAGCTTCTCGAATTGATTCTGTTTGATTACTAAAATTACTAATTCAACAGATGTTTATAACTTGGATTTATTAAATCTGGCAAATAGGCTGCAATCAAATCAAGCGCCTGATCTTCGGTTACTTGATTTGGAGTAAGAATTTTCTGGCGATTCAGTTCTTCAGAATTGATCACCCGGCTTATAATTTCCTGAGGGATCTCGCTGTATTCAGCTTTGACCAATGATGCTCCGAATCCTTTCTTGCAGCACACGTAGGACACCTCAAAATGCTCAGCGCGTACCACATAGTTTTTTGTTCTTTTGGTTTCATGCAACGTAATGACAATCGGAGCTTCCTCGTTGTCGTAAGATAAAACCCAGGCTTTATCAGCCTTAGCTGACAAATCTTGATTACTGACGGCTACGATGTCATAATCATTGAATGAACGATCGGTTTCGGTTGCCTGCACTGCAAATGTTGCCAGACAAAACACAAATAATGTAACTCCTGTAATAACTTTGTTTTTCATGACTTTGGATTTAATCGTTTAAAATTTGTTTCTGTTTTGAGAGGTAAATAAATCTCTCTTGTTTTCTGCTTGTTTACCTAATAGACGAGCAACAAATTGAAAAATTACACCTCAGAGAGGCTTAATCAGGCGGCTTTCGACAAACAACAAGATTTAGGGGGTGAACGATATCATCCAGTCAACAAAAACAAGAATATTTTTTTCTGAAAATCTGCTTTTGGACCAAAGTGAAATAAAACTGAGGTAAAATGGAACTCGGGAAAGTGAATAAAAAAACCACGGAAGAAACAAAATGCTTAAGTCTGGCTTTGAAGTATTACCAGAGAAATGGATGATTCTGATTGCTAATACTAAAGCTTCCTCCAATTTTAAACTTGTCCGAAACTTTGTATTGCAAAAACATAGAAGCCCCGCGAATACTCATATCCTGAAGTGATGAATTGGCAGGTAGCGGATTGAAAATTGAATTGCCAACAAAACTATTCCCGCCAAATGTAAACTTATCGTTCAACTGATAATGCGCTTGATTGGTTATGCCAAGCGAATGGACAAATGGATTAAAATAAGTCAAATGATGATTGGAAATGGTAAAATTTCTGTTGGATGAATACGAACTGAAGTCAATCACTAAATCAGGTTGCCAGTTAAAATCGAAAGCCAATAAATCTGGTTGTTCAATGGATAACTCACCAAACGTGGAATTAGGCAGGAAGTTGAACAATTCCCGGTAAATAAAATCAAATTCAGGATTTACCGTATTTGTTTTCGCCGAATCGGCTTGGGCAAATACCGTAAATCCTGAAAGGAAAAAAATGATCGAAAAAATAATTGATTTCATTTTTAAAAGATCTTCAACAAAAATAGAAAAAGCGTTGCAAGATCAAAAGAATCGAGTCCAATGCGACCTAAAGTAATTTAAACCCAAGGCTGATAACAAAACTTTTGCTTTTACTTTCAAAATCCGGTCCGGAATACAATTCACCAGAGCTGTTTTCCATGCGAACATCCAGGGTAAACATCATAAAATCGGCTCCAACGCCATATTGCCAGCCAAAGAAGTTGTCTTCGATATAGTCTTTATCGAACATTTCCCCATCACCATCGAATTCTTTATCGGTAACAAAAGTGAATACCGGACCGGCATTGGCACGAACAGCCAACGGCCCTTTTTTAATGATATTGATACCCAATAAAACAGGTACATCAACAGTTTTCAGATCAAACGAATTGACGACACCACCTGTAGTCCCATGTAGCTCGCCACCTTTGGAATTGAAATACGCTTCGGGCTGAACATAGATATTCCCAAGATTTACTCTTACAAAAGCACCGGCGTGAAACTTATTGATACTTTCTTCATCATATTCACTCAGGTCAGAGGTTAATTTTGTACTATTAATTCCACCTTTTAGACCAAGGTTTATTGGTGATTGCGCTGCCGCGGGCAGTAAAAATGATGTGAACAATAAAATGATTACAATTTTTTTCATGACATAAAATATTGGTTCAAACTAATAACGGTTCATGATATTAATAATTGTTTCTAAAAGCTTTCTTTTCTAATCAAAAGTACGACATCATGATCAAAACAACACAGCCATCCGCTTTAAATCTTTTTCATTCAAATATCAGGTCACAAGCTTCGGGCGGCATCCAATGTTTGTCTTTTCCTTCCCACTTCACATTACAACCAATCGGATTGGTTAATGGTACTGAAATCATTTTACCTGAAGTGAGTTCTTGCAGAGTTCGCTCTAAATCATTGACCTTCACCTTGGAAGCATCTCTGGGGTAGTCAACTCCCCGACCGGTATAAACCAACCGTCGTCCGCTATCAAAAACATAAAAATGTGGCGTTTTCAGCGCACCATACTTTTGAGCAATTTCCTGGCTTTCGTCGCGTAAATAAACCCACGGAAACTGGTGCACTTTCATTCGTTCGACCATGTGTCCAAAATCATCTTCCCGGTACGTGTTTTGGCTGTTTGAATTGATCCCGACGAATTGAACTCCCTGATCTTTGAATTTTTCCACTGTTGTTTTTGTTAATTCGTCACTTCCAACAACATAGGGACAATGGTTGCAGGTAAAAAAAATGACCAAAAACTTAGCGGAATCGAAATCTGCCAGGGTATAATTTTTCCCGTCAGTTGCGGGAAGGTTAAAATCAATTGCACGTGCTCCAATTTTTAATGTAAAACTCATAATTTTATACTTTTACTGTTTCTCTTGTTGTTGTAACAAGCAGCTGCTTAAACTTGTTGGAAAGAATTGTTGTTGTAAAACATTGGGTTTAAAAATCGAAAAATACAACAATTTGAAATTAATCTGTGTTGAGTAATAAAAAACAGGGTAAGCCATTTGGAAAATAGAATTATTTTTTTCTAGTTTACCAAAGCAATACTGAAAGGTATTTATGTAGAAGTAAGTTATTAATTATTAGATCTGTAAAATTAAAATGAAATCGAAAAGCAGCTCCGAAAAAAAACAAAATCATGCGGATTTTGAAGACATTGATTCCAGGGGCAAATCACCAAAAAGTGTAAAGAAAGAACGAGGCTCAAAACGCCGCCTGTCTATTTATGATGAATTTGATGATGAAATTGATTTTAACGACGCTAATTCAGACGACGACTTATAAGAATAACCAGCAACACATAGCTTCCAAATCAACCAATTTTAGTTAATCACGTTGAGCCTTTTTCTATTCAGAAAAGCTTTCAGGTTCTCGATTGCAATGTCCATGAGGCGTTGCCGGGATTCTTTTGTAGCCCA
>JAGXIR010000127.1 GCA_024635605.1 Sunxiuqinia sp.
CAGTTTCCTGATGTAGTGCCAGCTTCAATACACATCGACATGCCATCGACCTTCTTCCATCAGTGAATTCAAATAATTCTCCGATTCCTTTTCCGACAGGTTTCCGGCAGCTTCAACAAGCTCGCGGATGGTATCCCGAACGGCGTGCCCCATAGCAACAGAGCCACAAACATAGACATGAGCACCATGATTTAACCATTCAAAAAAGGTAGTCCCTTCCTGCCTGATTTTGTGCTGCACATACACCTTCTCATCGCGATCGCGCGAAAACGCCAGGTCCAAGCGGCTCAGCCTGCCCGTGCTTAACCAGTTCGCCCAGTTTTCACGATAGAAAAAATCGTGCTGCTGCCTTTTTTCGCCAAAGAACAGCCAGTTTTTTGAGGAAGCCTGTTGCCTCGCCCGTTCCTGCATAAACGCACGAAAAGGCGCCACTCCGGTGCCGGCGCCAATCATAATCACCGGAGTTTCAGGCTGCGCGGGCAAACGAAACTGCTCGTTGGGCACCAACTGGATTGGAAGCGATTCGCCAACTTCCAGCCATTGATTCAGGTAGCCTGAACAAGCACCCTCGCGCTTACGTCCGCGTTTGAAGAAACACACCTGCCTGATCGTCAGATGAACCTCTCCGGGATGGGCCGCCCAACTGGAGGCAATGGAATAAAGCCGGGCTTGCAGCTTCCGAAAAACGAAAACCAGTTCCCCCGGCCCTGCTTGACTTGGGAAGTCTGCAAAGAGATCAGCAACATCGTGGTCTTGTAAATAGCGATTCAATGTCTTTTCGTTGGCCAGTAAGGCCTCCAACCCCGAAGATTTGGCTATCGCCTGGTAACGGTTAAGCAATCCTTTGCTCAGGGTGGTCAGTTCAAAGGAGTGGGTTAACAGCCATTGAAAGGAATGACTGTCATCGTCGTAGTTAACCTCCACATCTTCGGTATAACCCAAACGACGCAAAACCAACTGAACCAGTGAATCCGGGTTGCGGGGAACAATGCTGACCGAATCTCCCGGCTGATAAGAGAAATCCCGATGATCAACCGACAACACCACATGGAAGGTGGCCGAATCCGGGCCTTCATTCAAGCGGTATTTCTCACGAATAACGGCCTGAAAAGTTTCACGCTGTGTCTCTGCCTCAATCTGCAAGGTTTCAGCCTTCTCACCACCATGATTTTGCAAAACAGACAAAACGCCTGAGAGCCATTGAGCAGCCGTCTGGTGGAACTCCACATCGCAATCCACCCGATCATGCAAGCGGGTGCCTCCCAGCTCCTGAAACCGCCGGTCCATGTCCTTGCCGGTTTGGCAAAAGTACTCGTAACTACTATCGCCGAGGGCGCAAACAGCAAAGTTCAGCCGATTGAGCCGGGGCGCTTCTTCGGAAAACAAAAACCGGTAAAACCGGCTGGCCGACTCCGGAGGTTCCCCTTCGCCATGCGTACTAACCAACACCAGCAAATGTTCTTCTTCCCCCAATTGTCTGAAATCATATTTCGCCATATTCACCACCCGGGGTGTGAAGGCATTTCGCTGAAGATACTTCTTCGCTTCCTTGGCAAGAAAGGCCGAGTTACCCGACTGTCCTCCGTAAAGAATTGTCAATACCGCCTGGTGATTGACTTTCTTCTTATAAAATAATTTTTTTACTGCTGCTGCAAACATGTTTGTTTCGATTGAATGAATCCGATTGAGCAATACCCTAACTGCAGGACATAAACTCGCCCTATTGTGGTACCAAAACTGAAAAGCAAAACTACTGATCATGATGGCCTCCATCAATCCCAAGAAATAGTGATTTTAATGGAAGAAGCTGGTGAATTAAAGAATGTAATTCGTTCATCAATTTCTCACATCAATTCAACCGTTTCTCAAACTAATTGAGTAATTTTGTTGCTCAATTTGCTGACACGTTATAGGTGTCAGTTTTTCTTTTTTGCACCTATAATGTGCTCAACCAAATGGGACTGAGGAGGCGAAGCTGTAAGAAGCCGACACCGAAACACTGACAAACTGAATACTTAAAACAGTCCCAATAGGCAGAAAACTGCAAGTCACCAGTAAGCAGCGAATCAACCAATGACGATCAATGATGAACGCACGAACGCACGATAATTGCCAACTGAGACTGAAAACTGTCAACTGAAAACTAATCCCCCATTCATGCTTGATGCATTAATCACTTCAAAAACTCGAATAAAAATCATCCTCAAGTTCTTTTTGAACAAGAGCAACAAAAGCTACTTGCGCAGTTTGGAGCAGGAGTTTGGTGAATCGTCGAACGCGATCAGGATTGAACTGAATCGTTTTGAAGAAGCTGGTCTGCTCAAAAGTTACTTTGACGGGAATAAGAAGTACTTTCAAGCCAATCAGGAACACCCGCTGTTTGACGACATTCATAGCATCCTGATTAAGATGGTCGGGATTGACACCATCGTCGAAAACATCGCCCAACGACTGGAGCATGTTGAGGCGGCTTACGTGTCCGGAAATTTTGCCCGGGGCATTGATTCGAAAACAATCGAACTCATTTTAGTTGGCGATCAAATTGACCGAAAACTCATAAATAACTACATTCGCAAAGCAGAAAAAATGATTACGCGTAAAGTTCACTATACGCGAATTAACCAAAGCGAAAAAGAAGACTATTTAAACCATACACCGGCCCTGCTTATTTGGACCAGTAACAAATAAATTAAAACGCAAACAACAGCAACAAAAAACAAGGCATGATACAACGTAAAACGCTCAAATTAATCGGACTGATCAGTCTGTTAGCCTGCTACCTGATTCCATCGGCCCAGGTTCCCAACAACGTGAATGTAAATAACCTGAGTGACCAGCAGGTCGAACAAATTGTAGAGGAAATATCCAACCGGGGACTGACCATGGAACAAGCCATTGAGCTGGCCCGAATACGTGGAGCAAGCCCGTCCCAAATCAGCCAGTTGCAAAGCCGCATCCGTACGTTGCGTTATGACGGACAATCCACCACCAACTCAGGGAATCAACATGCGATGCCTTCTGCTTCGTCCGCGGATACTCTGTCACAAAAAGCGCCGGTTAACCCCTCGCCCCTCAATAAAAAAATATTTGGCTTCAACTTTTTCAACAGTCAAAACCTGACTTTTGAACCCTCTGTCAACATTCCCATTCCCGAAAATTACGTCTTGGGGATTAACGACCAACTGATGATCAACATCTGGGGAGCCAGCCAGCAAACCTACCGGTTAACCGTTGATGTGAACGGGAACATTCAAATTCCGGACTTAGGTCCCATTCATGTTGCCGGAGAAAATTTCAGCCAGGTAGAAAGTCGCATCCGTCAGCGTCTGGTGGGCATCTACAGCAACATGGGCGGAGATCGGCCCAACACTTTTGCGGAGATCGGAATCAGCAATTTGCGATCCATCAAAGTGAACGTGATCGGCGAAGTCAACACACCCGGAACCTACACGCTTCCGGCCACTGCCTCGGCATTCAATGCCCTCTACCTGTCGGGTGGACCGAATGAAAACGGCTCCTTCCGAAACATCCAGGTGATCCGTCAAAATAAGGTCGTGGCTCAAATTGATGTGTACGACTTTCTGATTCATGCCGATACCGACAACAACATCGCCCTGCGCGATCAGGACATCCTGTTTATCCCCACTTACAACAAACGGGTGGCAGCTACCGGAACCTTTAAGCGCGAAGGCTACTACGAATTGAAAGATCAGGAAAGTCTGAGCGACTTACTTAGCTACACAGGAGGTTTTTCCGACCAGGCCTACCAGAATCGACTGAGCATCACCCGAAAAACAGCAACACAACTCAAAGTACTGGATGTCAAACAAGAAGAGTTTGGCAGCTTCATCCCGCAAAATGGCGATTCCATTGTTGCCGGCGAAATCATTTCCCGCTACGAAAACCGCGTGAGTATTTCCGGTGCCGTCTTCAGGCCGGGAAGCTTTGAGTTGAGCGAAGGAATGAGACTGTCAGAATTGATTGACAAAGCAGAAGGATTGAAGGAAAGTGTCTACAGTAACCGGGGCGTGATCATCCGTCTGGGAGAAGATCTAAGCCCAAAAACCATGGCCTTTCATGTGCCCGACATCCTGAACGGAACCGATGACATCGTATTAAAAAGAGAAGATCAGGTTATTATTCAGGATATTTTCAGCATGCGCGAAGCCCGCTTCGTGCGTATTTACGGGGAGGTCCTCAATCCGGGGCAATATCCCTATCGTGAAAACATGAGCATGAAAGACCTCCTGTTTCTGGCCGGTGGCTTTACCGAAGCGGCCAGTGAATCATTCATCGAACTGGCCCGCCGACGTGATCGCGAGTCAGCCACCAAAGTCTCCGACCAACTGGCCACCCTGCACCAGTTTACCATTGGTCGCGATTTGGTGATCAACGCCGAAGATGCCCAATTCAAAATTCAACCCTTCGATTACATTTATGTGCGGAAAGCACCTTCCTACAACAAGCAACGAACAGTGACCATTAAGGGCGAAGTGGCCTATCCCGGCCCGTACAGTATCAGCAGTAAAACCGAGCGGGTTTCAGACCTGTTGAAACGTTCCGGCGGACTCACTCCACATGCCTACAGCAAAGGAGCCATCCTAAAACGGATCCGCACTAACGACGAGATTGTCAAACAGTCGATCCGTACCGCTCTGGAAGATAGCTTGCTCGAATCAGCCCAAAAGCAGATAGCCGACAACTACAAACTGGAGTTACGCCTGGAAAGCATCCTCGCAAAACCGGGCTCTATTTTTGATTATGTGCTTCGCGAAGGCGATGAAATAATCGTTCCGGAAGTCAGCCAGGAAGTAAAAATATCGGGCGAAGTACTCAACCCCATCGGACTGGCCTATCAGGAAAATAAATCGCTTAAGTACTATGTCAATCGATCAGGAGGATTTAGTTCCAACGCCAAGAAAGGAAAAGTATTTGTCATTTACAGCGATGGAACCACGAAAGTGACCAAAGGCTTGTTTAACCGAAACTATCCGGAAGCTGAACCCGGCAGTCAGATTGTGGTACCGCAAAAACCAGAACGCCCGGCAGGCGATCAAACCTCGCGGTGGCTGGCCATTGCCAGCACCTTCTCCTCCTTAGCCATTGCCATTGCCGCAGTGTTGAGATAAGTTGACGACGACACGTTTGGACGAACTCAAGAAGACACGAGATCATAAAAAACGCAAATCCTAAACAATGAATTTAAAAAGGATACAATGGAAAAAATAACGTCACATAAAGATTTGAAAGTCTACCATGAGGCCTATCAGGCAGCCTTAAGAGTTCATGAGTTAACCAAGTCATTTCCTTCTGAAGAAAAATTCGCATTGACAGATCAAATCAGGAGAAGTTCAAGGTCAGTTTGTGCGAATCTTGCTGAAGCCTGGAGAAAAAGACGGTACCCCAAAAACTTCGTTTCAAAATTATCTGATTCAGAAGCTGAGGCTGCAGAAACGCAAGTTTGGTTGGATTTTTCTAACTCGTTCAATTACATCAATGAATCTGTCCATAACGAACTATACGACCAATTTGAACACGTCATTGCAATGCTAATCAATATGAGCCGGCATCCTGAAAAATGGACTCCAAAACAAAAATAAATTTCGCAGGTGCTTCGCCTTCGATCGTACCATCGTGCCTTCGTAACATCGTGCCTTCGTAACAACTAAAACACATGACAACAACGAATAACAATTCCTCCACACCGGCAAAGCCAACGACTGCCGACGACGAAATCGATTTGATCGCCTTAGCCAAAGATCTCTGGGACGGTCGTCGCACCATCATCAAATACATTCTGCTCGGAATGCTGATCGGATTATTTCTGGCACTCCTAAGCCCCAAAGAGTACACTGTGCAAACCACCATGGTTCCACAGACCGGGCAATCGGGTGGCTCCAAGCTGGGTGGACTATCTTCTCTTGCAGCTATGGCGGGCTTCAACCTCGACATGAGCAGTGGCACCGAAACGCTCTCGCCCCTGGTGTATCCCAAAATTCTAAAATCCGTTTCCTTTCAACTGGAGCTGATGAATACGCCTTTTGAAATTGCCGGAATGGATCGCCCGGTTAGTTTGTTCGAATATTATACTGAATACAAAAAAGCAGGCGTATTGGGTAATCTGAAGAAATACACCATTGGCCTACCCTTCGTAATTTTGAAAGCCTTGAAAGGCCAGGAAACGGAAGTGCCTTCTGGTGGAAGCAGCGACTTGATCGCCCTCAACCAACAACAGGAAGAGGTGCTTGAAACGATGAACCAAAACCTCTCACTGGAGATCAACGACAAAGAGGGAATTCTTACTTTGTCAGCCCGCTTTCACGATCCGGCATTGGCCGCCCAGGTAGCCCGTAAAGCACAGCTCATGTTGCAGAGCTACATTACCACCTACCGGATTCAGAAAGCGCAGGAACAACTCGACTTTATCAGGGAACGCTACAGCGAAAAAAAGCAGGAGTTCCAGGATGCCCAGGAAAAGCTGGCCCGCTTCCGCGACCAAAACCGGAATGTGTCTTCCGCCCTTGCTCAAACCGAAATCGAGCGACTACAAAGCGAATACGACATTGCCTTTTCGGTCTATTCCGAACTGGCCAAACAACTCGAACAAGCACAGATCAAGGTCAAGGAAGATTCTCCTGTATTGACCATCGTTGAACCGGTGCGTGTTCCGCTTCAAAAGTCAAAACCCAACCGCCCGCTGATCCTGATTATCTGGACTTTCTTGGGTGGAATCGTCGGGGTAGGCATTGTCTTTGGACGCCAGTTCCTCGGCAGCATCAAAGAGCGTTGGAATGAAGAGGAGAACAGTCGCAGTATCCAGCCTGCCCCGACACCTCGGGGGTCCCAGTAGGCAGAAAGCTGCGAGCCGCAAGCGAGCAAGTATCAAGAATCAAACATTCATACATTTTTTCACCTTTACTCCGAACTCAAATCATTAGTCATGTTATCATCCAATGAAATCATTCATTTTCTGAGGGAAAAGAAGCCATACCTGAGAACTCACTTTCATTGTATCGAAATTGGGTTATTTGGATCTTTTGTCAGAAACGAACAAAATGAGACAAGCGATATTGACCTCATCGTCGTTTTTGAACCAAACACACCTGATTTATACGATCTTGAACTTGAATTGAAAGATTTTATAAAAAACCAATTCAATCGGGAGGTCGATATTTGTGTGAAAAAATGGATCAATCCAATTTTTAAACCGCTGGTTCTGAAAGATGCAGTCTATGCTTGACAAAGATTATTACATCCTACTTTCGCTACTGGAAACGCTGGAGAAAATTTCACGCTACACCAAAACCTACAGTTCCGCAGAAGAGCTTTTTGAGAACGATCGGGATTTTGATGCAACGATGATGAATTTTATAGTCATTGGCGAGCATGTTGGAAAACTCTCCGATCAGATCAAAAGCAAACATCCAGAGATGAACTGGCAAAAGATCTATGGTTTACGAAATATTCTGGCACATCATTACTTTGGAATCAATGTAGACATGATTTGGCAAATCATACAAGACGATATCCCTCGATTCAAGGAAGCTTTAAAACGAATCATTGTAAAATAAGTAAATACGATCCAGAAACGAGTGTCCAACATACCCAACCCGATAACTGAAAACAGAAAATCCAGTCGCAGTAGGCAGAAGGCTGCGAGCTGCAAATTGCCAGCCGCCACTCATGTACTCATGCACCTATGAACTTTTTAAACACGAATAAGAAGGTGCAACAACCAGAAACAAATGACAGAAAGCGACAAGTTGCAATATCGATCATCAAATATCCAGAATCTAGCATCAAGGCTCGAGCATCAAGTCCCAGAAACAAATGACGCCTAAACACGAATCCACGTGACAACGCGCAACTTGGAACTTGAAATTTGGAATCTGAAACTTGAAACAGATAACAAACAACTGACAACAAATCCATAAAATATACCCTATGTTTCCAACAAAAATCACAAAAATAGCCTGCATTGGAGCAGGATATGTAGGCGGACCAACCATGGCCGTCATTGCACAACAATGTCCGCACATCCGGGTCACCGTCGTTGACATCAATCCCCAGCGCATCGCCGACTGGAATGATGAAGACCTCTCGAGGCTTCCGATTTATGAACCAGGACTGCCCGAGGTAGTTGCTGAAGCCCGTGGCCGCAACCTCTTTTTTTCCACCGATGTGGAAGGAGCCATCCGCGAATCGGAAATGATTTTTATCTCAGTCAACACCCCAACCAAAACCTATGGTGTAGGTAAAGGTATGGCTGCCGACCTAAAATTTGTAGAGCTATGTGCCCGTCAGATTGCTGAAGTATCTACCGGAAATAAGATTGTAGTAGAGAAGTCTACCCTACCCGTTCGTACAGCCCAGGCTATTCGCACCATCTTAGACAATGCTAAAGGCAAGGAAGGAACACCTCCTCAATTCGCGGTGCTTTCCAATCCCGAATTTTTGGCCGAAGGAACAGCCATTCAGGATCTGTTACATGCCGACCGGGTATTGATTGGAAGCGAAGATACCGAAGCTGGCAAACAAGCCGAGCAGGCACTGGCCAACATTTA
>JAGXIR010000128.1 GCA_024635605.1 Sunxiuqinia sp.
GACCAGGTCTGCTTTTAGAATTTGTTCTGTTCCGGGAACTTCCGACATCATCCAACGTCCGTCTTTGTCTTTGTCCCAGGCCACTTCCACCACTTCGGCTTCTTTTACCTGTCCGTTTTCACCAATCAGGCGGCGCGTTGACAGCGCCCATTTCCGGTCGCACCCTTCCATGTGCGAGCTGGAAGTTCGCAAGGTGGTTGGCCAGTAAGGCCAGGGGTTGTTGTCGGAACGGATCTCCGAAGGTTTCGGCATAATCTCGATCTGGGTGACGCTGGCCGCTTTTTGACGGGTGGAGGTACCCACGCAGTCGGAGCCGGTATCGCCACCGCCAATCACCAGCACATGTTTCCCTTCAGCCGAAATACGCTTGCTCCGGTTGACTTTTCTGCCGGCAACCACTTTGTTTTGCTGGGTCAAAAATTCCATCGCAAAATGAACGCCCTCCAAATCACGTCCTTCGGTGACCAGGTCGCGGGGATGTTCAGCTCCCGTGGCCAACAGAACCGCATCGTATTCATTCAGCAATTCTTCTTTTGAAATGTGTTTTCCAACGCAAGTCTTGGTTTTGAAAATCATGCCTTCTTCCTCGAAAATCGCTAAACGCCGGTCGATGATTCCTTTATTCAGTTTGAAATCGGGAATGCCGTAGCGCAACAAGCCTCCAATGGCATCGTTCTTTTCAAAAACGGTTACCTCGTGTCCGGCGTGGTTCAGCAAGTCGGCAGCCGATAGTCCGGCAGGTCCTGAGCCAATGATGGCCACTTTTTTACCCGTACGAAACTGCGGTGGATTTGCTTTCACCAATCCCAGTTCAAACGCTTTCTCAACGGTTGATGATTCGTTTTCACGAATGGTAACCGACTCGTTGTGAATAGCCAGCACGCATGCTTTTTCGCACGGAGCCGGACAAACGCGGCCGGTCATTTCCGGAAAGCTATTGCTGGAATGAAGAATGTCGTAGGCTTCAGCGTAGTTTTTGTTGTAAATGGCATCTTGCCATTCCGGAATTTTACTCCCCACCGGGCAGCCCCAGTGACAAAAAGGTACGCCACAATCCATACACCGGGCGGCCTGTAATCTTCTGTCTTCTTCGTTCAGGGTCTGTTCTACTTCCCCGTAATCATATATTCTTTCGTTTAAAGGTCTGTACCCGCCTTCTTTGCGGATAACTTTCATAAAACCTCTAGGATCTCCCATAATCGTATAATCTTTTCGTGTTTCTCAATGTGTTCTTTAATCGCTATTCGTGACGTGATGGATCATCTTCCGTCAATTGTAATTTACGTTCCAGTTCCTTCAGTTTCAGCTCTTCAAGCACTTTTTTGTACTCGAACGGAATTACTTTTACGAATCTCGGCAGGTATTCTTCCCAGTTGGTCAGAATTTTTGCCGCTAAAGAACTTTGTGTGTAGATGAGGTGTTTGTTGATCATTTCCTGCAATTCATCAATGTCGGTGCGGTCTTCAACCGGTGACAGTTCAACCAGGCCTTTGTTGCAGTAATAGTCGAAATCGCCGTCAACATCGAGCACGTAAGCAATTCCACCGCTCATTCCTGCCGCAAAGTTCCGTCCGGTTTTTCCCAGTACAACAACCCGGCCACCAGTCATATACTCGCAGCAGTGGTCGCCGGTGCCTTCAACAACGGTTTTTGCACCGGAGTTACGCACGCAGAAACGCTCGCCGGCCACGCCATGAATATAGCCTTCGCCGGTGGTTGCTCCATAGAAGGTAGTGTTCCCAATGATGATATTTTCTTCGGGTTTGAAATTTGATCCTGCTGGCGGAACCACCACAATCTTACCGCCCGAAAGTCCTTTCCCGGTGTAGTCATTGGCATCGCCTTCGAGCCGGAAGTTAACTCCTTTCACCAGGAAGGCACCAAAGCTTTGTCCGGCCGTACCGTGGAAGGTACAGCTGATGGTATCATCCGGTAAGCCTTCTTCGCCATAGCGCTTCGAAATTTCGCCCGAAAGCATGGCGCCGATTGTCCGGTCAGTATTCATGATTGGATGCGAGATCCAGACCTTTTCTTTCCCTTTAATGGCTTTGTTCGAATCCCGGATCAATTTATGATCCAGGTGATCATCGATCGATTTCAGGTTTGGATGCGTGTTGTGGATGTCATATTTTTTTGATTCTTCCGGCATGTGTAATACCTGGGAGAAGTCGATGTTTTTCATTTTCCAATTGGTGGCGGTTTCATCAACTTCAAGCAGATCGGCACGTCCAACAAGATCTTCGAACTTAGCGATTCCCATTTCGGCCATGTATTCACGCACTTCTTCGGCTACAAAGCGGAAGAAGTTGATCACGAATTCGGATTTTCCGATGAAGCGTTTTCTTAATTCCTTGTCTTGCGTAGCAATACCGGCGGGGCAGGTATTCAAGTGGCATTTGCGCATCATGATACATCCCATGGTGATGAGTGCCGACGTTGAGAACCCGAATTCTTCAGCACCGAGACATCCCATGGAAACCACATCCTTGCCGGTTTTAAGCTGTCCGTCAACCTGTAGCTTAACACGTCCTCGCAGGTTATTCATTACCAGGGTTTGCTGCGCTTCGGCAATCCCCATCTCTGCCGGCAAACCGGCATGTTTGATCGAACTGGCCGGACTGGCTCCTGTTCCGCCTTCCCCTCCCGAAATGATAATTAAATCGGAAAAAGCTTTGGCAACACCGGCGGCTACTGTTCCCACGCCATTTTCGGCAACCAGTTTAACGGATACTTTGGCTCGGGGGTTGGTTACTTTCAGGTCGTAAATTAACTGCGCCAAATCCTCAATTGAATAGATGTCGTGATGAGGAGGAGGCGAAATCAGCGTAATTCCGGGGGTTGAGTTCCGGAGCTTGGCAATGATTTTATTGACTTTAAATCCTGGCAGCTGCCCGCCTTCACCCGGCTTGGCACCCTGACAAACTTTAATTTGCAGTTCGTGTGCATTGGTCAGGTAGTTGTTGGTCACGCCAAAACGGCCAGATGCCACTTGCTTGATTGAACTTTGTTTGAGTGTTCCGAAACGGTCTGAACTTTCACCACCTTCACCCGTGTTGCTTCGTCCGCCTACCGTGTTCATAGCAACGGCCAGGGCTTCGTGCGCTTCCTTGCTGATGGAACCGTAGGACATGGCTCCGGTTACAAAGCGTTTCATGATGTTTTCGACAGGTTCAACCTGATCCAATGGGATTGGGTTTTGCTTGAACTTGAAGCATCCGCGGATGAACCCGGGTTTTTTGTTATCCTGATCAATCAGTAAACTGTATTCTTTGTATTTGCTGTAATCGTTTGTGCGGGTTGCCCACTGCAGCAGCCCGATTGCTTCCGGGTTCCAGGCGTGGTGCTCTCCATATTTCCGCCAGGCGTATACGCCCGAGCTTTCAAAGCGGAATTTTTCTGCGGTGCTGGGTTGTTTGTAGGCTGCTTGATGAAACCGGCTGTATTCTTCAGCGATTTCTTCCAGCCCAATTCCGCTCAGGCGCGAGGCTGTTCCGGTGAAGTATTTGTCCACCAGTTCGCGACTGACGCCCATCGCTTCAAACATCTGGGCCCCGTGGTAGGAACGGAGTGTTGAAATACCCATTTTGGACAGAATTTTCAATAAGCCTTTGTCGATGGCTTTGATGTAGTTTTTGCGGGCATCTTTGTATTCCAGCTCAACTTTTCCTTCTTTCACCAAACGGTCGACAGCGGCAAATGCCATGTAAGGGTTGATGACGCTGGCACCATAGCCCAGCAACAAGGCAAAATGGTTGACTTCGCGTGCTTCGGCTGTTTCAACAATGATGCCTACTTGCATGCGTTTCTTTTTCGAAATCAGGTGATGATGTACGGCAGCAACCGCCAGTAATGATGGAATTGGTGCATGCTCTGAGTCGACCTTGCGATCGGACAGGATAATGAAGTTTTTTTCATCGTCAACCGCTTTCTCTGCCATTTCAAGCATCGTATCAAAGGCTTCTTTAAAAGCTTTGAATCCGCCTTTTACCGGAAATACCATGGGGATGGTCTTGTGCGTAAACATCTCATCCTTCAGGTCTTTAATTTTTCCGAGGTCGGTATTGGTAATCAGCGGACCGTCAAGTTTAATCAACTTGCAGTGTTCCGGCGTTTCCCCCAAAATATTGGAGTGCAGCGAGCCGATGTAGTTTGTCAGAGCCATTACCAGTCCTTCCCGGATCGGGTCAATGGCGGGGTTGGTCACCTGTGCAAACATCTGCTTGAAGTAGGTGAAGAAAAGTTGTGGCTTTTCTGAGAAAATAGCCAAAGGCGTGTCGTTACCCATTGAGCTGGTCGGTTCAGCAGCGCCGATGGCCATCGGCTGAATCAGGTCATACAGGTCTTCTTTCGAGTAGTTGAAAACCTGCGACAGGGTTTCAAACTCTTCTAGTTCAGAAGGAACACGTTTTTTGACTTTAATATCTTTCATGCGCATGCGGTTTTCTCTCAACCACATTTCGTAAGGGTTACGCTTGCTAAGCTGGTCTTTTACTTCTTTGTCGGGAATGATGATGCCCAACTGCGTGTCGACCAGTAAGATTTTTCCGGGACGAAGACGCCCTTTCTCTACAATTTCTTCAGGCTCGAATTGCTGAACACCCACTTCAGATCCCATCACAATCAAGTCATTCTTGGTGATGACATAACGCGAAGGTCTCAACCCATTTCGGTCGAGCGTACCACCAATGTAACGTCCATCGGAGAATACCATGGAAGCCGGGCCATCCCAGGGTTCCATAATGGTTGAGTGGTATTCGTAGAAGGCTTTTAAGGTTTCCGGAATGGGGTTCTTTTCGTTGAACGATTCAGGGATCATCATGCAAAGCGCATGATGCAGCGAACGTCCGGTCAGATGTAAAAATTCCAGCACGTTGTCGAATGAAGCTGAATCGGACTTGTTGTCTTCAATCACTGGCAGAATTTTCTGTAAATCTTCGCCAAAAATTTCTGACTTCAGCAGGGCTTCGCGCGCTTCCATCCACTTGCGGTTTCCTTTTACCGTATTGATTTCGCCATTGTGCGCCATCATCCGGAAGGGTTGAGCCAAGTCCCAGGTTGGGAAGGTGTTGGTGCTGAAACGTGAGTGAACCAACGCAATGGCCGACTTAAATTTTTCGTGCTGCAGGTCTTTAAAGTATTCGCCTAGCTGAAAAGGGGTCAACATTCCTTTGTACACCATGGTTCTGGATGAAAGGCTTGGCTGATAAAATCCTTCCTTATGTTTCAGGTTGGAATTGGCCACCGCTTTTTCTGTCAGTTTCCTGACAAGGTATAACTTGCGTTCCAGCGCTTCAGGTTCCAGGTTTGATTTGATGAAAACCTGCTTGATAACCGGCTCTGTAAGTTTGGCAATTTCGCCAGGCGCGGAAGTGTCAACTGGCACATCACGGTAACTGATGAGTTCCAATCCTTCTTCCTTGATATGTTTAGTCAGAATATCCAAACAGATATCTGCTTCGTTTTCTTTTTTAGGCAGGAATATTAAGCCGGTGCCGTACTGGCCTGGTTCCGGAACTTTAATTTTCAGGACAGACTTGATGTATTCGTGAGGAATTTGCATTAAAATACCTGCACCGTCTCCCGTTGCGTTATCGGCGCTGGTTGCTCCCCGGTGGTCAAGGTTTTCAAGTACACGAAGTCCTCTGTTGATGATATCATGAGAGGCCTGACCTTTGATATGGGCCACAAACCCGATCCCACAATTGTCATGTTCATTGGCAGAGTTATATAGTCCCTGCGTTTTTGGAAATCTTAACTGCATTCTTTATCCTTTTTAATTTTTATCACACAAGCCTTGTATGTCACTACAAGACACAACACGAGTAGATTGAATAAATTTCAACTACTTTAAATCTTTAAGCAAAACCCACAAAATACTTATGAAGTGAAAGCGAAAATAGCTATTAATTGAATAATATCCAATTGCCTGCCCTATTTTGCATGCTCGAAAACATGAGGAAATATCTTTGATTTCTGGTTTTTATTTTGTAAAAAGGTGAGATTCACGGGAGTTACGAAAAACAGGACAGATATCACTTTGACATTGATGGATTTTAGAAATAACGTTTTATTAACAGTTGTCGCTTACTTTAGTAGCGTTTTGATAGCCGAATCCATTTTTTTAAAGTCAAACGAATCGATAATCAAATTTCTTTTTTGCTGAATCAGGGGGAGGCAAAGGTTGCCAATGCTTCCCGCGTGGGAGTGTGCCACCTGTTTGCTCGGTTGGTATTCGCCTTGCTGAATTTGTTTTCCAATCTGGATGTAGGCATCGCGGAACGGAACCCCTTGCTGAACCAGTCGGTTGACATCTTCAACACTAAACAGGTATTGGTAGCGGTCATCTTCCAGAATGTTCTCCTTGATTGTCATCTTGCCCAAGGCAAAGTTGGCAATTTTCAAACAGCTCATTAGTTCGTCGAATGCTGGCAGGAAAACTTCCTTAATGATTTGCAGGTCCCGGAAATAGCCGCTGGGTAGGTTGTTGATCATTAGGGTTATTTGGTTGGGCAAGGCCTGCAGCTTGTTGCAATGCGAGCGGATTAATTCAAAGACATCCGGATTCTTTTTGTGTGGCATGATGCTCGATCCGGTGGTCAGTTCATCAGGGAGAGCAACAAAGCCGAAGTTTTGGCTCATAAATAAACAAACATCAAAAGCCAGTTTTGAAAGTGTGGCGGCAATGGATGACATGGCAAAGGCAACGGTCTTTTCCATTTTCCCACGGCCCATTTGTGCATAAACCACGTTGTAGTTCATCGAGTCGAAACCTAGCAGGTCGGTGGTTAGTTGGCGGTCGAGCGGAAATGATGAGCCATACCCGGCTGCTGACCCCAGCGGATTTTGGTTGGTAATTTTAAAGGCAGCCTGCAAAAGCGTGAGATCATCGACCAGGCTTTCGGCATAAGCGCTAAACCAAAGTCCGAAAGAAGAAGGCATAGCCACCTGCAAGTGCGTGTAGCCGGGCATGAGTTGATCTTTGTATTTCTCGGCTTGGTTGATTAGCGTGTCGAACAATTCGTTGGTCGCTTCAACCAGTTGGCGGATCTCTTCGCGGGTGAAAAGTTTCAAATCGAGTAACACCTGGTCATTTCGTGAGCGTCCGCTGTGTATCTTCTTGCCCACATCTCCCAGTTTTTCGGTCAGCATCGCTTCCACCTGCGAATGTACGTCTTCAACGCCATTCTGAATCGTAAATTCGCCTTTATCAGCCTTTTGGTAAATGGCTTTCATTTCGGTCATCAACTTTTCCAGTTCGTCTTGCTCAAGCAGGCCGATTGATTCAAGCATAATGGAGTGAGCCATGGAGCCCAGAATATCAAATTTAGCCAGGTAGAGATCCAGTTCGCGGTCTTTTCCAACCGTGAAGTCTTCGATGAGCTTATTTACAGGTGTGCCTTTGTCCCAGAGTTTCATAGTAATAAGAATAATTTGCCGTTTTCGTTGCCGGTTTGCTGGATCATTCCCCCCGCGGAACCGGCCAATGCGAGCGAGAGAAAGTGCAAATTAATTACTTTTTTCTGAATAGTCCTACTTTGGAGTTATTCCTTTGGCTTGGTGTGGTGGGTAGAAATGAGCCAGCAACAGGATGCCGGTTGGTGAAAGTTCGGGGAGCTCACTTTATTTTCGACAGGTATATAATATATACCTGCAATGGTGTCAAAGTCGTTTTTTTGTTAATGACTATCCGAACGAGGTCACTGAATCGTTTTATTCTATGTTGATCACTTTTCTTCTGGACTAATTTGTCGTGAATATTTTGATGCGTGTACAAAAAGATTGCACCACAGTTGTCATGTTGACCTAATTCTATATAAATGCAGTATAAAAAATCAAAATATCAGAAAAGATTAAAATAAAAGCTCAAAGTGACATTTTTCTTGTTTTTATGCTGTCATTCTATCAAAAAATGATGTTTTGTCCACTGTACTCCTCTAAAGTTTGACATTTTTCTATAAAAAGCATGTTTTTTAAAAGCTGTACCCCTTTATTTGTAGGGGTTTCAATGTTAATTAACTATTAAATTGAGTTTGCACCCCATTTATTCTAGGCCCTCGAATGAAAATATGCATACTTTTGAACCGGAGATCACAAAACAATGGGGGTCATTTAAAAAAAGAGCATTTCTTTTTGATCACATGTTAAAGCAAAACAAACAGAAAAGAAGATCAAGTAAAAAAAGTTTAATTAAATCCTTTAATTTTTAAAATCATGAGAAGAAAGACACTTTCAATTTTAGTTTTGGTACTGGCAAGTACTTTTGCTTTCAACGTTCAAGCTCAGAGCTGGGATACAGGAGCAGATTTTGTTTCGAGCTATGTTTGGCGTGGTACCAAATTTGGAACAGGCCCGGCCATGCAGCCATGGGCTGAGTTTAGCGCAGGCGGTTTTGCCATTGGCGCATGGGGATCATACGGTTTTACCGATGATGAAGCAGCAGAGGCAGACTTGTATGCCAGCTACGGTTTTGACATGGGCGAAGGAGCTGCCCTGACACTGACTGTTACGGATTACTATTTCCCGGGATCGATGTATTTTGATGGCGATTCACATTTTTTCGAGCCCATGATTGGATTGGAGCTGGGCAGTTTTTCATTCACCGGAGCGTACATGACCGGCGATGGCGTTAGCGACACCTATCTGGAGGCTGGATTGGCTGTTGGAACAGTAAACCTTGCGTTGGGTGCCGGCGATGGCGCTTATACCATGGATGGCGATTTCAATGTATGTAACATTAGTGTAGGCACTTCAAAAGAAATTAAAATTACAGACACCTTTTCCTTGCCCATTTCAGGAACGGCTATCCTGAATCCATCCTCCGAGCAATTCCATATTGTAGTCGGTATATCATTATAAACACAAAAACATTTCAAAATGAAAAAGATTGAAGCAATTATTAGAAAAACCAAGTTTGAAGAGGTCACTGAGGCCCTTCATGAAGCTGGCATTGAATTCTTCTCTTTCTGGGATGTGCGTGGTGTTGGACAAACAAGACAAGAACGCGCATACCGCGGTGTCGTGTATGATACCGGTACGATAGAAAGGACGATTCTTTCCATTATTGTTCGCGATAAGAATGTGGAAAAGACTGTTTTGGCGATTATGAAAGCGGGTAGAACCGGTGAAATAGGGGACGGCAAAATATTCATTTCAAATATTGAAGAGTCGTACCGCATAAGAACAGGTGAGTATGGTGATGAGTCCTTATTCATCAAAGGAAAAGAAGATTAATAACCATAAAAATAGAATGATCATGGAAGAAACTTTACAAGGCCTACAGATAGGCATAGACAACATGTGGTTATTGATTGCAGGATTTATGGTGATGTTTATGCAGCCAGGTTTTGCAATGGTAGAGGCTGGGTTTACCCGCTCGAAGAATACTGCAAACATTTTGATGAAAAACTTGATGGACTTCTCCATCGGCTCGCTCTCTTACTGGGTTATCGGATTCACATTGATGTATGGAGAGTCGGTCGGAGGACTGATTGGAATACCTGATTTGTTCTTTATGAGCGAAGGATATGGCGATAATTATTCGGATTATGCTGATCTGTTCTTTCAAACCGTTTTTGCGGCTACTGCAGCAACAATTGTATCGGGAGCGATGGCTGAACGGACTGAATTTAAGTCTTATCTGATTTTTAGTGTCGTGATTACGGTCTTTATTTACCCGATTTCAGGACACTGGACCTGGGGCGGTGGCTGGTTGAGTCAAATGGGTTTCCACGATTTCGCGGGTTCATCCATTGTTCACTCGGTAGGTGCCTGGCTTGGATTAGCCGGAGCGGCGATTATCGGTCCACGGATCGGCAAGTATGGTAAAGATGGAAAAGCAAAAGCGATTCCGGGTCATAACCTGGCTTTGGGAGCGTTGGGTGTCTTTATCCTGTGGTTCGGCTGGTTTGGTTTTAACCCCGGCTCGCAGTTGGCTGCTGCCGGAACCGACAATGCCGTAGCACTGGGACATATTGCGGTAACCACCAACCTGGCAGCTGCTGCCGGTGCTGTTGTCGCCATGTTCGTTTCGTGGGTTCGTTACAAACGCCCGGCGCTGTCTATCTCCTTGAACGGCGCGCTGGCTGGATTGGTTGCCATTACGGCAGGATGTGATGCTGTTGATCCCGTTGGTGCGGTTTTGATTGGAGCCATTGCCGGATTTGTGTTGCCGTTTGCCGTTGAATTTATTGACAAGATATTGAAGGTGGATGATCCCGTTGGTGCCATTTCGGTGCACGGTGTAAGTGGTGCATTGGGAACACTAGCCGTTGGATTGTTTTCAACTTCAGAAGGATTATTCTATGGTCATGGCGCCGGCTTGCTCGGTATCCAGGCCATTGGAGTATTGGCCTTCTTTGCCTGGGCCTTTGGATGTGGACTGATTTTATTCTATATCTTGAAGAAAGCCAATGTGCTTCGGGTTTCCAAGCGAATTGAAGAAGAAGGTCTTGATGTTTATGAACATGGAGAAAGTGCCTACAATTAATAATTTCTTCAGCCTTTAAGTCTGTAGCTTTCTCAAGGGCCTGCCGTTTCGGCAGGCCCTTTTTACGGTGTAAAAGTACCCGTTTAGCGTTTCTTTTTTGCCTGTGAGTTTTGATTTTCATTTGACTTGGGCTTTTCTCGAAAAAACAGAAGAAAGACAGCAATGAAAAAGGATGTGCCGTCCGGCATGAGGACAAAGAAGCATTGAGAATAGACAAACGTTTTACGATGCGGCGCCCGTCAAAAAAGGCCGGGTAGGCATGCTGGCTGGCAGCATTCAAATACCTTGTGATTGCGCCTTGCCCTTCTACGCACCATTCAACTTCACTCCACCCAGAGCTATTGACATTTAACCCTTTCAGGGTAACCGAAGCCGAGAAATATAGGAGTTCTTGTGACCCCATCACATTTGTGTATAAAGGGTAGTGTTTGAACGGGGGTGGGGTATTAGCCTGTAATGTGGCAAGGCTGTTCAAAAGGCGCTAAACACTTACGTGCTAATGGATTTCTTTTTTTGTACTTTTATGGGACTTTCAGCGGTCGTCTGTTGGTCAGATTAGATCAACTTTTTGCGACGATGACCGTTGATTTAACTAGAATTCAAAAAAGAAAACCAAATGATTGAAATCAGAACCTTCACCGAAAAGCAAAAACCAACGCTTGAAGAAAAGAAACAAGTGGTCGATTTTCTCTACCATCA
>JAGXIR010000129.1 GCA_024635605.1 Sunxiuqinia sp.
GGAAAATCTCCCGCAATCACCGGATTGTGATAAAACTCAACAGCAGTTTCTGGCTGAGCTTTGGAAACCTGGAAAAACAGCAAAAGGACAACAATAAAAAGTGTGAAATTCTTCATTAGTATGGGTTTAGATTTGATGCAATTTTACTACTTTCTATTACATTTTCAAGGCTGTTTTTACTCATTTCGAAAAACAACGCTTCGCGTCAGTTCGATACACATTCGAGCTCCTCTTCCCACCAGTCAAACCAATAGAAAAAACAGCGCACATTTGATTTTCTGACTTTCGCTAAATATATTGGAGATGAAAATGCATCTTACGCAGTTAAGGCTTTGTATTTGAGAGATTAAATTTACTTAGCCAACCTTAATAGCAAAAGCCGCATACAACAAGTAAAGTGCCCCGGCCAGAATAACCAGCACTGAGCCCACTTGCGAACCGATCAGGTCGGATGTGATTCCCATAAAAAACGGAAGCACGGCACCCCCAAATACACCGGTAATCATCAGCCCCGAAATTTCATTGGCCTTATCGGGGCGTTTCTGAATCGCCATTCCGAAGATGATCGGAAAAACATTGGCAATGGTAAATCCAATAACACCATATAATCCGAAGATCAGGAACTTTTCTCCGGCAAAAATTAAAACAACCAAGGCGGCTACAGCAACCACAATATTAATCTGGTAGAACTTGGACGACGAAAATTTAGCCAACAGGAAAGCACCTAAAAAAGCTCCCAAGGTACGCAGAGCAAAATAAACACTCGGTCCGTAACCAGCCTGAATCGAATCCAGCCCGGCTCGTTCCATCAGTATTTTGGTGGCGGCAGTATTCACGCCAACATCAACGCCAACCACGAACACGATGCCAAGGAAAAGCAGCAGGATGGTTTTATCTTTCAGAATGGCAAATACGCTGCTAAACGAAGTCGTGCTGATCGCTACTGGCTCTTCTTCAATTGAGGTGGCCATCAGCCAGATGGTCGACAGCAAGGTGATGACTGCATAAATGGGGAAAATGAATTGCCAGTTTCCAAACTGCATGGCTGCAAAAGCGGCAATAAAGGGAGCACTGAACGATGAAATCGCTTTGACAAACTGCCCGGCAGTCAGACTACTGGTGAGCAGCTTTTCGCCTTTCACCACATTGGTGAGCAGTGGATTGAGCGAAACCTGCAAAATGGTGTTGGCAACTCCCAGCAAAGCAAAGGCAATGAGCGACATAAAAAAAGTGTACTCAATCAGCGGAATAAACATGGCCACAATAGTGATCACATTGCTCAAAATCACCGTTTTCTTCCGGCCAATCCGGTTCATTAATATTCCAGTAGGAATTGAAAACAGCAAAAACATGGAAAAAAGGGCCACCGGAATCATGTTCGACAGGGTGTCGCGAAACTCGGGGCTGTAAGCACCCAGTAAATCTTCTTTAACGTGCGCCGAGGTGATTCCGACCACATCGCAAAATCCCATCACAAAAAAGCCGAATAACACCGGCAGGATTTTAGATACTTGCGTTTTATCTTTCATTGGTACTTGGTTTAGTTGGTTTGTTCGTCCATTCTCACAACTTTTGGTTGCTGAATGAGGCGAAAGATAAAAACTTGTTACCAAAAATCAGAGATCTGTTAATTTTTATTTTGAAGGAAAATTGGATCTAACAGGAAACTGTTCGGATGTCTTCATTGTCCAAATCTCGCTTTCAAAAGCTCAGCCTTTAACCGCGATTCACCTGACGGTGAAGGGGGGGCTTGAGTATCATGGCTTTTCCGTTGCTGTCTGCCTTCTATTTCTTAGAGAAAATTCCAGATCAAGTGAAGATTTAATTCATATTGTCCCGGCAGCTTTGTTGTTGGGGCATAATTGCTTATTTTGGTCATGTTTTAGAAGTTTACTACTCAAATCAAACTTGAAAAAATGAATCGAACAATTTTCGGCGGCCTGGCTGCTTTGTCTGTTTTTACGGCCTGCCAAACTGCACCAGAAAAGGAAAAACAAGCACCCAAACCCAACATTGTTTATATTCTGGCCGATGACTTGGGCTATGGCGACTTAAGTTGCTACGGACAAGAAAAATTTCAAACACCCCACATCGACCGGTTGGCCAGCCAAGGCATGTTGTTTACCCAGCATTATGCCGGAAGTACGGTTTGCGCTCCATCGCGCTCATCGCTGATGACCGGGCTGGATACCGGACATACGCCCATCCGGGGCAACAAAGGGTGGGAGCCTGAAGGCCAGTGGCCCTTACCTGCCGAATCGTTTACCGTGCCCGAAATGCTGAAGGAAGCGGGCTATGTTACCGGAGCTTTTGGCAAGTGGGGACTTGGTTTTATCGGGACTGAAGGTGATCCGAACAAACAAGGTATTGACGAGTTTTACGGGTATAACTGCCAGAGCCTGGCACACAATTATTACCCGGGGCATTTGTGGCATAACAAGGAGAAAATTATACTGGAAGGCAATGTTGATGATCAGTTTGAAACCTATGCACCGACACTAATTCATGAGCAGGCACTGCGTTTCATTGAGGAAAACAAGGATACGTCGTTCTTTTTGTTTTATCCCAATGTGATTCCACATGCTGAATTGCTGATTCCCGAGGAATACATTGCTGAATTCAGAGATGAATTTTTACCCGAACGAGTCTACGGTGGGGCTAATCCTGGTGATGCACGCTTTCGCGAAGGGGCTTATGGCTACCAAGAAGAGTCGCATGCAGCATTCGCCGCTATGGTGACCCTGTTGGATCAACAGGTTGGTGACGTGATGAGCAAGCTGACGGAACTCGGCCTTGAGAAAAATACGCTTGTGATCTTTACTTCGGATAATGGTCCGCACATTGAAGGCGGCGCCGATCCGGATTACTTCAACAGTAATGGCCCATTGAAAGGCTATAAGCGCGATTTGTATGAAGGGGGAATCCGTGCGCCGATGATTGCCCGCTGGCCTGCCAGAATTGTAGCCGGTAGCGTCTCCGATCATGTTTCCGCTTTTTGGGACGTCATGCCAACTTTTGCTGAAATAGTTGATGCTGAAAAGCCTCAAAATATACAGGGAATTTCGTTTCTGCCGACCTTGCTTGGCGATGAAGGCCAGGAGCAGCATGATCAGTTGTATTGGGAGTTTCATGAGCAGGGTGGACGGCAGGCTGTTCGGAAAGGAAATTGGAAGTTCGTTAGCTACCAGGTTTTCAATCCTGAAAAACAGACGGTGGAGTTGTACGATTTATCGATTGACTTGGGCGAAGAAAACAATGTGGCCAGCCAACACCCGGAAATTGTTGAGGAGATGCAGGCACTCGTCGCCGGGGCTCGTGTTTCATCCGAACCGTTTCCTTTTGGTGATCAGTAGATCTGTCAGATATGTTGGTTCCTGAAATTAAGGAGCTGATAATTAGAGAATATATAAAGAAACTAAGGGAGCGGTTGGGTACAGTCGCTCTCTTTTCTATATTGAATTCAGTAAATTTTGTACCTCTCCTGGCCCAATTTTATGGTAAGAATTGTTGGAGATGGAGATTTTTTTTTCGTATTTCGATACTGAGAAACCTGATTGGTCGGTTTGTGGGGGATTTGATGGAGGTGAAATTTGAATGCGAACAGCTGACGTTTTATGATTTGTACCTTAAAAGAAGAAAAAATTGTTTGCAGACTATGATTTTTCATTCCTCCATTGAGCCTGTTTATTTTATCCTTCCCCTGGTTGGTTTCGTAGTTGGATTGTTCGGAACCATGCTGGGAGGAGGCGGAGGATTTTTCTTTCTCCCCATCCTGACTCTTTTAGTTGGAGTACCTGCGCAAACGGCTGTCATTACTTCATTGGTTGCTGCTTTGCCCATTTGTTTGGTTGGAGCGTTGGGCCATTACCGCAAATCCAATATCAACCTTCGAATTGGATTGCTGTTTTCACTGACTGGTATTTTGGGTGCCTTTGCAGGAGCACGTGTCACAGGTATGGTAAGTCCTGAGCAGCTCAAAGCTGGCTTTGGAGTCTATTCAATTTTCATTGCCCTGAACATGATCTTGGGAGTCTGGAAAAAAAAGCGAGCGGAAGCCGGCCAGTCCGTTCAGACTGAAGTTCCCGCGTGGAGCCGAAAAGCAAAAGGATCAATTTTCGGATTGTTTGCCGGTTTTATTACAGGCACTTTCGGAACAAGCGGCACAGCTCCGGTTCTGGCAGGCTTGTTCTCGATGGAAATTCCTTTTAAGCTGGTTGTTGGCACGTCACTGATGGTGGTTTTGGTCAATACGCTGTTTGCGGTTGGAGCGCACTTTTTGGTTGGAAGAATCGACCTGATGTTGGTTTATTTTTTAACAGCCGGATCAATCGTTGGAGCCATTTTGGGGCCAAAAATTTTGACTAAAGTAAAAACGAATCGTTCCGAGAACAAAGTCAGATACCTTTATGCACTGGTTATGGTTGCTATTGGTATTTTGATGATTGTTGGGTAACGAGATTAAAGACAAGAAATGATTGAAACAATATACCTGATTATTCTAATCTATTTTTTTCTTGGAGGAATTGGTTTCTATCTGATCAATCGGAAAAAAGATCCTGCGACCGCACGAAAAAGTTACACAAAATTTGCGACCTACTTTTTTATCATTAACCTCCTGTTTTTTAGTATTGTTTTGAAGCCTGTCGTGTTTAGCTCCTTGGCTATAGTCATTATAATTGCCGGTTTTCTGGAGCTTCTGAAACTGTTTGGCAAGGATGGATTTAAACAAAAACGGTTCTTTTTAGTTGCACTAATTGTTTTTATTTCCCTGGCTGCCGGGTTTTATTTTTTTAGTCGATTGCAGAAAGAATTGATTTTGTTTTCTTTTTTGGTTCTTTCTATATTCGATAGTTTCAGTCAAATAACCGGACAGCTTTGGGGAAGACGAAAGCTGTTTCCGTCCATCAGTCCGGCAAAAACAGTGGGAGGATTAATTGGAGGAGCCATTGTTGCGATGGTAAGCAGTGTGTTGCTCAGTAAATTATACGGAGGCACCCTTTTTATGTCGGTATTGTTGGCTGTTGGTATCGTTGTTTTTGCTTTTGCAGGAGACTTGGCCGCGTCATTTTACAAAAGAAAATTCAATGAAAAGGACTTTGGAAATAGTATTCCTGGACATGGTGGTTTTCTTGATCGATTCGACAGCCTGATTGCCGGAGGAGCTTGGGTCATGTTTAGTGTTTATATTTTGAATTTCTAACAGAAAGTTCACATGGGGAATGCTATTGTATTATCATTCGTTTATTTAATAGGAATTGTTCTTTTACTCGCCTTCAACGAGATCAACTACAGGCGGCTTAAGCTTAAAGGTGAAATCACTCGTAAGTTTGCCCATTTTACCGCTACGTTGGCGGTGGTGCCATTTCCTTACATTTTTCCCTCACACTGGTATGTTTTGGCGCTGGCGATACTGTTTTTTGCGGCACTGTTTATCACACAATATAGCAAGCAGCTCAAATCAATTCATGATATTAAGCGAAAATCGATTGGTAGTTACCTGTTGCCTCTTTCAATTTACATCACATTTTTAATTGCCGACCTGGTGGAAAATAAATTTCTGTTTATCCTGCCGATGTTGATTCTTGCCATTTGCGACCCTATGGCGGCCATTTTGGGCATCAACATCAAAGAGTACAATGGCAGGATTAGGGTTTTTGGCCGAAAATTGGACAAAACATGGCTGGGTTCGGGAGCATTTTTGGTAACCAGTTTTATTGCCAGCATCATCGCCCTTTATTTCCACAGGGAATTATTCGATCTGAAAACATTTTGGCTGGCCTTATCCATTGCCATCGCAAGCACCCTGGCCGAACTGATTAGCTGGCGAGGCTCTGATAACCTTACGATTCCTTTAAGTGTGTTATTAATGTTGGTGTTGTTTCTGTAATATTCAATTTTATGGCTTATTTTTAAACCTAAACAC
>JAGXIR010000130.1 GCA_024635605.1 Sunxiuqinia sp.
AAGAAAGTGATGCGCGCCGTGACGGATTCGGGACCAACGGAAATGAATTCGGAAAAGCCGGAAGCCATTCAAAACTTGTTTACGTTGATGAAGATTGTGTCACAGCCCGAAGTGGTTGCCCAGTTTGACGAAGCCTACAACAAATGCGAAATTCGCTATGGCGACATGAAAAAGCAGCTGGCCGAAGACATCGTGAAGTTTACGTCTCCCATTCGCGAACGCATTGTCACTATTTTGGAAGATGAAGCTTACCTGGCCAAGGTGGCTCAAATGGGAGCTGAAAAAGCCCGTGAGTCTGCCGCAGCAACACTAAACGAGGTGAAGAAAGTGGTGGGATTCCGTAGATTCTACTAAAGTCTAAAAAAGAAAACCCTGAACCAAATTCAGGGCAATACATTCAAACCGTAAAATCTTTGGAGAATATTTTTACCTTCTAACGTAAACCCAAACACCTGAGCCGGGTGTTTCAGTCTTTATTTTTTCCTGAGCTGCTTTGGCTTCCCGGAAATTGGCAAAACTATCCAGCGCAATGTAGTGCAGACCTTTGATCACCCCAATGTTTTGAGCCTCGAAACCTTCGGCTTGCTTTTGCATTACAAATTTAGCGGCGTTAACCTCACTACGAAAACTTCCACCAATAATAAAATAAGGATGGTTCTGAACCGCTTCTTCAACAGCTACCGACTCCTCAACAACAGCAGGTCTTGATTCAATTTTCTGAACGGTTTCCCTCATCGACATCATTTCAGTCAGGCTGCTCAGATTCGATTTTTGCAGGTTGGAGGTGTTATTTTTGATGGGAACCAGCGCCAGTGCAAACAAAAGCGGAATGGCTACCAACACTTTTTTTAGAGTCCGTTTCTGAAAGAAAATCTGAACCGCGTCGCGCTCTTCGGGCGTAATTTTGGTGCGAACCAGCTTTTTGGCATACAAGGTTTCGTAGCTGAAAGCTGTCAGCCCGTAAGAATCCAGGTTGAGGTTTTCACGCAGCGCCGGATTAAACGTTAGATTTTCATTACCATCATAAGTCAAGCTTCCAACGCCGTCAATCGCAATCGTTTCACCATCGGTTAAACGGTAATTGAGTTCCTGCACCAAAAGTTCCACTTTTTTACTGGCGGCCAGGTAATTGTCGCCTTCTTTTTCAACCAGGTGATTGATCAGCAAACCATCATTGAACGTCAGTTTTTCGTTGAAACTAATTTCCTTGGTTGGTGGATTAAATTGTGACGACCGAACCGTAGCCGGTTTGTAATTACTCACAAAACCACCAAAGCCGGGAATGATCACACAATCATTCAGCAGCAAGAGTTCTTTGATGTAGCTTAATATTTCCACGGGAGTTACCATTTACGTCCAAAAGTAAAGAAAAATTAACGCGCCGCCAAGCCTAAGTTTTCAACATTTCAAGCAAGTTTTCAAGGTTGCGGCCTAACATCCACACCGTTTTTGAATTACGCACTGCATATAAATTTGTAGTTTTGGGAAAAATACTCAATCAATTACTATGACTCAAAAAATATTGGTAACCGGCGGAACCGGTTATATTGGCTCACACACTGTTGTTGAACTGCAAGATGCAGGTTACGAGGTGATCGTTGTGGACGATCTTTCCAACTCAAGCAAGGACGTGCTAGACAATATCGAAACGATTTCGGGAAAACGCCCTGCCTTTGAACAGTTCGATCTCGCCAACGCAGCAAAAACCGACGAATTTTTCGGCCGCAACCAGGATATTGCAGCCATCATCCACTTTGCGGCCTCTAAAGCGGTCGGCGAATCGGTGCAGATTCCCCTGCATTACTACCGCAACAACCTGGTCTCGCTGATGAACATCCTCGAATGCCAGCGCAAGTACAAAATCGCCAACATTGTGTTCTCTTCGTCGTGCACGGTTTACGGACAGCCCGACCAACTTCCGGTAACGGAAAGCACGCCGCGTAAAGACGCCGAATCACCCTACGGAAACACCAAGCGGGTGAATGAAGATATTCTGAATGACAGCATCAAGGCTTATCCGGAGTTGAAAGGCATTGCCCTGCGTTATTTCAACCCGATTGGCGCACACCCCTCGGCTTTGATTGGCGAGCTGCCACTGGGTGTTCCGCAAAACCTGGTGCCTTTCATTACCCAGACAGCAGCCGGCCTGCGCGAAGGACTGAGCGTGTTTGGCGACGACTACGACACGCCTGATGGCTCGGCCATTCGCGACTACATTAACGTGGTAGATTTGGCTAAAGCGCATGTGATTGCCATTGAACGACTGCTGAAAAACAAAAACAAAGCGGGCTACGAGGTTTTTAACCTGGGAACCGGCAATGGTTATTCGGTGCTCGAAATCGTGAAGGGCTTTGAAAAAGCTACCGGCGTAAAACTGAACTACAAAATTGTTCCGCGCCGCGCTGGCGATATTGAAAAGATTTGGGCCGACACCACCTACGCCAACGAAGAGCTGGGCTGGAAAGCCGAAGTTGGCCTCGAAGAAACCCTGCTCTCGGCCTGGAACTGGGAAAAACGGTTACGCGGGATTAAATAGTTGGCAGTTGCAGTGATCCCCAGTGGGTAGGTATAAATTTTAAGCGGAAGGAGTGTAGGCCATTGAGCGGGTCTCTTGAAGTCACCCGCTCAATAAGCCTCGTTTTCGACCGACTACCTGTCGTCGATTGCTGTCCGGCTTTCGCCTTCGCTGGAGCGAATTTGGCATTTGTGCCAGCGGCGTTTGCCGGAAGAGATGATCAGGGACATACCTTTGGCCCACAAATTACCTTGTGCCAGCCCCAAAGAAGAAAGATTAAGCCTATCTTTGCAGCAGCTGGAATGTCAACCACTTCCGGCTTTTTAATCCATTTGCGAACATGAACATGAAGAAGAAACATACAGGCGGCGAATCCGCCAGATCAAAGAAACCTCAAACCACTACTTTGGTGGTTCAGAAACCGGAAGAGCTGATGAAATTTCTGATTGAGCAACTTCCGCATAAAAACCGCAACAACATAAAAACCTTGTTGAAAAAGCGGCAGGTGCTGGTTGACGGAAAAGCGATCAGCCAGTTTAACTACCTGTTGAAGCCCGGGCAAAAAATAGCGCTGGACCAGGCGCCGGCTCCTTTAGCCAGCCAAATGCGCGGCATTATCGTGGTGCACGAGGATAAAGACTTGCTGGTGGTCAACAAAAATGCCGGCCTGCTTACCATTGCAACCGACAAGGAAAAACGGGCAACAGTGTACAGCATCCTCAGCAACTACGTGAAAGACAAAAATAAAGACAACAAAATTTTCATTGTCCACCGGCTCGACCGCGAAACTTCGGGACTGATGCTGTTTGCCAAAAACGAAGAGATGCAGGAACTGCTTCAGGAATCGTGGAAAGAAACGATTGAAGAGCGCAGCTACCTGGCGGTGATCGATGGAAAGCTCGACCCGCCCGAAGGCAGCTACCGATCGTACCTATACGAAAGCAAGGTGTTTAAGGTGCACTCCACGAACGATCCGGAAAAAGGACGGGAGGCGATCACGCACTATTCAACCCTGAAAAGCAATGAGGCCTATTCGCTGTTGAAAGTGAACCTGGAAACCGGCCGGAAAAACCAGATCCGCGTGCATTTGCAGGACCTGAAACACCCCATTATAGGTGATAAAAAATACGGTTCCACCTCAAACCCCACCGGACGCCTTGGCTTACACGCCTGGGTGCTGGCTTTCAAGCATCCGCTGAACGGGAAAAAGATGCGGTTCGAAACATCGGTGCCGGGAAGTTTTTTGAAGTTGTTTTAGTTTTCACACCATTTCGATATTCTTTCAGAAAGTCTTACTTTTGATTTTGTAAAATTTAAATGATGAAGAAAACCCTACTCATAACCGGTGGCGCCGGTTTTATCGGATCGCATGTGGTCCGCTTATTTGTCAACAAATACCCCGATTATCACATCGTAAACCTCGACAAACTAACGTATGCCGGCAACCTGGCCAACCTGAAGGATGTGGAGGACAAACCCAACTACGAATTCGTTAAAGCCGATATTGTTGACAGCGAAGCCATGTTGAACTTGTTTCAGCAACGGCAGTTCGATGCCGTGATTCACCTGGCCGCCGAGTCGCATGTTGACCGGTCAATTTCGAACCCAACCGAGTTTGTGTTTGCCAATGTGATTGGTACGGTCAACCTGCTAAATGCCGCGCGTGCTGCTTGGAAAGATCATTCTGAAGGTAAATTATTCTACCACATTTCAACCGATGAAGTGTATGGTTCGCTGGGTGAAGAAGGCCTCTTTACCGAAACCACCGGCTACGATCCGCATAGCCCGTATTCGGCTTCCAAAGCCAGTTCCGACCACTTTGTACGGGCTTATCACGACACTTTCGGACTGCCTGCGCTGGTGTCCAACTGTTCCAACAACTACGGTTCGTTCCAGTTTCCTGAAAAGCTGATTCCGCTTTTCATCAACAATATCCGCAACAACAAAGCCCTGCCGGTTTATGGCAAAGGCGAAAATATTCGCGACTGGCTGTGGGTGGAAGACCATGCGCGTGCCATCGATGTGATTTTCCACCAGGGGAAAGTGGGCGAAACTTACAACATTGGCGGGCACAACGAGTGGACGAACATCGACCTCATCAAGCTGATGTGCGCCATCATGGACCGAAAACTTGGTCGCGAAGCCGGCACCTCTGAAAAACTGATTAGCTATGTAAAAGACCGCGCCGGACACGATCTGCGCTATGCCATCGACAGCACCAAGCTGCAAAAGGAATTGGGCTGGGTGCCCAGCCTTCAATTTGAAGAAGGACTGGAGAAAACCATTGACTGGTACCTCGAAAACGAAGCGTGGCTGCACGGCGTAACCAGTGGCGACTACCAGAAATACTACGAAGAACAATATCAGAAGCGATAGCCTATTGAGCTATTGAGGGTCTCGCTTCAAGTGAGACTCTCAGTAAGCTTCGAGTGAGACCCTCAATAAAACCAACCCCTCTTTTCTTTTTGTCCTGATCAAAAGCTTTCCTTAACTTGGGTGGAAATTTGAAAAGGGCTCCTATGAAACGACGTTACTTTATGAAATCGGCACTGGCTGGAGGTTCCGCCATGTCGATGGTTGGGCTTACAGCTTGCCAAATTTCCGAAAAAGCTGACAACACTGAAACAAAGCCGGCCGATTTTGATTGGAATGAAATCACGATCGGGCAGTTGCAACAAAAAATGGATGCCGGTGAGCTGACCGCTGTTTCGATTTGTCAGATCTACTTCGAACGGATTGATTTTGTTGATCCAATGCTGAATTCTGTGATGGAGCTGAATCCCGATGCCCTGGAAATCGCTGCTCAGCTCGACCGCGAACGGCAGGAAGGCAAACTTCGCGGGCCCCTGCATGGTATTCCTATCCTCATAAAAGATAATATTGACACTGGCGACCAGATGATGACTACCGCCGGATCGCTGGCGTTGCTCGGCCAACCCGCTCCCGACGATGCTTTCATCGTCAACAAGCTTCGTGAAGCCGGAGCCGTCCTGCTGGGAAAAACCAACCTGAGTGAATGGGCCAACATCCGGTCAACGCGCTCATCGAGTGGTTGGAGTGCCCGCGGCGGACAAGTGCACAATCCCTTTTGTCTGGATCGCAGCCCCTGTGGATCAAGCTCGGGAACAGGAGCCGCTGTTTCGGCCAACTTGTGTGCGATTGGCATTGGCACCGAAACGGATGGCTCTATCGTTTGCCCGTCGGGTATCAACGGGCTGGTGGGCATTAAACCAACGCTGGGCCTGTGGAGTCGCGATGGGATTATCCCGATTGCGCACAGCCAGGACACCGCCGGCCCCATGGCACGAACCGTAACTGATGCCGCCATTCTGCTGGGCGCGCTGGCCGAATTTGACACCAAAGATGCACCGGCCAACTTGCCCATCGGAACAATCCACAGCGATTACACCCAGTTTCTGAGTGACAGTGGGTTGAAAGGTGCGCGTATTGGCGTTGCCAGTAATTTCTTTGGTTTTCATTCCGAAGTTGACAAAGTGATCCGGCGTGCGATTGAAGATATGAAAGATGCCGGAGCTGAGATTATTGGCGATTTGAAGCTTGAAGGGCGCAGTGAATGGGGCAAAGCCGAATGGACCGTTTTGATTACCGAATTGAAAGCTGACCTGAACAGTTATCTTGCTACACGCAGCGACCTCAAGGTAAAAACATTGGCTGAACTCATCGAATTCAACAAGGCGAATGCCGATACTGAAATGCCCTGGTTTGGGCAGGAGATTTTCGAGGAAGCGGACAAGACTGATGGTCTGGAGGATCCGTCATATCTGGATGCCCTGAAAATATCGAAATCTAAAAGCCGCGAAGAAATCGACAAGCTGATGGATGAACACCGGTTGGATGCGCTGATTGCTCCAACCAACAGTCCCGGTTGGCCCATAGACCTGGTGAATGGCGACCACTTTATTGGTGGAAGTAGTGATGCCGCAGCCGTTTCTGGCTACCCTAATATTACTGTTCCGGCGGGTTATGTGCATGGCTTGCCCGTTGGTATTTCCTTTTTTGGCCGGGCCTGGAGCGAACCTGTTCTGCTAAAAATCGCCTACGCCTACGAGCAGCTAACCAAGCACCGTAAAGCTCCCGAATTTATGAAGACAATCAGTTAGCACCCGGGCGGCAGCAGTCGTTTTTAGCTTGAAGAACCGGATAAAGATTAACAGCAGGTTAAAATTCGGTCATCGAGGGAACCTGCAATAATCTTCCTGCAGCACGTTCCAGCTTCTCATTATCTTTTGCAAAGCACACCCGGATGAGCGGCAAGCGGCTCTTTTCGTGGTAAAAAGCCGATGCAGGAACGGTGGCAATGCCAAAGTCACGGGCCAGGCGTTCAGCAAATTCTACATCCGGTTCATCCGAAATTTTGGAATAATCGAGCAACTGAAAATAGCCTCCCTGCGCCGGGATTAGTTCGTACAGGCTTCCTTCGAGTAAGCGGTTAAAGTAGTTACGCTTTCCCTGGTAAAGCTCCGAAACTTCTTCGAAATTGTGGTTGTTGGGCAAGTAATCAGCCAGGGCATGCTGCAAGGGTGCATTCACATTGTAGACCTGAATCTGGTGTATTTTCCGAAACTCGCGCATCAGTTTTTCCGGAGCCAAACAGTAGGAAATTCCCCATCCATTGATGTTGTAAAGCGGGCCAAACGATGAAATCACAAAGCTTCTTTCCAACAGTTTTTCGTAACGGGAAATGCTTTGGTGTGTCTGGTTATCAAAAATGATAGATTCAAAAATCTCATCACTCAAAATCGTAATGTTGGTTCCATTGGTCAGTCGCTGCAACTGGAACAAATCATTTTCTGACAAGACCGAGCCCGTGGGATTATGGGGCGAGTTCAGAATAATCATCCGGGTTTTCGAGGTCACCATTTTACGCAGCTCTTCCCAGTCAATTTTAAAGCTGGGCGCTTTCAGTTTCACATACACCGGGCGTCCGCCATTCAGCACAATGGATGATGCAAACGATTCAAAGGCCGGCTCGAAAACAATCACTTCATCATCATCTTTAATGACCGTACTAATAGCGGTATGAATGGCCTGGATAGTTCCGGCCGTGATGGTGATCTCGGTTTTGGGGTCGTAGGTTTGTCCGTAGTTTGCTCTTACAATTTGGCTGATTTCGTTTCTCAAAGGCAAGATTCCTTCCAGGGGGGCATAATTATTATAACCGTCGTTGAAATACTTGCAAGCCAGGTCAATTAACTTCTGCGGACATTTAAAGTCGGTTCCTCCAATGCCCATGTCGATCGCACCGGATTCCTCAATCCATCGGCTGATCGAGGAAAACATACTGGTTGTTGTATTGGGTAATTTCGATTGCACCATAACTAAAAAATAAGTTTGCAAAATTAACAAAAGAGCCGATAGTCCACCGATCGTTCCTCCAAAAATAAAGAATTATTCGTCACTGCTTACTATGTCAGCACTTCTTTTAAAACAGCTAATGATTTTAAATCGCCTCTCAGATCCATATGAATTTGATAGTACTTCAGCAATTGCGCCAGCAGAATGGCTCGCTGGCGGTTGTTGAAGGTCAACAGCTCGATCTTTCCGAGGTCGAATTGAAACAACTGCTTAAAGTTAGCCGTTGTTTCTGCATCCATAAATTGATGATGCCGCGGTTCGGATACAGCGAATGATGCCGTATCCAAATCGAAAAACAGCGTTTGATGATGGTTTGAAGCCTGCGGTGAGACGCCTAAAAAGCGACTGAGATGAAATAAGAAGGCCAGATGAAAATTGGCGATCCCATCTTTTTTCATATCCAAAAGGGCAATGGCATGAAACAGAAAATCGAACAACTCTTCGTTGGCTTCTTCCTCTTTCAGGCATTTCAACAACAATTCGGAAAGAAACATGGCCTGCGAACTTTTGACAATATCGAAGGGAATATGCTCAAAAGGCAGGCTCAGCCCGGCTTCTTTCAGGCGTTGCAAATCGCGTCCCGGGCGGTGGTAAACCTCCAGATCGAGCAAAAACAAGGGTT
The DNA here is from genome assembly GCA_024635605.1 of Sunxiuqinia sp. GTDB lineage: Bacteria > Bacteroidota > Bacteroidia > Bacteroidales > Prolixibacteraceae > Sunxiuqinia. The sequence goes on from JAGXIR010000130.1 coordinate 8,514, forward strand.
GAAAAAGATTCTTTTTGAAAGTCGATTTCCGTTTTCGCACACCATTGATCAAATACGACTGAATGCCAAACCGCTCGGTATAAATACGTGCAATGATGCTGGTTTCAGAATAATTGATGTGATGCAAATAGATGCCACGGGTTTTTTCCTGCACAATTCGTTGTCTCCGTTAATGAATAAAAAGAATTTTGGTGGTGAATGTTTTTTCACCCGATCGATCGTTCCCGAATACCAGGTACACGCCTGTGCTTACCCGGCTGCCATTCAGGTTTTTCCCATTCCAGATGGCCTGTCCTCCCAGCGATGTGGTTTGATGAACCAGGTTTCCGCTGATGTCGGTAATCTTCACATCCGTATCGGTAATCAAACCGGTGATGACAATGTCGCCATCGTAATCCTGTCGAACCGGATTTGGAAAAGCATACACATCGGCATATTCGTTTGTTCCGGCAATGGCTTCGCCCCGGTAGGAGATGATGCCTTCGGGCGTACCAATAAAAACTTCGCCGGTTTTTTCATTGATCGCGATCGACTGGATGGTGTTCGACAACAGGGGACTGTTGGCCTCATTGAAACTTTTCAGCTCTTCCTGTCCGTCTTCGGAAACCAGAAAAACGCCGGAATTTTTTGTTCCCAGCCACTTCCGGTTGGCACCATCCACCGCAATGGCTGTCACTGTTTGCCCCCTCAGCAGGGGATGATAAATCCC
>JAGXIR010000014.1 GCA_024635605.1 Sunxiuqinia sp.
GAGCGCAGCTTCCGGCTATGTGATGCTGGCTTACGACGACTTGGAATCAATCCAATATTTTGGCGACAACCTGAAAGGCTGGTGGACCAAAGAAGGAACGGTAACCATCAATGACGCGCTTCAGGCGGCCTCGTCTGAATACAGCCAGGTGATGAACCACAGCGCCGAATTTGACACCCAGCTGTGGGAAGAAACCGTGCAAGCCGGAGGTGAAAACTACGCCGATCTGTGTGTGCTGGCTTTTCGTCAGAGTATTGCCGCCCACAAGCTGGTGAAAGATACAGAAGGCAACATTTTGTTTTTGTCGAAGGAAAACTTCAGCAACGGCTCCATTGGAACGGTTGATGTGACTTACCCGTCGGCTCCCCTGTATTTGAAATACAATCCCGATTTGCTGAAAGGCATGCTCAACCCGATTTTCTATTATACTGAAAGTGGCAAGTGGACCAAGCCTTTTGCAGCACACGATGTGGGTACTTACCCATTGGCTAACGGCCAAACTTACGGTGGTGACATGCCGGTTGAAGAATCGGGCAACATGGTGATTCTGACGGCTGCCATTGCCGAAATGGAAGGCAACGCCGATTATGCAGCCGAACATTGGGATGCCCTGACCACCTGGGCCAACTACCTGCTGGAAAATGGACTGGATCCTGAAAACCAATTATGTACCGATGATTTTGCCGGTCACTTTGCGCATAACGTCAACTTGTCGGTCAAAGCCATTATGGGTATTGCCAGCTATGGAAAACTGGCCAAAATGCTGGGCAAAGACGAGATTGCTGAGAAATATACTTCCGAAGCCAAACGTATGGCGCAGGAATGGATGAAGATGGCCGATGACGGTGACCACTACCGCCTGACTTTTGATCAGCCCGGCACCTGGAGCCAGAAGTACAACCTGGTGTGGGACAAACTGATGAACCTGGATATTTTCCCGGCCGAAGTAGCGCAAACCGAGGTAGCCTATTATCTGACCAAACAAAACAAGTATGGATTGCCACTCGATAACCGGAGAACATACACCAAAAGCGACTGGATTGTGTGGACCGCAACTTTGGCGAATGATAAGGAGACTTTCCAGAAGTTTATCGATCCATTGCATGCCTATGTTACCGAAACGCCTGACCGGGTGCCCATGTCGGACTGGTACGAAACTCCCGATGCAGGAAAGGTGGGCTTTCAGGCCCGCTCAGTTGTTGGTGGTTACTTTATTAAGTTATTGGAGAAATAAAACTAATTTTTTGGCATTTCAGTGAGGTGCGGTTGGCAGTCCTATTTTGGCTGCCAAACCCGCCGACCTGGTTCAGTATGTGAATACTTTACAGGCAAGTAACTTTCAATTTGAGTTAACCCTTGGCATAGGCTGCCCACTTCTGCTTCCCCTTTAGCGATGCACATCGCGACAACTCAAGCTTGCAGTAAATGGTGATGGTTGGAAGTGCCAGTTTTCTAACGACACCATTCGCGGACTTCAGCAGGCTCACCGGTAAAGCTCGTCATCCAATGGCTACGGTGTTTCCTTACGTAACCATAAAAAAGATGCTTCGCAAAAAAAAAATGAATATTGAGTGAGTATCTTTGTGTTTGGCATTGTATGATATACTGGCTAAGTATACTCAATCCGGGCGGGAGCTCATTCTTATAATTAACTGTTTGATGAAGATAAGTATTCGATTTTTATGGCTTTTGGTTGGTTTACTCCTTTTTAAGGGCTGTTCTCTTGAAAATTCAGAAACTACTTTCAATCCTGTTTTGCCAGGGGATAATCCAAATCCTTCGGTGACAAAAATTGGTGATAGCTATTACGCATCAGCTACCAGTAACGAATGGTCTCCGCTATTTCCTATTTATAAATCTGACGATCTGAATAACTGGGAGCTTCTTTCCTATGTGTTTCCCGGGGGAGCACCCGACTGGGCCCAAAATAACTTTTGGGCACCTGAGCTTTCGTATGATGAGAAGCAGGGAAAACTGTATGTGTATTATACCGGACGAGATAAGTCGACAGGTGAAATTACCATAGCTGTTGCCAGTGCCGACACTCCAGAGGGACCTTTTACAGATCATGGGCCACTCATCTTTAACGATAGTGAAACGATTGATGCATTTGAAATGCGGGATAAAAACGGAGCCTTATTTCTAATTTGGAAAGAAGTATATTCACCTGGAGACCCCGCCATAATTTACGCGCAATCAATATCTGAAGATCGAAAAACGGTGTTTGGTGATAAGCATGAGCTTATTCGAAATGACCAGCAATGGGAACAGCATATTGTTGAAGGGCCCTGTATTTTTCAGCGCGATGACTATTTCTATTTATTGTATTCGGCAGGTAACTGCTGCGATAGAACCTGTGACTATAAAATAGGAGTCGCCCGGGCGAAAAATTTGCTGGGGCCTTGGGAGAAGCATGAAGCAAATCCGATTCTGACAGATACTGAAACCTGGAAATGCCCAGGTACGGGCGATGTGTTCAAGGAGGGGCGCGATTATTACCTGCTGTTTCATTCATACAAAACCGTTGGGGGCGATTACATTGGACGCGAAGGGTTGCTGGAAAAACTCCATTGGACTGATGATGATTGGCCATACTTTGAGCGAACAACCGAAATAACCCTTAAAAATAACCGGATTGACTATTTTGATGACTTTTCGAAAGCGTTGGAGCCTTGCTGGCAGTGGCGGGCCACACAGAAATTGAGCTATGCCACCGGCGAAAATGGCTTGATGCTGGCTGCTTCTGCCGAAAACGACTTGCTTGGTAGTTTGCTGGCCCAACCTGTAAAATCGATGAATTTTGAAGTAACAGCAACCATCGATTTGAGCATGAGCGGACAAGGTGTGAAAGGTGGAATTTTACTGATTGGCGCAACCAACAATGGTTTTGGAGCACCCATGGCCGGATTGGGTATTACGGGCGGTCACGATTTGATTGAGGTTTGGATTACCTCGGGGAAAGAAAAAAATGTATATGAAGCCGTACCTGCAGCCCGCTATGGCGATTTAATCAAATTGAGAATGAGCGTGAAGAACGGAGATCTTTTGCAGTTTTCCGTGTCTGATGGCGATAAATGGGACATCATAGCTGATTCTGTTGATGCTTCAGCCTATGTTCCCTGGGGGATGGGTTTCCGTTGGGGATTGGTTTCAAAAGGCGAAACCAATGAGTTTGTCAACATTCAGAATGTGGAACTGATCAACCGTTAAGTGATGCGGGAATTGAGAAAGATGGATTTATCAATGGAAGCAGGCAGAGCAGATCAAATGCAATCAATCATTGCGCCTGCCTGAAAACAAAAAAGAAGATTGGCGAAAGAATCTAAACATATCGACAGGGATTTGCTCCAAAAGCTAAAGGTTGGAGACCGGAAAGCCTTTCAGATAATATTTGATGCTTACAGTGAGCGTCTTTTTCATTTCGCCTATTCTTATCTGAAAGATTCAAATGACACGGAAGAAATTGTTCAGGATGTTTTTCTTCGCCTTTGGGAAATCAGAAACGAAGTTGACGAGGAAAAGTCTTTCAAAAGTTTTCTGTATAAAATGACTGTCAATCGGGTATTTAATCATTTGAAGCACCAAATTGTCCGTCAAAAGTATGAAAGTCATTTGATGAACCTTAATGCGTCGTTTAGTGAGACTCCCGAAGAAGAGTTACATCGGAAAGAACTGAATGCTAAAGTTCAGGAACTGCTAATCAGACTGCCGGAGCAGAAAAGAAAAATCTTTATCATGAGCAAACTAAACGGATATTCGAATACTGAAATTTCAGAAAAGCTGGGTTTATCGGTCCGAACGGTTGAAAACCAGGTTTACCGGGCTACCAAATTCTTAAAAGAACACTTAAAAGACGATTACCTGTTTGTGATGGCTTTCTGTCTTTGTTTCTTTTAATACCGGGCAAATGAAATTTTTTCAAAAAAAGGTGATTTTTTTTTAAATAGAGTGAGTAGCTTTTAAAAGCTGCTTGTATGTGATAGTGAGATGGAAGATAATCAAAACATAGAAAAGCGTTTTAAACAACTACTTGATAAGTTTCAGGCAGTAGATTGTACAGCCAACGAGCTGAACGAACTGGAGCAATTGGTTCAAAACGAAGCTGCGACTTCGGAAATTGAAAATACGATGTCCCGGAAGTTGGAAGCGCAGGATTATCAGGAATTGGTTGCTTTCGATAAAGCCAGGCTGTTTCGGAGTCTCGAATGTAAAATGGGCCAAGAGACGACTGATCAAAAGTCCGTGGTAAGAAAATTGCCGCGCTTTTATCGTTTAATGCCTGTGGCGGCTATATTGGTGCTGGTCCTTGTGGTTAGTGGACTGACCACCTATTTTATGAATCAACGGCAGGCTATTGAACAGCAGCCTGTTTCATACAGCGAGATTGTAGCACCGCTTGGTGCCAAAACACAGGTTGTATTACCTGACGGGTCTGTCGTTTGGTTAAATGCTGGTAGTAAACTGACCTATTCAACAAGTTTTAATCAGGGTAATCGCTTAGTGCATTTAGAAGGCGAAGGGTACTTTCAGGTTGCAAAAAATAAAGAAAACCCTTTCGTGGTTGATGCTTTTGGCTTTTTGGTTCAGGGAGGAGAAACCGAATTTAATGTGAAAGCCTATAAGGATGAGCCAACCATCGAGGCTATTTTGGTTGAAGGAAAAGTTTGGCTCAACCACCGGACAGAAGAAATTACCAGTGACGTTTCACTTGGGCGAAAGTATAAAGCAACGTTTTATAAGCAGCAGAACGGAACGGTTTTAAGTCACGCACAGCCGCGTCTGGTGATTAGCCCAAATGTCGATCCCAAACCACTCATTTCATGGAAGAATGACCGGTTTATTGATCAGAAAAGCGAATCGTTGGATAAGATGCTTATTCAAAAGGGAAAAGATTTGGTGATTCTGTATGATCTGAATCAGAGGCGTTTGATTCGTGATGATCGAATGTGTAGAATCGAAAAAGTAACGCTGGATTTGATTTGAAAAATAGCTTGAAACAATATAAAAACGACGAAAAAGTAAACGAAAACTAAAACCTAAAAAATAAGAAAAAGAAAGGGAGCAGATTTTGCGGATCTACCCCCTTCTTAAAAATAGCTAAATTGATTAATGCTTCATGAACTGGTCGGTTTACGCAAGCACTAATCGAATAACCTTAAACATTCCAAATTTATGAAAAAAACAAATGATCTAATTCCTTTTCTGAAAGAATATTTCACACTGCGATTCTTCGGAAAATCATACTTTGAGTACGACTCTAAGACTTAAGTTTCTGTTGGTGAGATCGTTTTGCTGATCATTCCATGGGGTGATCCAGCGACTTCCCTCTACTGAATTTTGCATCAATGCAGTGGTTCATCTTCGATTTTGTGTTCAACTCCACGGGAAAGATCTGAACATGACGAGCTGCTGAATTTCTGCTACATTCAGTAAAGCAATTTCCTAATGCCTTGTCGACTATGGATTTTAAATCGTTTGCAGCTATACGATGATAAGCAGACCTATGCATTTTATAAATCAATACTAAATTAAAAATCTAAACAAAAGTTATGGAAAGACCAAGAAACCCGAAAGCTTCACCTAACACAGGTGAAGAGAAGCTTTCATTTTGCTTTGAAAAAAAAACGGTGGATACTGTACGCGTACGCATGGCTTTGTCGCTGCCAGGTACATACCGAATGAACTACTGTTAGTTTTATTAACCTAAATGATTATGAAAATGAAAAAAATCATTACAAAAGGTCGGAAGACCATTTACTGGATGATGATGCTGTTGTTGGCTCTTTTTTATGTGAGCTGCAGCGACGATGGCATCACACCAACCGAGACTTTAATAAGCGCTGAGCCTTATGATTCATCGAAACCAGTTGTGGTTTCAGACTTTACTCCCAAAACCGGCGGAGTAGGTCAGCGATTGGTGATTTACGGCGAAAACTTTGGAAATGACCCCGAGCTGATCCATGTGTACATTGGAGGCAAAGAGGCCATTGTTATTGGAGTGAATGGCGAAAGCCTTTATTGTATTGTGCCCGAAAAGGCCTATGCCGGAGATATTGAAATCTATATGGCGGACCAGACGGAACCTTTGGCTGTTGGTTCAGAGTTGTTTGCCTACGAACGGAAAATGGTGGTCAGCACGCTCGTCGGCTATAGAAACGAACGAGACGACCAAGGCTGGATTAACGGTCACTTCGATGTCGCGGCCGGATTTCGTGAGCCTGCTTTTATGAAGTTCGACCCGCTAAATCCAGACCATCTCTACGTGTCGTATGATCACGGCCCGGGCATTTACCTGATTAATTTTGAAGATAGTACGGTTACGCAACACCTGACTTCCTCCGCTGGAAACTGGTGGCGTCTTCGAAGTATCGAATTCTCGAAAGATGGAGAATATATGATTGTGTCGCATGACCAGTGGGATCCGAATGGAATCAGCACCTCAATCATGTCCAGAGCCAATAATTTTAAAGATCCGCAGATTCTGACGACATCCAGGGCAGCGAATGGAGCGTCAGTTCACCCGGTAAATGGCGAAATGTATTTCAATGGCTATGAAAAAGGAGAATTCTACCGTTTTGACGTCATGAACTCAAAACCCGTCATCGGCGACGCAGGATTAGGCACCAAGGAGTACGAAACCTTATTCCTGGTTCAGGATAATGGATGGGAGTTCAATATTCAGATCCATCCATCAGGAAACTACGCGTATATCGTGGTGGTGAACCAGCATTATATATTGCGTACCGACTACAACTGGGATGAACAACGTTTCAGCCAGCCTTATTTGGTTTGCGGTGAACCTAGATCAGGTGGTTGGGAAGACGGTGTGGGCTCGAAAGTCCGTTTAAGAAATCCTTATCAGGGTGTGTTTGTAAAAAATCCGGCATATGCTGGACAAGAAGATGAATATGACTTCTATTTTACGGAGCAGCACAATCACGATATCCGCATTCTTACCCAGGAGGGCAAGGTAACAACATTTGCGGGACGCGGAAGTTCCAGCATCAACCCCGATCCGTGGGGCTATGTTAACGGGGATCTGCGCGAGGAAGCCCGCTTTGACCAACCCACAGGCTTAGCATACAATGAGGTTGAAAAAGCTTTTTACGTGATGGATCATCAGAATCGACGGATGCGCAAAATTGCCTTGGAGGATGAATAAACCAAAAAATAAACACACTGATTTTATGACTAAATATTTAATGTTAGGTATGTTGTTTCTCGGTTTCTCTATTGGCGTATTTGCTCAGGAGACTGTTGAAGTAACGGGCATCGTAACCGATGCCAATAATGAACCACTGCCAGGTGTAAGTGTCTATGTAGTTGATGTTCCGGGACTGGGTACGATTACCGACGGTGACGGAAATTACAAGATTAAAATGCCTGCTTATAAAGAACTGACTTTTTCCTATATCGGATTTGAAAAAGTAAATGTACTAATCAAGGAACAGCGTGTTGTAAACGCTGTTATGCAAGAGTCCGAAGATAGTGTACTGGATGAGATTGTCGTGACCGGTGCCGGGGTGCAGAAAAAAATTTCCGTAACCGGAGCCATCACTACCGTTGATATGAAAGACCTGAAATCGAGCACTTCGTCTAACCTTTCCAACGCGCTGGCGGGTAATGTGCCGGGAATTATGGCCATGACTACCTCTGGACAGCCGGGGAAAAATATTTCGGAGTTCTGGATTCGTGGAATCTCGACTTTTGGCGCCGGTTCAGCAGCTTATGTACTGGTTGATGGATTCGAGCGCGATTTGAATGAATTGAATATCGAAGATATTGAATCGTTTACGGTACTGAAAGATGCTTCGGCTACGGCCATTTATGGTTCGAAGGGAGCCAACGGCGTTGTTCTGATCACCACCAAAAGAGGTAAGGCCGGTAAGGTTAATATTGAGGTAAAAATCGAAAATTCGTACAATACCCGGACCATTACGCCGGACTTTGTCGATGGAAATACCTATGCCAATTTGGTAAATGAGTCGCGGATTACGCGTAACCAGGCACCCATATATCAGCCTGAAGAACTCGAAATCCTGCGTTTGGGACTGGATCCCGATTTGTATCCAAATGTTGACTGGAAAGGATTGTTGCTTCGTGACGGTGCGATGAGCCGTCGGGCTAACCTGAACATTAACGGTGGTGGATCAACTGCTCGCTATTATGTTTCGGCCAGTTACGTGGACGAGGAGGGGATGTATAACACAGACCGCTCACTTCGCGATGACTATGATACCAACGCGAATTATCAACGCTGGAACTACCGTTTGAATACCGACCTGGATATAACGAAGACCACTTTGCTGAAAGTTGGCGTTTCCGGCTCATTGGCTAAACGTAACAGCCCGGGCTTGGGAGATGATGAAGTTTGGGGAGAACTTTTTGGATACTCACCCGTACGCACACCGATTGAATATTCGAATGGTTTCGTACCTGCTGTTGGTACGGGTAACCAGACCAACCCCTGGGTGGCGGCCACTCAAACCGGATTCAACGAGCATTGGGAAAATAAAATACAAACCAATGTTTCGCTGGAGCAAAACCTGAATTTTGTTACCGAAGGCCTCCGCTTTACTGGACGTTTTGGGTATGACACCAATAACTACAACAATATTAATCGCCGGAAATGGCCGGAGCAATGGAGAGCGGAACGGGCGCGCGATTCCGAAGGAAATCTGGTGTTTACACATGTCTCGGATCCTCAGGAGATGTTTCAGTCGAGCGGGTCATCGGGCGATAGAAGAGAGTTTCTGGACCTGATGTTCAACTACGATCGTGGTTTGAAAGATCATCACTTTAGCGGAACGGTTAAATATACGCAGGATTCATTTGTCCGCACGCAAAACCTAGGAGAAGACCTGAAAAACGGCGTTGCGGAACGAAACCAGGGTATTGCCGGACGTGTGGCCTACCACTGGAGTTATCGTTATTTTGCCGATTTTAATTTTGGTTACACCGGATCGGAGAACTTTGCCACCGGACACCAATTTGGATTCTTCCCAGCCTATTCGTTCGCCTGGAATGTGGCGGAAGAAAGCTTTATCAAGAATAATTTAAAGTGGATCAACATGTTTAAGATTCGTTATTCTCACGGGAAAGTGGGTAACGATAAACTTGGTGATCCAAATAACCCAGACCGTTTCCCATACCTTTATACAATCGGGGGTATTGAGGGATACGATAATGACGGAGATCCCATTTATACTTCGGGCTATGAATGGGCTTATTATTCCTTTGATAGAAACTACAATGGGCTGCGATACATGCAGGTGGCTTCACCCTATGTAACCTGGGAGGTGGCGACCAAAAGTGACCTTGGTTTAGACTTGTCGCTGTTCGATGACCGGGTAATCGCCAATGTGGACTACTTTACAGAAAAGCGCGAAGGAATTTATATGGCGCGTAACTTCCTGCCACAGATGGTCGGTCTGGAAAGTTCTCCTAGAGCCAACGTTGGAGCCGTGAAGTCTGAAGGTTTCGATGGACGGATTGAGTACAAGCAAAAAGTTGGAGCGGTAGATCTAACGGCCAGGGGGAACATCACTTACAGTAAAAACACCATTCTGGAGCGGGACGAGGAAAACAATGTCTATTCTTATCAAATGGAAAGAGGCTACCGTGTTGACCAAGCTCGTGGTTTGATTGCCTTGGGATTGTTTGAGGATTACGACGACATCCGTAACAGTCCGGAGCAACAATTTGGATCTTATCAACCTGGAGACATCAAGTATAAAGATGTTAACGGCGATGGAGTTATTAACGATGGCGACCGGACAGCGATCGGTGCAACCCGCCGGCCAAACATGATTTATGGAATAGGTACATCGGCCAGATGGAAAGGGCTTGATATCAATGTTCACTTCCAGGGCGCTGGCAAGTCAAGTTTCTTCACCTATGGTAAAACGGTTTATGCCTTCAGCGAAGGCGAATGGGGAACTGTGTTGAAAGACCTGATGGGACCAAACCGCTGGATTTCTTCTGAAATCTCCGGCGATCCGGCGACTGAAGACCCCAACGCATCCTACCCCCGTTTAAGCTTCGGCGGAAATGGCAACAACTACCGCGAATCAACTTACTGGCTACGTAACGGATCCTATCTGCGTTTGAAAACCGTTGATGTGGGTTATACTCTGCCTAAGAGGCTGGTTAACAAGTTGCATTGCAGCAACATCCGCTTGTTTGTGGTGGGTACCAATCTGCTGACCTGGTCTGAATTCAAACTGTGGGATCCGGAAATGGCTAGCTCCCGGGGTGAAGAGTATCCGTTGGCGAAATCAATCACGCTTGGACTAAACATTAATCTGTAAAATCATACCAAATGAAACGAAATACGATGAAGACACTGTATCTCCTATTATTCATGACATTGGGGGCAGGCTTTCTGTCATCCTGTGCTGATTACCTGGAGTCTGATCAGTATTTTAAAGATCGGATGACGCTGGACAAGGCATTCTCGAGTAAACAATACTCGGAAGAATGGCTGGCACATGCTTATTCTGATCTGAGAGATGAGAATGCCGACGTAGCCAGTAAAGGCTATACGCCGCACTGCTTTGCCGACGACATGTATTATGGTGACCGCGATGTTAATTACGACATTAGCAACGCCTCGGCATTGTCATATAATGAATTTCATACCGGCATGTATTCCGAAAATGAGAAACAAGGTTCCTGGCAACAATCCTACAGAGGGATTCGTAATGCCACGACATTCATCCATAACATCGATGTTAATGAGGAGATGACCTTGGAGGAAATTGCGGACTATAAAGCGCAGGCTCGCTTTGTAAGGGCCTACTACTATTGGCTCCTTTTGCGTAAGTATGGTCCCATCCCTTTACTGCCGGACGAGGGCATTGACTATACGGATAGCTATGATGAAGTGGCTACTCCCCGTAGTTCGTACGAGGAGTGTGCGGAATATATTGCCAGTGAAATGGTATTGGCAGCCCAGGATTTACAAGTTGGCCGCGACCGCCTGGCAATTGCACGACCAACACGCGGAGCCGCGTTGGCTACCCGCGCCAAAGTACTGTTGTATGCTGCCAGTCCGTTGATGAACGGCAATACGGATGATTACGCCATGGAATTGGTAGATGATGAAGGAACCCAATTGCTATCGCCAACTTACGACGAAGAGAAATGGGCTAAAGCCGCCGCCGCCGCTAAAGACGTGATGGAACTTGGCGTATATGAACTGTACACAGCAAACTTCCGCGAAACAGGCAACTCTTCTTATCCTCCAACAATTGCTCCGCCTTACGATGCTGACTTTTCGGACAAGGACTGGCCGGAGGGATGGAAGAATATTGACCCATTCGAGTCGTATCGGTCTGTTTTCAATGGGACTGCCGGTGCTGAGAACCCGGAATTGATCTTCACACGTGGAGACAATGGTGGAGAAAATATACAGGCCATGGTCGCGCACCAGTTGCCTCGTGTTGCCAATGGCTGGAACACGCACGGCTTGACTCAAAAGCAGGTGGATGCCTACTACATGAACGACGGAACGGATGCTCCGGGTAAAGACAAGGAGATCGGACGTGGAGATGGTAGTGAACGTTTAACCGGATATGTGACACAGGAGGATGTGGATAACGGTATGTATAAGCCTTTGAAAGCAGGTGTATCCTTGCAATATGCCGAGCGCGAACCTCGTTTCTATGCTTCTGTAGCTTACAACGGTAGTCTTTGGCACCTCGAAAATGAACCGGATAGCTGGAACAAGGAAAAGCAAGTATTCTATTACCGGGGTGATGGTAATGGTTATACCAATACCATGTTTTGGCTCCGTACCGGAATTGGTGTGATGAAGTTTGTACATCCACGCGATACCTACCGGGACGGGGATATTGGTCGCATTGTTCCCAAACTTGAACCTGCAATCCGTTATGCAGACATTCTGTTGATCTATGCCGAAGCGTTAAACGAATTGACTGGTTCGTACAATATTCCATCATGGGACGGAAGCACAACTTATACCATTAGTCGCGATGTCAACGAGATGAAAAAGGGCATTCGCCCGGTTCGGATTCGTGGGGGCGTTTCTGATTATCTGGCTGAGGTTTATACCAGCCAGGACGAGTTCCGGAAAACTGTGAAACGCGAACGTCAGGTGGAGTTGATGGGTGAAGGGCAGCGTTACTATGATTTGCGCCGCTGGAAAGATGCTCCCGTTGAAGAATCTTTACCAATCTATGGTTGCAATGTGTTGATGACCAGCGACCAGAAAGACTTGTTTCACACACCGGTGGCCGAGTGGTCGCTTCAATCGACCTTCTCACGTAAAATGTGGTTCTGGCCAATCAGGCACAGCGAGCTGAAGCGCAACAAACGCCTCACGCAAAACCCCGGTTGGACTTATAATGACTAATCTTTAAAACAATAGATGTATATGAAAAAGAGATATAGTATACTGTTGTCCTTGCTGGCTGGACTGCTTTTGTTCAGTTCGTGCAACGATGAATGGACGGATGAGCAATACGAGCGTTTCGTTTCTTTTAAAGCTCCGCTAAACGAGCAAGGCATTACGCGAATTTATGTCCGCTACCGGGAAGATAGTATTTCAACCTACAGACTGCCGGTGGTTGTAAGCGGATCGACGACTAATGACCAAGATATGACTGTCCATGTGGCTGTTGATCCGGATACCTTGGCGAGACTGAATATTGAGCAGTACCAGAGCCGTACCGAGCTTTACTATGAGGAACTGACAAACGACTATTTTTCGATGCCCGAAACCGTGGAAGTTACGGCAGGAGAGAACACTTCTCTGTTGGATATTGATTTTTCACTGAATAATATCGATTTGGTGGACAAGTGGCTGCTTCCAGTGACTGTGGTCGATGACCCGTCGTACGACTATGTTGCTCATCCGAGAAAGCACTACAACAAAGCTTTGCTGCGGGTGATGCCTTTCAACGATTATTCCGGAATATACAGTGGTACAGCACTAAAAACGTACCTTAAAGGCTACGAGGACGACGCAGCCATTGTAAAAAGTGAGGTCTCGGTTTACGTGATTGATGAGAACTCGGTATTTTTCTACGCAGGTACGGTGGACGAGGATCGTACCGATCGACGTAATTATAAGATTAACGCTATGTTCAACAAACAAACCAAGCAGGTAACGCTGACTGCTGATAATCCTGATATGGAGTTTCAGGTGTATGGCACTCCGGTATTTTCCGTGGAAGAAACCATGGATGCCACACGTCCGTATCTGTTGCATCGCTATGTTACCATCAGTAAAATCGATTACAGTTTTACGGATTACACCTCGGTACCGAATGCGAGCATCTCGTATACGGTTCGTGGTTCACTGATTCTGGAACGTAAAATCAACACTCAGATTCCTGATGAAGATCAGGCTATTGAGTGGTAGGAAAGAACATTTTTTAATGTCATTAAGGATGTTGCCGATTTTTACGGCAACATCCTTTTTTTTCGCAAAAGCATGAGTAGATTTTAATGTGAAAATGTATTGTTGGATGAAGACTGGTCATAAACACGGATCCACTTTGGTTGGAGCAAACATGTTCCTGCTCTCCTGGAATCAAAAAATTAAATCAATTCAATTATAAATAAAAAAACCAACTGAAAGATGAAGAAAAAGCAAGCTGTTGTTTTCATGTTGCTATTACTTGGAATAACATTTTCTTTTTGCTCGCAGCCAAAAGTTGCGACGAAAGTACCCACAACGACCGAGCTTCGGGCTCCGGCTTACCCCTTGATTACGATCGATCCCTATACCAGCGCCTGGTCAATGACCGATAATCTTTATGACGAGCCGGTCAAACATTGGACCGGCGAACAGCATTCCTTGATTGGAGCCATTCGTGTTGACGGACAAGTGTATCGCTTTTTAGGGCAGATTAATGAGCCTTGGGAGCCTGTTGTGCCGATGGCTAACTATGATTTTTGGGAAGGACAATACACGATGAACCAGCCTGCCAAAGGATGGGAGAAGACAGATTTTAATGATGGTGCATGGAAAACCGGCAAAGGAGCATTTGGAACCCGGGAGATGCCTTCGCTTGGAACAGTTTGGAATACTAAAGATATTTGGGTTCGGCGTGAATTTTCTATTCCGGCCAATCTTTCCGATGAAGATATTTACCTGATCTATTCGCACGACGATATTTTCGAACTGTATTTAAACGGTAAACAGCTGGTTGAAACAGCTTACGAGTGGCACAACAATGTCATTCTGAAAATTGACCGTTCATTACTAAAGCCAGGAGAGAAGAATGTTATTGCCTCACATTGTCACAATCGTACGGGTGGGGCCTATGTTGATTTTGGCTTGTATCAACAAAGTCCTGAAAGAGATGTTTTTGCACAAACAGCCACACAGACTAAAGTGTCGCTTTCGGCTACGCAAACGCACTACGAGTTTACCTGCGGGCCGGTTGATCTGAAACTTCAGTTTGTATCACCTTTATTACCCGACGATCTGGATTTGTTGTCGCGTCCGGTGAACTATATCAATTACCAAGTGGCGTCAAACGACGGTGCCGAACATGAGGTTCAGGTTTATATTGAAGCCACTCCCGAATGGGCAGTCAATGTGCCTGCTCAGGAAGTGGAAGTAACCAACGGTACCGCAGGAACGGTCAATTTTGTGAAAGCAGGAACGACTGAACAACCTGTTCTTCAGAAAAAAGGCGATAATATCCGCATTGATTGGGGCTATGTTTACCTGGCAGCCAACCAGTCTGAAAATACCAGTCTGTCAGTTACGGAATACTTTAGCTCGAAGCAAGAATTTGAACAAAACGGGAAAGTAACCGGAGTTGGTAGTATGACTACCCGCCCGGTGAAAGAGATGCCCGCCATGGTTTATGTCGATAATCTTGGATCGGTGTCTGAGAGCGCAGCTTCCGGCTATGTGATGCTGGCTTACGACGACTTGGAATCAATCCAATATTTTGGCGACAACCTGAAAGGCTGGTGGACCAAAGAAGGA
>JAGXIR010000131.1 GCA_024635605.1 Sunxiuqinia sp.
GATCTCTGCCTGTTGTGCAGACGTGATTATTCTTTCGGTTTTATAGAGGCCGGATTGTTTGATTTCTTGGATTTCCTTTTCTAAATGGGATTTGAATGCGCCGTACATAGTGTTGTTTTTTATGAAGTATTAAAATTACATATTAATCGATCATCCGGAAATGACGTTTCGCATCTTCTGCTACTGTTGGCGCAAATTTGTAATCTGTTGGCGCAAATTAGCAATTTGTGCCTTCCTTCTTTAAGGCATTGCACGGTTTACAAAACCGCGCAAACGGCTTGGGAATAATCGGTCATCCGGAAATGATGTTTCGCATTTTCTGCTTGTGTTGGCGCAAATTTGTAATCTGTTGGCGCAAATTTCTTTGCGAGCAAAGCGGCATAGCCGATTAGCAATTTGTGCCTTCCTGCTTTAAGGCATTGCACGGTTTACAAAACCGCGCAAACGGTGTTGCTGCAAAACGAAGTTTGCTTCCTTGAGAAGTTTGCTTCCTTGAGGCCGATTGTAAGTCATAAATTTTAAAAACAATTTATCCCTTGAGAATTTCGACTTCCGCCCGGATGGTGTCCCATAGCTCGTCGTTCATTTTGGGTCCCATTACTTCAATGACTCTGGCTGAGAGTAAGGCGCCCAGATGGCCGCAGGTCTCCATAGGTAATGCATGGATGAGGCCGAACAGAAAGCCTGCCGCATATAAATCCCCGGCCCCGGTGGTGTCAATAGGGCTGGCTTTTATGGCGCTGACTTTAAATACCGTATCCAAATGTTTGATGTAGGAGCCATTGGGACCTTTTTTAAGGATGATGATGTCACACAATTCACTCATCCAATCCAGTGCGGCATGATCCTCCAGGCCATTGGTAAAAGCCTTCGCTTCCTCTTCGTTGGCAAAGAGAATATCCACGTAATCGCGCACCATTTCACGCAGAAACGCCAGATTGTCCTCCACCACGTTGAAGCTGGCCAAATCTAATGACACGATTAAGCCATGCTCGCGCGCGCTTTTTAGAGCCTGCTTTATGAGCTGCTGATTTTGAACCAGATAGCCCTCTATGTGAAAGTAGGCATAATCGGCAAATAAATCATGGGGAATGTCTTCGGCCGTCAACTCTACGGCTGCCCCCAAAAAAGTCGCAAAGGTGCGCTCCGAGTCGGGCGAAATCAGTGTAGTAGCCTTTCCTGTTGGAATCTGGCTGTAAAACAGGTGCGGGGTAATTTGGTTCTTTTCAAATTCGTCTTTGAAAAAATGCCCCATCGGATCATTCGAAATTTTACCAATAAAACCGGCTTTGCCTCCAAGTTGCGCAATGGCCCTTACCGTATTCGCGGCCGATCCTCCTGTTTCAATCGAGCGTTCCAAGCCTTCTGTCGAATCCAGAATTTTCTGGGAAAGTACGGCATCAACCAGCGTCATGCTCCCTTTGGGTAGCTGAAAAGCATCAAGCAACTGATCATCTTCTAACTGAACAAGAATATCAACCAGGGCACTTCCGATGCCGACGATTGTTTTTGGCTTATTTTTTTGATTCATGCCCGCAAAAATAAGGAAAAAGACGGAATGAGGAACTATCCCCGAATGTATCTGTTTTTCCTCAATCAGGGCAGCTGCAGGGATTCACAGTCGTTTCAAATAGGCTGAGTCCGATCGATAGGCTCTTCATGAAAAAACAAGCGATCAAGTTGACTTCTGAAAGTAATAAGCGGTACGTTAAATGAGGTCGATCCGAGTAAATGCATATCTTTGTATGGCTGTGACACAAAAAATGCCATCAATGAGGGCTGAAGAGAGAGACAACGACTGGTTTCGAAAGCTATTTGACGAACACTACAAGTCCATTCGAAACTTTATTTACTATTTATCTGGTGACCTGAGTCTGGCTGATGATGTGACTCAGGATGTTTTGCTTTTAGCTTGGCAAGAACGTTATAAGATCAAGAATGAGACAGCCAAATCTTATCTCTTCACCATTGCGAAGAACAACTATTTCAGACATCATCGAAAAAAGGCGATTCGTTTAAACTTTAGCAGTACGCTGATTAACGAACCAAACAACGAATCGCCGGAGTTCATTTTGGAGTTGAAAGAGTTTGACCAAAAATTACAGGCCGCAATTGCCGAAATACCAGATAAAACCCGCGCCATTTTTTTAATGAGCCGGATTGACCAAATGAATTACAGCGAAATCGCCGCGGTGATGCAGCTCAGCAATAAGGCGATTGAAAAACATATGAGCAAAGCATTGCAATTGTTACGGCAAAAAGTAGACAGAAAGCTATGAGCCAGAAGAATGAAAAAATAGAAAAACACATCTCCAGCTGGAGTGTGCCTCAATCGGTTGGCGAAGAAGAAGCCTGGGAAAGGTTGATGAAGGCCAAAAGTCAGAATCAGCCTGTGCGGAAGCTAAACCAAGAGTGGGTTGGCCAGCTTGCAGCCGGCATTGCAGCATTGGTCATGATTGTTTTTGCCTTGTCTGAAACAAAAATCTTTGCACCCGGCGAGATTAATCATTCCCAGATAACTCAAACGGTTTGGTTGCCCGACAGTAGCCTAGTTCAGCTCAAAGCTTATTCATCGGTAAAATATAATTATCAAAGAATTGGAGGGGCCCGACTGATTCACTTGAAAGGTGAAGCCCTGTTCAAGGTAAAAGAAGGAAAACGCTTCGAGGTTCAGTTTCCGGGTGGAAATCTGGAAGTTCTGGGGACGCAGTTCACCATTCAGGCTTATTCTGAAGAATCAGGACGGGTCGATTGCTTCGGCGGATCGGTAAAAGTCAGCCTGCACAGCCAGTTTTTCACACTCGAAAAAGGACAGGCAGTTACCTTTGACCAGACCACAATTGACGGACCTTTCAACATTAATCCGGAACAAAAACTGAACTTGCCAGACAACGTATATCACTGGGACAATCGCCCGCTAAAAGAGATTCTGAGCTTGATTTGCCAGCGCGAAAACTACACGCTGGAAGCACCGGATCATATTCTGCAGAAAAATTTCACCGGCCCATTGCAATTGGACAAGCCGGAAAAGGCTATCGGCATTTTGGCGCGGGCCATGAACTTTGATTACCAACTGAAAACAAACAAGCAGCTGATCATTGAAGAAAAATAGTTTCAATATGGCTTGCTTCATTCTGGTCATGTTGCTGGGTTTGACAGTTACTGGCCAGGAAAAAATGATTTCGGTTCACGCCGAAAATAAAAGTCTTGGCCTTGTTTTGGAAGAATTATCAGATGCTTACGCGATCCGGTTTGCTTTCGATGCCGACTATTTTTCAGAAATAAAAGTGGATGTGCAGCACGATCAAATTTTGCTAAGCGATTTATTAAATGAGCTAAGCGAGAAATACCATTTGCTCTATGAAGAGATGGACGGAACCTACGTGTTGTACCGAAATCCTGCTCCCCTGCCAAAACCAAAACCTGAATTCATGACCATCCGGGGGAAAGTGCTGGATAAAACCACCGGCGAACCGCTTTTGTTTTGTAACATTGGGCTGGGTGAACAGCAAGGAACGATGACCAACGAATTGGGAATCTTCAGTACGGAGATTGAAAAGACTGGCCGGGTCAACATTCAAATCAGCCATTTGGGTTACCGCCAGCTCGATACCACCCTGCAGGCCGGCAGCCAGCAGCTTCACCAATTAGCGCTTATTCCATTCGACATTCATATTGAAACCATCAACGTTTACCAGCAAGAGAAAAATGTCCTTGAACTGGGAAGCCAACCCGACCGAATAGCCTTCAATCCCAAACAATCCGAAAATTTACCGCGTATCGACGACAGCGACCTGGTGACGGCTTTGACTCTAATTCCCGGCGTGAATTTTCTGGGAGGCGAAAATTCCGGGATTTCAATCAGGGGCGGTTCACCATCAGAAAACCTGATTTTGCTCGATGGCATGCCAGTGTTGGAAACCAGCCATCTGTTCGGTAACCTGAGTGTGTTGAATGCCAAGTACATTTCGCAGGCTTTTGTTTCACGAGGCGCATTTGATGCCCGGTATGGCGAACGGATCTCAGGCATTGTCGAACTCACCGGAAAAAGCAATTATTACCGGCCCAGTCTCGACTTGTCAGCCAACTTGCTGAATGTAAATGCTTCCGGCACCATCCCTGTTGGAAAAGTGGTATCCATAAGCGGTGCTTATCGAAAATCGTATATCGACCAATGGGAGAATTACCTGTACCGGCAAATTCTGGAGCAAGGTTCTCTGTCCGGCGATGATGAATCAGCCGTTGTTCCTGTGGTGGCTTACGACGATCTCAATTTCAAGCTTAGCATGAAAGCATCCGAAAAGCAGGAACTTAGTCTCAGCCTGTTGGAAGGAAATGATTTGCAAGAGCGGGAGTTTCTTTTTAAAGAAAACTCACGCCTCTACCGAAACCAACAGGCCGACAGCAAGAACCGCGCAGTCAGCGGCAACTGGCGTTATCAGCCGAACGACGATTGGCAGCTTCATATAAATGTTGGCTACAATGAGCTCGAACGGTCGTCTGGTTCGATTGCCGGACTGGAGCCTAACAAACAAGGGAAAGGTGGCAAGGAGGAACTGGATAAGGACGATAACCAATTGCAGGAATTTATTGCCAGCTGGTCGGGCGAATGGAAAACCGGCGATTTCAATCATGCCTTTGGATTCGGGCTGAACGACAACCAGGTTTCATACACCTACCTAAGCAAGCGGAGTACCGGAGCTGTTCAAACCGACTCCATCCATTACAACTCGAGATTGACCATTCTGCACGCTTACCTTCAGGAGAACGTTCAATTGACTGACAGGTTGCAAGCGCGTTTTGGGGTTCGTGTTAATCACGAAAACCAGCAAAACAAGCTTTACCTGCAACCCCGCTGGGGAGTCAGCTATGCCCTGTCGGATGAGCTAAGCCTGTTCTATTCGGGCGGTATTTACAACCAGTTTTTATCCCGGATCCGGAAAATAGACAGCAACGCCAACAGCGATCTGGTTTGGTTTTTACCGGATTCCACTGGTTTGGGACTGCTTGAATCGCAACAGCACGTTCTGGGGCTGCGTTACGAGAAAAATGGGTTGGCCATAGACCTGGAGCCTTACTATAAAAAAACCACCGGCAAGTTGAATTTATATGCTGAGACGAGTGGCGGAAAGGAAAAAAACGTCAACTATGTGCAGCGAACAGGTGAAGCTGAAAATTACGGGCTGGATGCTTTAGTTCACTACAAACAGGGAATTTTCACCCACATGTTGGCCTATTCGCTGTCCCGGTCCATGGAGCGCTTTGAGGTTTTCAATGGAGGAGAAGCCTATCCTTCGTTTGATGACCAACGTCACCGCCTGCGCTGGACTGAAATGGCCCGTTATAAAGGTTGGATTGTTTCAACCAACCTGACGTATCATACAGGTAGCCCTTTTCTTATTACACAGCAAGAGTCGGGAAGGAGCCAAGAGTTTGGGCGCCTGCCTTTTTTCGCCCAGGCTGATTTTTCACTGATGAAACGATGGAGCTACAAATTTTTCACCTTAAGCTCAGGAATCTCGCTGCTCAATTTTTTGAACCGCGAGAACGTGCTGGAAGTCGATTATTTCAATATTTCAGATCAGGCCGGCTCTTTTTCGGTTCGCACCGATGTCACTGCAATGAGATTTACTCCGGTTTTTTTCATCAACATTAAACTGCAATAGATCATCTGCTTGGAATTATTTTCAAAAAAACTTCATTTTTCGGGTAGGGTATTTTGTGCCGAACGACTATTAAAGGCATCAACAATTTAATTGAGCGGTGTTCACAAGCAAAAACAGATATTCTTCTCCAGTATTACTTGTTCTACCACGAAATGATGGGCGGATAGAACAGGTGGTTAAAACATATGAAATTCCGGAGACCAGGGACGAGGAGCTTGTGTTCAATCAAATTCTACAAAAAATTGAAGAAGGAAATAAAAATCAGTTTAGGGGAAAATTATCACGCCTGAATGTCATCTATCAACTCACTATTCCGGTTGCGGCTTCGCTTATTCTGATTTTCCTTCTTCATGTTTTATTTGCCACGTCGACTTTTGAAAACAACAGCCAAGAGGTTTATTCGCTTCGACTTCCTGATCAATCGCGGGTGGTGTTAAGCCAGAACAGTACGGTCACCTGTCCTAAATATTGGTGGAAGCGGGAAGTAAAGCTTCAGGGCGAAGCGTATTTTGAGGTGGAGAAGGACGAAAAATTTACGGTTAAAGCATCGAGCGGCCAAGTGCAGGTAATGGGAACTAGATTTCTGGTTTCGGAGCAATCCGGCGCGCTGACTGTGAACTGCTACGAAGGGGAAGTGCAGTTCTCTGATAAAAACCAAAAACAAATAGTGACAGCAGGGAACTCCTTGAAATCCAACGGCCAAACCTTGTACGAGCTGACAGATTTGGTCGCCAAGTACCCGAAAATAGCCCGGTTTAGCCGGTCGTTTTCGAATGAAAATCTGGTCGTGATTATTGATGATCTGGAGAAGTTTTTCAATATTGACATTCACTTGGAAAGTGAGGGGCCCAAACATTTTAGCGGAACCATTGATTCGGCTGATGTAGAAACGGCTATCCGGATTATTTGTCGTTCACTCAACCTGGATTACAGATCGAATTCGGCCAAGGAGATCACCATAAGTGATGACAATAAACAAGGAAATTTGACGAACAGGATATATACGCAATTAATGACGAAGTAGTGTGAGTAAATGAAGAAGAAAGATTAATCATTAATGAAAATTAAAAAGTTATGAAGCAAAAGATGAAAACAAGATTGGTCCTGTTACTTGGATTGATGGTAGGATTAACGATATCCTGTACAAATGATGATGAATATTCGAAAAATCCTGATGGAAAAGGAACGGTGTCGTTTTTAATTACGGATGCACCATTCCCGACAAACTTGGTTGCTGAAGCCAATGTAACGATTGATAGAATCGAGATTCGGAAAGCCGACGAATCGGAAGGTGAAGAAACCGAAGGATCCTCATTCATGGTCTTATCCGAAGAAACCATGGAGTTCAACCTGTTGGATCTGAGAAATGGTGTAACGGCCGAGTTGACAAACGCGGAATTGGATGCAGGCACTTACGACGAAATCAGGTTGCATGTAGTGGATGCCAGCGTGGTTTTGAATGATGAAGCCAGTACTACTTTTGATTTGAAAATTCCAAGTGGATCGGCCAGCGGGCTGAAGATTAAAATCGAAGGTGGTTTGGTTGTGCAGGATGGAGGTTTCTCAACCGTGCTTTTAGACGTTGATGTCAGCAAATCATTTGTTGTTCAAGGTAATCCAATGACCAAAGCAGGGATTAAAGGATTTATCTTCAAGCCGGTCATTCGTGCCGTTGTGGAGGAAGCAACCGGAAGCATTGAAGGGCATGTAAGTGTTGGAGATACGTTAGCTGTCGGAAACGCCACTGTCGAATTTTACCAGCTCGACTCGTTGATTACGTCGGCCCTGACCGATACCACCGGATTTTATGCTGCCATTGGCCTGCCTTTGGGCGAGTATGACCTGAAAGTTTTAGCGGAAGGATATGATGAAAAGGAAGTTCATGATGTTGCTGTAACATCAGACAAAGCCAAAACGGTAGACATTCAACTGGAGCCGGAAGAAGTTGAAGAAGAAGTTGGCGACAGCGGAGAAACAACGGAATAATAGTCGTTTGTAATCAATTCAGATAAAAATACTTGATTGGGTGAACAATTAGTTCATGGGTTTAGAGATAGATTAAAGGGAAACCTTTTTTCTATCTCTTTTTTTTGGCCGAAATGGATTGGTCTCCATTGGTTTCGATGAATTGAAGTGAACAGAGGATCCGAAAGCAATTCACTGACAGGAGAATACAAGCTAATCAGGATTCTCACTTCTTCCGTGAGACTCAATTTGATCCTTGTCTTTTTCACTAAAAAAATGCCTTCGGCCAATTTCAACGGCAGTTTTACGCTGCAAAATCAGTCGAATTCGGGAGGCAGATCAATCAGATTACCGTTGCCACTCATGATCATGAAGTGGTGAAAATAGATACAAACCAAGCAAATGACAATGAATGACCATCTTCGACTGAAGCTTTCCGGTGAGAAAGACAAACGAATATCCAATAAACCTCATTTTCTACTCAAGCTTTTAAGAAAGCAGCACAAAAAAAAATGCCTCCTAAGTAATTTTTTTTTGTGCGTTGAATCGATGGACAGCATGATGATACCAGAAAAGTGTTGCAATACTCATCAGTGTTGATATTTTCAACAGACAAGTTATTAACCTGACCGGCAACGCGTTGACGTGTCCTTATGCGTATGGTGTTTAATTACTCAACACTTTGCATTGTTTTATTTTTCAATAGGCGCCCCTGTTATGTATTCAATATCAGTTACTTATCGTGCGTGATGCCCTTTGGCATCCTATTTGGCAATGGGTTAGGCGTAATGCATTTATTGCTGAATATCAGGGTTATAAGATAATTTGAATAAAAACCACGCTTAATATCAACGTTATGAAAACCATTATTTCTTCCATTTTTACGTTATCATTCTTAATTTTCAGCATGGCCGTTTTGGGCAATGTAGAAAATGATAACAAAACAGGAGATCAGACAGACGCAACGACCTTGCAGATTGTGAGTTCTCCTGAGTTATTCGATCTGACTTCTACCTGGGTTTCCAACTTCGAGACTCAACACCCAGCGTTAAACATTCGTATCAGCCAATTAACTGATGAATCATCTTTCTCGACAGAAACCCTTTATTTGGTGAGCCTTGACGACCAAGTCTCAGGTCAGGAAGATTCGGCCTGGAAAATGGTGGTTGGGCACGATGTTGTTGTTTCAATCATCAATACCAACAACCCTTTGTTCGAAACCATCGTCAAAAAAGGTGTCAAGGCTGAAGATTTCGCGCTGCTTCTTTCCGAAAACTCCAACTGGTCGATGCTTGTTGAAGGTGCGCCTGCAAATCCGATGAAAGCGTATATCGTCAATGATCAGCAGGTCAATGTCAAACTCGCCTCTTATGCTCAAGCGGAAATTCAGGCTACACAGGTGGGTTCCTCTGCTGAACTTATTTCAGCGGTGCAGCAGGATATAAACGCGATCGGCTTTTGCAAACTGATCGATATCATCAATCCGGAGACCAATGCCTTCGCTGAGCAAATCAGCTTACTTCCCATTGACAAAAACAGGAATGGCCGAATGGATCAGTTCGAAGCCATTTATTCGAGCCCCGAAGCGTTGACCAGAGGCGTTTGGATTGGTAAATACCCGAAAGAGCTAAGTGGTGATATTTATGCCCTGGCAGTTTCAGAACCAACCAACCAACTGGCTGTAGATTTTCTAAGCTGGGTCGCCAACGACGGGCAGGAACAACTCGCCATTGCCGGTTTCAGCCAACTGTCAAGCAGAGAGAAAAGTGCCAACATCGCGGCGCTAGCCAAATCAACAACTCCGGGACCTAGCGATGGCAATCAACCCTTCTTGTCTTTCGGTTGGATACTGGCTATCGGAATTGCGTTTGTGCTTTTACTGGTTGGTTTTTTCATGCGATCAAAACGTAAGGACAAGCTGGGAATTGACAGCGAAGACATTGAAATGACGCCAGCGATGAATGAAAATTCGATCGAAGCACCAGCTGGTTTGTACTATGACAAAACGCACACCTGGGCGTTTATGGAACGCGATGGACTGGTGAAAATCGGTGTCGACGATTTCATTCAGCACCTGACCGGATCGCTAACCCAGCTTAAAATGAAAGATTCGGGTGAAAAAGTACGAAAAGGAGAAAAGATATTGACCATCGTTCGCGATGGCAAGCAGCTGGAAATTTACGCTCCGGTTTCCGGAATTATCAAAAAACGCAACCAGTCGCTTTTAAGCAGCCCACAACAAGTCAATTCGTCTCCCTATGCTGACGGATGGGTGTACCAGATTGAACCCCTGAATTGGGCCCGCGAAGCTCGCTTGCTGTTTATGGCCGACACCTATAAGGAATGGCTGGAAGATGAGTTCACCCGGTTGAGGGATTTTCTGGCGACATCGGCCAACTCCAACTCCGTGGTTTTCGATCACATCGTACTTCAGGATGGTGGTGAACTAACGGACAACGTTCTGGCAGATTTTGGTCCTGAAGTGTGGGAAGACTTTCAAACCCATTTCATCGACACCTCGAAATAGGCAAACTAAACTTTTAGAATTACTATCCTAAAAATAGAATTATGAGTATCGATCGTAGAAAATTTTTCAAAAGCATCGCGATTACAGGCATGACCATTGTTGGTGTGAATGCCTCAGGAGCCAATAAATCAAGCTCCGGCGACGATGACACGGAATTTCATGGTGTTCTTTACGACTCCAGCATCTGCATTGGATGCCAGGCCTGCGAAAAAGCCTGTGCCGAAGCCCATGGGCTACCCGAGCCTACCGGCAAGCCCGAAGTTGGAGTGATCCGGAAAACCAGTGAAAATCAAAGGTGTACAATCAACGCGTATGAAACCTCTCAAGGCGAAGTGTATGTCCGAAACCAGTGCATGCATTGCAATGAACCAGCCTGCGCTTCAGCCTGCCTCACTCAGGCTATGCATAAAACCAAAGAAGGCCCGGTAATTTGGCGTGAGGACAAATGCATGGGATGTCGTTACTGCATGATCTCGTGTCCATTCGATGTGCCAAAATTCGAATACGGCAGTACGAACCCGAAAATTCAGAAGTGTGACATGTGCTACGACCGGATCATCAAAGGGGAAAAACCGGTTTGTGTTGAAACCTGTGGTGATGCCTTGTTTTTTGGAACCCGCCGCGAACTGATTGCAGAAGCACGGCGCCGGATTGCTGAAATTCCTGAGCTTTATATCGATCAGGTGTATGGTGAGCGTGTTGCCGGAGGAACAGGTTATTTATACCTGGCCCCGGTTGATCACAAGGAACTGGGTTTCGACACGAGGCTGCGGAATACTTCGTATCCGGCACTGACCAAAGGATTCCTGTACAGTGTTCCTTCTGTTTTTGTTCTTGTTCCTACACTGTTGCTGGGAATTCACGAAGCTACTAAATCACGCAAATCTAAAGAAGAAAATCATGACTAGTCCGATATACCCTTTGACCAAAGAAAAAGAAAGCCAATCGACCTGGCGATTTTTAATGAATGAGCTAAAACCCAGGGGCAAATGGCTCACGCCTTTCAACCTGATCTCCATTCCGATTATTCTGGTGGGGCTGGCTTTAATCGTGCTTCGTTTCGCCGAAGGGCTTGGAGCTGTTTCCAACATTAACCAGGAGATACCCTGGGGATTGTGGAAAGGATTTAATGTGGTGACCGGTGTGGCTTTTGCCGGTGGCGCTTATGTACTGACTTTCATTGTTTATATTTTGAAGGTCGACAAATACCACTCCATCGTGCGGGTAACCGTGTTGAACGGCTTTTTGGCCTACATGTTTTACGCCGGGGCGCTGGTGCTCGACCTGGGCAAACCCTGGAACATCTTCAACCCGATCATTGGCAATAATTTTGGAGCCAGCTCGGTGTTGTTTTTGGTTGCCTGGCACTTCCTGCTCTATATTGTCGCTCAGTTAATTGAATTCTCACCAGCTGTGGCCGAATGGTTGGGAGCACGGCGTGCCCACAAAATTTTGTCGGGGCTCACGTTGGGAGCGGTTATTTTCGGTATCACCCTGTCTACCTTGCACCAATCTGGATTGGGAGCGCTGTTCCTGATGGCCAGCGAAAAAATTCATCCGCTTTGGTACAATGAGTATATTCCTCTCTTGTTTCTGGTGTCCAGCGTTTTTGCCGGTTTGTCCATGGTCATTTTTGAAGGCTCCATCAGCCAGCGGGTATTCTTCCGGAAAATAAGTAAGAAGAACCGCGAAGCTCGCAACAACATGATTCAGAGTTTGTCGAAGATTTGTGCCTTTGGCATGTTCGCTTACCTGTTCATGCAATTTTTGGTGTTTATTCACGGACAACACTGGGATTTGCTGAATACATCGATGGGCTACTGGTTTCTACTCGAAATGATTGGTTTTGTGGCTGTTCCGATGGCGCTTTATTTTTATGCCTCCCGCACGTCCAGCATCCTGCTGAGCCGCGTGGCCGCCATCATCACCATCGTGGGGATTATCCTGAACCGACTCAATGTATCAATCATTGCCTTTCGCTGGGACGCGGCCGTACGCTACGTTCCCTCCTGGATGGAGATCGTGGTCAGCATCACCATCATACTCATCCAGATTTGGATTTTCAGGTGGGTCATCAGCCGCATGCCGGTACTGGACGAACCCCCCAAATGGGCTAAAAATACAAATCATTAAACCCGTTGTTGCTTGCTAGCAAACAACAACTTAAAAAAACAATCATATGGACGGATTTACATACACCAACATTTTTGAAACCAAAGGAATTGAATACCTGGCGATTATCGCCTTCTTCCTGATCATGGTTCCTTTCTGGATGTTACTGACCCGAAAGTCAAAACAATCCATGCAAACCCAACTGGCTGCGGGACTCATCACAGCCAATACACTGCGCATCCCCCAGGGAATCTTTTTTAGCAAGTTTCACAGCTGGGCTTACCTCGAAAAAAGCGGAAAAGCCCGGGTTGGCCTGGATGATTTGCTGCTGCACCTGACCGGTGACGTGAGTATCAGTCATCTTCGAGAGCCGGGCGAGAAAGTCCAAAAGGGCGAGTTATTAACCCGCATCAACCACGATGGAAAAAGCCTGAAGATCTTTGCTCCTATTTCGGGTGAAATAGTGCGAACCAACGAACAGTTGGTGGACGAACCCGGTTTGATGAAGGCTGATCCGTACCAGCAAGGCTGGATGTACGTGATTAAGCCATCGAACTGGAAAGCCGATACCAACACCCATTACTTGGCCGAAGATGCCAGCAGTTGGGCTGCCCACGAGCTGGATCGTTTCAAGGACTTTTTGTCGGCCTCAGTGATGAAGCATCTGGCCAATCCGAACCAAGTGGTGTTGCAGGATGGTGGCGAACTAATTGACCAACCGCTGGCTGAACTCCCGGAAGAAGTCTGGGACGATTTTCAGAAGACCTTCCTGAGTTAAGCCATTGATCCAACAGATTGATTCCGGCTGGCGACACTTTAGCATGACTTGCGAAAGTGAGCCGGCCGGAATTTGTTGCTCCCGGGCAGAAGCATTTCCAGAAGATTTTTGTCCCGAACCGAACCAGATGTTATAAAACAAAACCACCATATGAATCCATTTTCAATTATAAAAATTAACTTCGTCCATAGTAACTAACTTTTTGCCTGTACCCATGCCTTGGTATAAACGAATAAAACAAAAAAACCGCATCGGAACACCCATTTTCAAAGGGTATGTCAAGTTTCGGTCGTCCATCTACGGGCGTGTCGTTTTCATTATCACAATTGCATCCCTGGTGCTGTTTGTCTCTTTCGGTATCATTTTCCGTTCGGTGAATGAGAATTACATGAAATCGGTGATTAGCGAAAACGGTAACAACATCGGCTACCTGGTTGAAGGAGCTTTGTATGACGCCATGCTGAAAAATGACCAGGCCTCGCTACAGCGAACGCTGGATCTGATCAACACCATGTCGGGCATCGATAATGTGAGCATGTACGACAACAACAACAACCTGGCTTATACGTCTATTTCGCCTAACTCATCCAACCACAGCGACCCGGATTGTGCCAGTTGCCATGAGGATTTTGAGCAGATGTTTTCGCACGAAGAGAAATCCTACCGGATAATTGAAGCAAAAAGCGAATGCATCATGAACCCCGACAACGACAGCATCCGCAACCTGATGATCAAGTCGCCCATTCTGAACAACCCGTCCTGCTATACCGCGGCCTGTCATGCCCATAGCCCCGATGAAAAAGTGCTGGGATCATTGATCATCAAAATGCCGCTCGAAAAACTGGACAGCGCTTTGGAAGAATCGACCACCGATTTCTTTTTGATGGCTGCCCTGATGACCGTCCTGCTCATTGTGTTTTTGATCCTGTTCACCAATAAGAAAATAAAAAACCCGCTGAGCGAAATTATTCTGGCTGCCGAGGCAGTTGCCAGAGGCGATAAAAACACCCGGCTAAGAATCAAACCGAATCAGCTTTCGGATATGCGTATGGTTTCCTACGCCTTCAACGAAATGCTGGATAACCTGAACACAGCCACCATTGAGCTCCAAAACTGGTCGCAACAGCTCGAATACAAGGTGCAAAAGAAGTCGGAAGAACTGGGACAGGCTCAAAACGAACTGATTAACATTGAACGGATCGCCTCGCTTGGCAAGTTATCGCTGTCGGTGGCGCATGAAATCAATAATCCGCTTTCGGGCATTTTGGTTTATACGAAGTTGATTCACAAACAACTGAGCAAACCCAATTTGGAGCAAGCCAAGGTTGACTCCATGCTGAAACATTTGAAGCTGATTGAAAGCGAAACCAAACGTTGCGGCGACATTGTAAAGGGCTTGCTCGATTTCTCCCGGAAAGACCAGGAAGGTTTTGAGCCCAAGCACCTGCACGAGATTTTGCACGATACAGCCGAGCTGATGTCGCACCCGATGAAAATTGCCAACATCCACTTTTTATGCGACTTTTCAGCAAAAAGAGATCTGATTTCGTGCAGCCCCAATCAAATCAAACAGGCATGTATTGCCATTTTGGTGAATGCCACTGAAGCGGTGACCGAAAATGGCGAAGTGACCTTTCGCACTTTCAATCCCGACGATGACCACATTCGGATTGAAGTGATTGACAACGGAGTGGGAATTGATGAAGCTGATCTTCCCTACGTGTTTGAGCCGTTCTTTTCAACCAAGGAAAAAGCCAGCGGAATCGGGCTGGGCTTGTCTATTGTGCATGGCATTGTGGAAAATCACAAGGGAAAAACAGAGGCTAAATCAGAACAGGGAGCCGGAACAACCATCTCCATCACCCTGCCGGTATTAAGAACTTAAGGTTGCTGATCCGGTTCGTGTTTTCCTGACTGGCAAGAACAAGAACTGAAAGCCTTGCGAATAACATTGAATAATTTACAGGACTTAATGAAAATTGACCATGACAAAGAAAATCTCCATTTTAGTCGTTGACGATGAACGGTCGGTTCGGGATTCCTTGTACAATTGGTTTATCGAAGACGGTTACCACGTGGATTGTGCCGAAGATGCCAAAAAGGCCTTATCCATCCTCGAAGCCGAAAGTTTCGACATTGTGTTGGCCGATATCAAGATGCCCGGAATGGACGGACTGGAAATGCTTAAGCGCATTAAAACCATCCGGAATGATGCGATCGTGATCATGATGACTGCGTTTGCAACGGTTGAAACTGCGGTTCAGGCGCTCAAGGATGGCGCTTTTGATTACGTTACCAAACCGTTTGATCCGGATGACCTGTCGCACCTGATCCGCAATGCGTCGAAACAAATTTCGCTGATGGAAGAAAACGAAGTCTTAAAAGATAAAGTGGTTTCGCTGGAGAATGTGGAAGACCTGATTGGAGAAAGTGAAGCCATGGTGCAGGTGCTTCGCGAAGTTGAAAGCGTAGCCCAATCCAATGCTTCGGTGATTATTACCGGCGAAAGCGGAACCGGCAAGGAACTGGTAGCCCGCGCCATTCACTCCAATTCGCCCCGCCGCTACTTTCCGCTGGTGAGCGTGCATTGCGGCGCCTTGTCCGAAAGCCTGCTCGAAAGCGAATTGTTTGGTCACGAAAAAGGGGCGTTCACCGGTGCTGTGTACAACCGCAAAGGCCGGTTCGAAATGGCCGACAACGGAACCATTTTCCTCGACGAAATTGCTACCATCTCCTCCAAAATGCAGGTGGAACTGCTGCGGGTACTCGAAAGCAAAAGTTTTGTCCGCGTGGGCGGAAACAAGGAAATCAAATCCGACTTCCGGGTGATTTGCGCCACCAATCGCGACCTGAAAGCCATGGTCGATAACGGCGTGTTCCGCGAAGACCTTTACTACCGGCTCAACGTGGTCAACATCAATGTGCCGCCCCTGCGTGAACGAACCGAAGATATTCCACTGCTCGTCGATTATTTCATCAAAAAATACTGCACGACCATGAACCGGCCCATCATGACCGTCGATCCGGCAGCCTTAAAACGGCTCGAAGAGTTTCCGTTCCCGGGAAATATCCGCGAACTGGAAAACATGATCGAACGCGCTATCGTGGTTGGAAACGGCAAAAAAATCACGCTAAAAGATCTTCCTATTGAGAAGTCTGAAGCGATGCCGGCCTTTGAAAGTCTTGATGAACTGGAAAAACACCATGTACTGCAAATTCTGAATAAATACAACTGGAACATATCTGCTTCGGCCAAAGCACTGAAAGTTGACCGCGTTACCTTGTACAACAAAATCAAAAAATACCAGTTGAAACAAACGAAATAAACAGGGAAAACTGATCACACCCGAATCATTCATTAGACCGCCTCGCGCATGAAGCCGGAGAACATTACATTAATCTCATTTGGATATTTCGAGAAACGATTTCTCGGCGAGATCATGTATGATGTAGAACGCGAATTCCGGATTCCGGTGGTGATTCAGGAGGGCCATCTCGACTTAAGTGAGTATTTTGACCCCGCACGCAGGCAATACAACGGCAACCTGCTGTTGCGCGACATTGACAAACAGTTTGCTTCGGATCAGGTGAAAACCCTGGCCCTGTTCAATATCGATCTGTATATTCCCATTCTGACCTTTATTTTTGGGCAGGCTTTTTTAAACGGGCGCTGCGGCATTGTGTCGGCGTACCGGCTGTATAACGAGCGCTACGGCATCAAGGCCGATGAACGTGTTTTTATTGACCGGCTGTGCAAGGAAGTGATCCACGAGCTGGGGCACGCCTTTGGACTGATTCACTGTCCTAATCCTACCTGTGTGATGCGCTCAAGCACCTATGTGGAAGACATTGACCAAAAAAGCTGGTCGTTCTGCGCCAAATGCAAAAAAGAACTTGAATAAGGCAATCTCTACTTTTGGAATTTTATCTGTCTTTTTAATCATTCTGATCCTATTCCTAATGGTTGAACAGTGAAGCCTTGATCCCTTAACAGGTTGATGACTCCTTTTTTTCCGGGCAAATGGGCAACACCAACTGCGATCATAGTCGGTTGTTGCTCGATTGTGGATACAATCCTTTCTATCCAAAAAATATTTCTAGCGGTACACATCTTGTAATAAATCTCCTGCGCTTTTTTGTCTTTTAAAAGTTTCGGATGTGTACTCCACTGACTAATTGAATTTAGATCCTGCGCATAATAGGCCTCCTGACCGCTTTTTGCAATCGCTATGAGCGAATCTCTTTCCAGATCAATCAAAGCTTGTATTACTTCTTTTGCTTGAACTTTTATGTCATCCGAAGAAAACAGAATGCTCCAATCTCTTAGTCCCAGCCGGTCCATTTCTTCCTCCGAATCCAGTTCAACAATCGGATAGGATCTGAACTTGGCAATTTTCAAAATTCTAGAA
>JAGXIR010000132.1 GCA_024635605.1 Sunxiuqinia sp.
CGCTTTTCTTTTTTCCCAGAGTTTCAGAAAAACGTCCTGGACAATTTCCTCGGCATCCGCTTCCGATTTTAGGTAGGAGAGGGAGAACTGGTAAAGCTTGTTGCTGTATTTGGAAAAAATCTCTTCAAAGGCCATGGGGTCTCCTTTGCGTAATTTCGCTATTAATAAATTGTCGCTTATATGAAGGGGAATCTTTTTCAACGAAAAAACGCATTTAGTGTGCAACACCAAAATTAAAGAATCTTTTATAGAAACAAAGGACGAATATACTTTCGATATTTTTGCCAGCGGCAGAACAAGACAGGTATGAAGCGGTTAACAAAGTCAGTTCCCGAATATCTTTTGATTGACTTTTTTTATGCTTAATTTTAAGGGAGAAAAATTAAATGCTATGAAATCCATTAATCCATTTACCAATAAATTAGTTGAAAACTATCCGCAACATTCAGATGCTGATGCCAAGCGCATTGTTAAAGAAGTCGATCTGGCATTTAGGTCGTGGAAACTGAGCAGTTTTGACGAGCGCGCAAATCATTTGTTGCAACTGGAAAAACAATTGCTTGATCAGCAGGAATCTTTGGCTGACTTGATTGTTTCGGAAATGGGTAAAATAAAAAAGGAAGCCTTGGGCGAAATTAAGAAGTGCGCCTGGGTTTGTCATTTCTATGCTGAAAATGGTGCCAGCTTTCTGGAGCGGGAAACCATCGCGTCTGATGCGTCAGAATCCTTTGTCAGCTTTCAACCACTGGGCACCGTGTTGGCGGTGATGCCTTGGAATTTTCCCTTTTGGCAGGTGTTTCGCTTTTTGGCACCAGCATTAATGGCGGGCAATACAGCCGTTTTAAAACATGCCAGCAATGTGCCAGGCTGCTCGTTGGCCATTGAGCAACTGGTGCAGGATGCCGGTTTTCCAAAGGATGTTTTCCGAAGTTTGCTGATTGGCGGAAAATCGGTGAAGCAGGTGATTGAAAATCCAAAAGTCAAGGCGGTCACCTTAACCGGAAGTACGCCAGCCGGCAAATCGGTTGCTGCTGCAGCCGGATCTGTGTTGAAAAAGTCGGTGCTGGAGTTGGGTGGGAGCGACCCCTATCTGATTTTAGAGGATGCCGATCTTGAAGAAGCTGCTAAGCTCTGTGCCGCCAGTCGGTTGCTTAACGCCGGACAAAGTTGTATTGGTGCCAAACGGTTTATTGTGGTAGAGCAGGTTTACGATCAATTTCGTGATGCCTTTGTGAAAAACATGGAAGTGGCCCAATATGGTGATCCGCACGATGAGAAATCAGCGATCGGCCCCCTGGCCCGGATTGATTTGCGCAACGAGCTGCACGGACAGGTCAGTGCATCGGTGGCCAAAGGAGCCAAAATTCTTTGTGGTGGCTACATTCCCGAGCACGAAGCCGCTTTTTATCCGCCTACTGTTCTTGAAAATATTGAGCCCGGAATGCCTGCTTACGACGAAGAGTTGTTCGGGCCGGTGGCTTCTTTGTTTAAAGTGAAAACGGAAGAGGAAGGCATACGGATTGCCAACGATACTGTTTTTGGATTGGGAGCAGGGGTTTTTACCCGCGATTTGGAGCGTGGAAAGCGGCTCGCTGAAAAAGGTTTGGATGCCGGCTGCGTGTTTGTCAACGATTTTGTGAAATCCGACCCCCGGCTGCCTTTCGGAGGAATCAAGGACAGTGGATTTGGACGCGAACTCTCCATCTTTGGCATCCGCGAGTTTGTGAATATTAAAACTGTGGCTGTCAAATAGCAAGCAGTGCGGATTTATAGGCGGGATTTGATCAGTTCGTTCCCGCCTATTGACTACGTACCTAATTCCATTGTCTTTTCAGTCCTTCAAAATAGCTTCAATCCTGTTCAGCTCATCTTGCGAAAAGTTCGGATAATCGAGCATGTTCAAGTTATCGTCCAGTTGTTGCACCGAGCTGGCACCAATGAGCACCGACGTAATCCGCTGGTCTTTCATCACCCAGGCCAGAGCCATTTGAGCCAGTGTTTGTCCGCGTTGCACAGCAATTTCGTTGAGCCGCTTCACTTTCTCAATGGCCGCTTCCACTTGGTTCGCTTTCAAAAATCCCCACGATTTGGCTGCCCGCGATCCGTCCGGAATGCCGTTCAGGTATTTGTCGGTGAGCAGGCCTTGGGCCAGTGGCGAGAACGGAATACAGCCGATTCCTTCTTCATCCAGCACGTCCAGCAGTTCACCTTCTACCCAACGCTCAAACATCGAGTATTTGGGCTGGTGAATCAGGCAAGGGGTTCCCAGTTCGCGCAGTATTTGTGCGGCTTCGCGCGTGCGGTCGGCGGAGTAATTGGAGATTCCAACGTACAAGGCTTTTCCCTGGCGCACTGCCTGGTCAAGCGCCATCATCGTCTCTTCAAGCGGTGTTTCGGGGTCGGGACGGTGCGAGTAGAAAATATCCACATAATCCAGCCCCATGCGTTTCAGGCTTTGGTCGAGGCTCGACAGCAAATACTTGCGGCTTCCCCAGTTGCCGTAGGGGCCGGGCCACATGTCGTAGCCGGCTTTGGTCGAAATAACCAGTTCGTCGCGGTAAGGGCGGAAATCCTGCTTGAAAAGTTTCCCGAAGTTTTCTTCTGCCGAGCCGTAAGGAGGGCCGTAATTGTTGGCTAAATCGAAATGGGTGATGCCTTTGTTGAAAGCGTGGCGCAGCATGGCGCGGCCATTTTCAAGCACATCAACACCGCCGAAGTTATGCCACAAACCCAGTGAAACCGCCGGAAGCTTCAGGCCCGAACGGCCACAGCGATTGTAGGTCATGGTGTCGTAACGTTTGTCGTTTGCTAAATAAGTCATG
This sequence comes from Sunxiuqinia sp., assembly GCA_024635605.1. Lineage (GTDB taxonomy): Bacteria > Bacteroidota > Bacteroidia > Bacteroidales > Prolixibacteraceae > Sunxiuqinia. The sequence goes on from JAGXIR010000132.1 coordinate 2,823, forward strand.
ATTTATGTGTTTGGGTTTTTGTTTCATCGAAAATACAAAATAATCAGTCAATAAAGAATTAGGCGGACGTTAGGTGCGGAACGGCAGATAGAAGCGTTGCCTCCAGTTCTTTTAGACAGGGAAAGTACGGTATCCAAAAAGCACGAGATTACAGCCCGGAACTCAATCCGGCAGAAAAGGTCTGGAGATGGATGAAAAACAAGGGAGTCATTAATCTTTTTCCTCAGCAAATGTAGCAAGTGGTGAGATTAATGATCTGGTGAACCAGCTAATACCATCCTGTATCAAATCAATTACAGGAGATGATTTAGAATACAAAAACATTTTTTGAGCAGATTTGTCTACAAAAGGGAATACTGATGGTTTTAATTCAATCCTGGTAAGTTTTGAAATAAAAGCATTGCATTTGAAAGTACTGAATTTATTAGTGTTGACCGTGATTTTATTACGGAAACTTCAAACAACTTTATTGAAAGATTAATTAAAAGAATAAAGTCTGACACATGAATATTTTATTGACATCTGTAGGGAGAAGAAAATATATTGTTGAATATTTTAAAACGGCTTTGAATGGAAGTGGTGAAGTTCACACTTCTAATAGCTCATATTCAATTGCTATGATGAGTTCTGATGGCTGTTTTATAAGTCCATTAGTTTATGAAGACAACTACATTGAGAGTATATTGACCTATTGTAAGGCTAATCATATTGAAGCTGTTATTTCTTTATTTGATATTGACTTGTACGTCTTGGCTCAAAACGAAAAAAGGTTTGAAGAGAATTCCATCAAACTTATTTTAGCTCCTGTAGAGTCTGTTCGGATTTGTAACGACAAGTGGGAAACCTATCAAGTCCTCAGTAATTTAGGAATCAAAACACCGAAGACATTTTTAAGTGTAGAAAACGCAGTTGAAGCTGTTGAACGGAATGAAATTCAATACCCATTAATTATTAAACCCCGTTGGGGGATGGGATCAATGAGTGTTTATAAAATAGATGATATCAATGAATTATCTGTGCTATACAAAAAAAGTAAGAAAGAAGTCTTTAATTCATACCTAAAATATGAATCATCTTTGACCAAAGATGATTCAATTATCATACAGGAATGCCTCAAGGGTGATGAATTTGGATTAGATGTTATTAATGACCTTCAAGGAAATTACGTAAAAACCTTTGCAAAATGGAAAGTTTCAATGAGAGCAGGAGAAACAGATGTTGGGAAGACGGTTGAGAATACCCAGTTTGAAAAAATAGCTATAAGCCTAAGCAAAAAAATTAAACAACTTGGAATACTATCAGTGGATTGCATTGTTGCGAATAATATTCCATACGTTATTGAAATGAATTGTCGAATTTCGGGCCATTACCCCATAAGCCATTTGGCAGGTGTAGATTATCCAGGTCAAGTTGTAAGTTGGCTAAATGGAGGTGGAAATAGTGAGTCAAAATTACAATTCAAAGTAGGCTTAACAATAACCAAAGACTTAGTGCCAGTAATTTTGGAACAAAAACAGCAGAGTTGATCTTAGTATCATCGCTTTTCATTTCATGAAAAAATGAATCAGCGCGTAAAATCAAATATTGCAATGGGTTTTAACGTCGATGAATTTACTTTTCCCCGAAAATGGGTATCCAAAATTGATATGAATTCCCTATTTTTACTTTTTGCGTTGATTTTGTCCAATAGAAAAACATGCGGGTTTATGATTGTAACTTAATTAAAAGCAGTGTTTTATGAAATATTGACAACTCGAATTGCTGATAGTCCCAAGAGTATATTTTTTATCACTTTCTAACCTATTGATGTTATTTCCAATTTATTTATGACAAGCCTTAAACAAAAAACAGCTACCGGCTTAAAATGGAGTTCAATTGAAAGTTTTTCGAAGCAGGGAATTAGTTTTGTTGTAGGTATTATTATTGCCCGAATATTATCGCCTTCGGATTATGGAATTATTGGAATGATTTTAATTTTCACTGAAGTTTCAGCTGTATTCATAAACGGAGGGTTCAGTGCCGCTTTAATTCGAAAACAAAATCGAACGGAATCTGATCTTTCCACCGTTTTTTATTACAATATTGTGGTGAGTTTGTTTTTATATCTAGTCCTTTTTGTATCAGCACCTTACATTGCAAGTTTTTATGAGTCCCCTATTCTCACCCTGGTTGTCAGGGTCGTAAGTTTAAATATGGTAATAGGAGCCTTGGGTGCCATTCAAAGTACAATATTGAATATAGCTATCGACTTTAAAACTCAAACAAAAATAACCGTAATAACACTGATTGTCACCGGAACGATTGGGATATCAATGGCATACAGTGGTTATGGAGTATGGGCTTTGGTATTTCAAGGTTTAGCATCTACGGTTATATCTACAGGACTATTATGGATTTTTATCGGCTGGAAACCAAAATTGGTGTTTTCATTGAGCTCTTTTAGAGAACTTTTTGGGTTCGGTTCAAAACTAATGCTGTCCGGATTGTTGGATACAGTTTATCGGAATATCTACCAGGTAGTAATCGGTAAAAAATTCAGTTCAGCAGAATTGGGGTTTTTTACAAGAGCCAAGGGACTGGCACAACTTCCATCATCGAATATCACCAATATAATTCAAAGGGTTACATTTCCGGTTTTGAGTGAAATGCAGGATAATATTACGCAGTTGGGGAATAACTATCGAAAACTGCTAAAAATGTCTGCATTTATAATTTTTCCTTCGATGATGCTTTTATTTGGGCTAGCCGAGCCCTTGGTTAAAATCCTTTTAACCGACAAATGGCTGCCTGCCGTACCTCTGTTGCAAGTATTATGTTTTAGTTACATGTTTTATCCTATTCAGGCCATAAACCTGAATCTTTTGCAGGTAAAAGGACGATCTGATCTTTTTCTGCGGTTGGAAATAATTAAAAAGGTATTGATAACAATTGTGCTGTTTGCAACAGCGCCTTTCGGCGTGCTGTTTATGTGCTATGGTATAATCGTCACTTCTGTTTTTGCATTAGTTATTAATACCTATTACACCGGAAAACTTATAAATGTGGGTTTCATTAAACAGATAAAAGATATATATCCAATAATGGCAGTATCGTTTATCACAGGATTTCTAGCTTATCTACCATCTTTGATTTTATCAGGAAGTTATTTGCAGCTTAGTCTTGGCGGTTTTTTAGGGGCTCTTTTTTTTATAGGTGCATCATATTTTTTAAAATTCAGCGAATTAAATGAGATGATAAATTTTCTTTTCAAACAGAATAGAAAACTGTAAAACAACAACATGATGGATGATTTGAAAAAGCCAATTTACGTTACAAAACCTTCCTTGCCTGATTTGCAGGATTTTTTGCCTTACCTCGAACAAATTTGGGAAACTAAAATACTGACCAACAACGGGCCTTTTCACAAGCAGTTGGAAAAGGAGCTTGCTGAATTTCTTGGTGTGCCCTACATTTCGCTGTTTGCAAACGGAACACTTGCGCTTGTAACGGCCCTACAGGTTTTGGGTATTTCGGGCGAGGTGATAACAACACCTTACAGTTTTGTGGCTACATCGCATAGTTTGTTGTGGAATAACATAAAACCGGTTTTTGTTGACGTTGAACCTGAGTTTTGCAACTTGGATCCTGAAAAAATTGAAGCTGCCATTACTTCAAAAACAACGGCAATTGTACCTGTTCATGTTTACGGAAATCCTTGCAGTGTGGACAGAATTGAAGAGATTGCCAAAAAATACGGATTAAAAGTAATTTACGATGCAGCCCATGCATTTGGAGTTGATTACAAGGGGCAAAGTGTTTGTAATTATGGCGATATTTCAATTCTCAGCTTTCATGCGACAAAAGTGTTTAATACCATGGAAGGAGGCGTAGTTATTTGCCGCGATGCCGAGACAAAAAAGCAAATTGATTTTCTGAAAAATTTTGGTTTTGCTGGTGAAACTAAAATTATGGCATGTGGAATTAACTCTAAAATGAATGAAATGCAGGCCGCTTTGGGATTACTTCAGTTAAAAAAACACAGCTCAAATATCAAAAAACGAAGAGTCATCGATCAGTTGTACAGGCAGAACCTAAACGAAATAAAAGGAGTTTCCTTTTTGGCAAAGCCAGAAAACACAGAAGTAAATTATGCGTATTTCCCAATTTTTATTGATGAAAAGGAATATGGGATAAGCAGGGATATGCTTTATGAAAAACTGAAAGAAAAAGGTATTTACGGGCGGCGTTACTTTTATCCTTTAATCAGTGAATTCTCCATGTATAAAGGTTATGATTCTGCCAACCCCGACCATTTAATGAATGCGAAAGAAGCTTCACAAAAGGTTATTTGCTTGCCTATTTATCCGGATTTAGAGTTGAGTGAAGTTGAATTTATTATAGGCTGTATTGCTGATTTCAGAATAAACACAATTGAATGAAAAGTTGGTATTTGTATCAAAAAAAGATCGCTGCACGTTCAATTTTGACTATAATTTTTAAAATTTCTTATCATGTCTGATATACTTGTTAGTGTTTGCTGTTCGACATTCAATCACCAAAAATTTATTGCCAAAGCCTTGGAAGGATTTTTAATGCAAAAAACTAATTTTAAAACCGAATTTCTTATCAATGATGATTGTTCGGAGGATCATACTGTTTCGATCCTGAAAGATTATAACAATCGCTACCCTGGATTTTTCGACATAACTTTTCAAACTGAAAATCAATATTCAAAGGGCGTTAAACCGTTTTCCCAAATGTTGTTTCCAAGAGTGAAAGGCAAATATATAGCTCTTTGCGAAGGTGATGATTTTTGGACTGACCCAAACAAACTACAAAGGCAGGTAGATTTCCTTGAAAATAATCAAGAGTATTCTTTTTGTTTTCACAAATGCAAAATCGTTGATGAAAATGACATGGAATTTGATTCGAAAACGTTTGATCATTTGGAGGATAAAGATTATGTTGGTAGGGAGTTGTTGGAAAAATGGTCGATCCCCACAGCATCGGTTATGTTTAGGGGCCAATATTTGGATCACATCATAAAATGTGTCAAGACTCCCGGATATTTATTTGGGGATACACCTATGTTCCTGACCTTACTTGAGTACGGCAAAGCACGGTGTTTTGCCGATAATATGTCTGCCTATCGCATCCATTCAGGTGGAATTTCAAGATCAACAAGCAAGAAAAATAAGATTGCTTTGTATAAACACTATCAAACTTTAAAAAAGGATTTTAATGGTAAATACAGGAAAATCATGATAAAAAATATCGGTGCCTATGCATTTGGTGTTTCGAGGGAGCTTATAAAAAGGGGGCATTTATTAGAAGGGACAAAGTTTCTATTCATTTCAATCGTGTATGATAAAAACGCGATTGCCGATTTTTTTGTAAGAAAGTTGCAACGTCCATGATAAAAAGCGAAGCACATCAAGATCTGTTTTGGGTTTTGTATTAAATAATATATAAAATATTACGCGCATATTTGTAGGGTTTATGCCGTAGTCTTTTGCTACCCGAAGGGCTTGTCTGGATGAAATTGGAAATTCTTTGCTTATGATTTGGGGAAACTTATTGAAAAAAAACTGTGTGCAATACTGTGTGTTTGAAAATAAAAACCCTTGCAATCTATTGATTAACAAGGGTTTTTGTATTTTAAAAGTAGTCCCACCGGGAATCGAACCCGGATCTACAGTTTAGGAAACTGCTATTCTATCCGTTGAACTATGGAACCATGCATTAAAAAACCTTTCATGGTAGAAAGGTTAACTAAAAAGCTTTGCAAAAATAGGAAAAAGCCAGCGGATTCAAAAAAAGAAATTCAGGCCTTGTAAAAGGGCAGATTTATCCCCGAAACACAAGCGGTGTTAACACAGAGTTCACACGAATAAATCTTCCGAACACGATGAACACAAGCTTTTTAGCGCAATACTCCCCTTTTTCTTCTTAGAACCGTTTTAAATTACCTATTTTTGATCATGCTTTTTTGCTGGTCAACTCGCATAAATCTACTTTTGTGGAACTTTATGAGAATCATTAATTTTTAAATAAAAACGATTATCCTATGAGCAATTTTCTGACTTCTTCTATTGGGAAAAAGTTCTTGATGAGCATCTCCGGGCTATTCCTGATGATGTTTATTATCGTTCACCTTAGCATCAACCTGCTTTTGATTTTTGATGACAGCGGTGACCTGTTCAATCAGGGGGCTCACTTTATGGCTACCAACCCGGCCATTAAGATTATGGAGCCGGTTCTTGCCCTGGGCTTTTTAGTACATATCATTTGGTCGCTCGTTGTCAGTTTTCAGAACATGAAAGCACGGCCAATCGGATACAAACAGTTGAATAATTCGAAATCAAGTAGTTGGGCATCGCGGAACATGCTGGTTCTTGGGTGCTTAATTTTTGTTTTCCTGGTGATGCACATCATCCAGTTTTTCTGGAAGATTAAGGTCACTGGCGATCCGTTGCTGGCTCATGTTGTGGTGGGAGGCGAAGAGATGGAAAATACCTACTTGCTCGTGTCCAGCCTGTTTAAAGCAAGCTTGATTTACAGCTTGATTTATGTGGTGGGCGCAGTCCTGCTTGGTCTGCACCTGGCTCACGGCTTTTGGTCGTCCTTTCAAACCATTGGCTTTGCCAATAAGATCTGGCTCAAACGGTTACAGTTTGTAGGAGTAATCTTTGCGATCGTAATTGCCATCGGATTTTCCGTTATCCCTTTGTATTTCCAGATTAAGTTTTAATCGAAAAGAAAAGAAGTTATGAGCGTATTCAATTCAAAAATACCCGAAGGGCCATTGGCTCAGAAGTGGACAAATTATAAAGATCACCAAAAACTGGTGAATCCATCCAACAAGCGTAAGTTAGACGTGATTATTGTTGGCACCGGACTGGCCGGAGCGTCGGCAGCAGCCTCACTTGGCGAAATGGGATTCAATGTAAAAAACTTTACCATTCAGGATTCTCCACGTCGTGCGCACTCCATTGCAGCACAAGGTGGAATCAACGCAGCTAAAAACTACCCCAACGACGGTGACTCGGTTTACCGTTTGTTTTACGATACCATTAAAGGCGGTGACTACCGTGCCCGCGAAGCCAATGTTCACCGACTGGCTGAAGTGAGTAATGCCATCATCGACCAGTGTGTGGCTCAAGGTGTTCCTTTTGCCCGCGAATACGGCGGTTTGTTAGACAACCGTTCGTTTGGTGGTGCTCAGGTTAGCCGGACATTCTACGCCCGTGGGCAAACCGGACAGCAGTTGCTGCTGGGTGCTTACCAGGCTTTGATGCGCCAGGTGAATGCCGGATCCGTAAAAATGTACACCCGCAACGAATTGGTGGAGATTGTTATTGTTGACGGAAAAGCACGCGGAATTATTACCCGCGACTTGGTGACCGGAAAACTGGAACGTCACTTCGGGCATGCTGTTGTTTTGGCAACCGGTGGCTATGGAAATACCTTCTTCCTGTCGACCAATGCGATGGGATCCAATGGATCGGCTGCCGTTAAAGCGTTCCACAAAGGCGCTATGTTTGCCAATCCTTGTATGGCACAGATTCACCCCACCTGCATCCCGGTTCATGGTGAGTTTCAAAGCAAGCTGACTTTGATGTCAGAATCGCTTCGGAACGACGGAAGGATTTGGGTTCCTGCCAAGAAAGAAGATGCCGAAGCTATTCGTGCCGGCAAGCTGAAACCAACCGAGATCGGCGAAGAAGATCGTGATTACTATCTGGAGCGTCGCTATCCGGCGTTTGGAAACCTGGTGCCGCGCGATGTGGCTTCACGTGCTGCCAAAGAGCGTTGCGATGCCGGCTATGGCGTTGGAACCGGACTGGCTGTTTACCTCGATTTCAAATCATCCATCGACCGTTTAGGCAAAGATGTGATTGAAGGCCGCTATGGTAACCTGTTCCAGATGTATGAAAAAATTGTGGATGACAATCCTTACGAAACACCAATGATGATTTACCCGGCCATCCACTATACCATGGGTGGTATTTGGGTTGACTATGAATTGCAAACCAATATTCCGGGTCTGTTTGCTGCCGGCGAAGCCAACTTCTCCGATCACGGAGCTAACCGCCTGGGAGCTTCGGCCCTGATGCAGGGACTGGCTGACGGCTATTTTGTGCTTCCGTACACCATCCAGAATTACCTGGCCGACGATATTCGCATGCCGCGAATGACCACGGAGGAAAAGGAATTTGTGGAGGCTGAAAAAGCCGTGAAAGACCGCTTTGAAAAACTGCTAAGCATCCAGGGAAATCGCTCGGTCGACAGCATTCACAAAGAGCTTGGGCTGGTGATGTGGGATTTTGTTGGAATGGGCCGTAATGCTGAAGGATTGAAAAAAGCCATCAAGCGAATTGCTGAAATCAAAAAAGAGTTTTGGACGAACGTCCGCATTCCCGGAAACAAAGAAGGAATGAATGTTGAATTGGAAAAAGCCAGCCGTTTGGCCGATTTTATTGAGATTGGCGCGTTGATGGCTCGTGATGCGTTGGACCGTGAAGAATCCTGCGGAGGCCACTTCCGTGAGGAATACCAAACCGGCGAAGGTGAAGCTTTGCGTCAGGATGACAAATTTGCCTACGTTTCCTGTTGGGAGTACAAAGGCGAAGATGCAGAACCTGCACTTCACAAGGAAGAACTGGTTTATGAGTTCGTAGAAATGCTTCAACGTAATTACAAATAACGGCTTTTAAAAAGGAGATCAATCATGGAAAAAACAATAAATCTCACGCTTAAGGTTTGGCGTCAGAACGGTCCCAAAGAGAAAGGCCGTTTCGAAACCTATCAGGTATCCAATATTTCAACCGACAGCTCATTCCTCGAAATGATGGACATTTTGAACGAGCAGTTGGTCAACGACAACCAGGAACCCATTGCTTTTGATCACGACTGCCGCGAAGGTATCTGTGGTATGTGTTCACTTTACATCAATGGTCGTCCACACGGGCCTGATGGAGAGATTACAACTTGCCAGTTGCATATGCGCAAGTTTAAGGATGGCGAAACCATCACTATTGAGCCTTGGCGTGCTGCTGCCTTCCCAATCATTAAAGACTTGATTGTAGATCGTACGGCTTTTGACAAGATCATTGGTGCCGGTGGTTACGTATCGGTTAACACTGGTGGTGTGCCCGATGCCAACGCCATCCCAATTGCCCGGCCTGCTGCTGAAGAAGCGATGGATGCAGCCTCTTGCATCGGCTGTGGAGCTTGTGTTGCGGCTTGTAAGAACTCATCGGCCATGTTGTTCGTTTCGGCTAAAGTGAGCCAGTTGGCTTTATTGCCGCAGGGCAAGGTTGAGGCGAAACGACGCGCCAAAGCCATGGTTTCCAAAATGGATGAGCTGGGCTTTGGTGGTTGTACCAACACTGGCGCCTGTGAAGTAGAATGCCCTAAAAGCATTTCCATCGCCCACATCTCGCGCCTGAACCGCGAATATTTGAAGTCGCGTTTATCGGAATAAGAAGGCAACAAGAAATAAAAACAAAAGGCCCTGACAGTGATGTTGGGGCCTTTGTTATATGCTCAGGTTTTCGTCTAAAAATCTGTAAAATCCCATTTTCCACGGATGGCTCTTGTTCGCATGGCGTTCGCATATTGGTCATTTTCGAACTTCTCGCTTTTCGGATCCCATTTTAATGGGCGTTGCAGTTCGTAAGCAATATTGGCCAGGTTGCACATCGAAGCGGTCCGGTGGCCGGTTTCCACATCGGAGATCGGCTTTTCGCGCGTCCGCATGGCTTTCATCCAGTCTTGGTAGTGGTTGTCGCTGTAGTACACGCGCTTGTCAGTTTCCTTCAGTTCGGCCTTGGCTAGTTTTTCATTGGGGAAGGTGCGCAAGAAGGAACGGCTGATCTCAATTTTTCCATCTGAACCGATAAACTGTACCGCGTTGTTTTCGCCCCAATCCACATGATTCACAACCACGCCATTGGCGTAAGTCATTTTTAATCCTCGTTTGGCTGGATGATCGGGCGGAGTGAATTCAACCGGACCCGATTCGTCCATATTCAGTCCCCACTGCACGATGTCGAACATGTGGGCGCCCCAGTCGGTAATCATTCCACCACCAAAGTTGCGGTAGTTGCGCCAGTTCGGATAGATGTCTCGTTCAATCGGTGGCGCCAGTTCAGAGTGGAAATCACGATACAGCGATGGGCCAACCCACATATCCCAGTTCAGTCCATCGGGTGCTTTTTCTGAAGGCAGGTTACACTGCATAACCGGATCGCCTACATGCACGTTAACTTCTCTAATTTCTCCAATGTAGCCGTTTCGAACCAGTTCAACGGCATGCCGAAAGTCTCGCCAGGAGCGTTGCATGTTTCCGGTTTGAAAAA
>JAGXIR010000133.1 GCA_024635605.1 Sunxiuqinia sp.
GCACTGAACGGGGGTGATCCTTGTACTGCTCAATTATTTCCTGGGCTTTAGGCAATATTGGAAGTCTTAATGCGGTATTGGTCTTTTTTCGTGTCGTAATAATCCAATAGTTTCCGTCAATTCCGAGGTGAATATTTTCCAATTTTAACCGAATGGCATCACTATAGGCGAGTCCTGTATAGCAGCTGAATATAAAGAGATTTTTGGTGTATTTTAGGCGATCTACCTTGAATTCTGCATTTTCCAGAATTTGTAGTTCGTCTGGTTCCAGATATTCACGATCAAATTTCTTGAACTTAATTTGATAGCTCTCAAATGGATTCTTGTTTGTCCATTCAAGTTTCTTCGCTAATTTGATGACTTTACGTACACGTTCCAGGTGCTTCATTATTCCATTGTTAGATAATGGTTTTATATGATCCGTTGGTTGTCGTGTTCTCAGAAAATACTCAAAGTCAGTAATAAATTTGTAGTTTATTTTCGAAAGATATATATCGGATGTCTGGAGGCGTTTGTGTAGAAATTCTCTCACATATTTCCCGGTAGTTTCATAATGTTGGAGGGTTGATTCTGAAAGGTCACTCGTGGATATCTTTTGATGATAGTCAAAAGCGACGAGCAGAGTTTTGCCCTGTTCTTTAATTCCAAGAAAGTGGTTTTTTACAGCCTTGGGAGTGGGCAGCTCTCCTTCGACCATAAGTTCCCTGTAGATGTTAGATAATTTTGTTCTTACCTGATCCAGAAATTGGTTGAGTTTTTTTTGCTCTCCTGATTTGCCTTTTGCCACGCCTTTGACTGAATTCCAGTCATTAGGTTCCACTCGTTGTTTTAATGAGATTTCTGCCCTTGAACCATTGATGGTAATTCGGGCAAAAATTCGATGGCTTTTTAGATCATTTTTTTCTCTGCTTTGTCTTGTGATGAACTGAATTCCAAATGTTTGCATCGTTTCCATATTCATTTGTTTTAGTGTGTTCTGAACTGTTTTATTTGATGATCCCATTTTTGCTCGCCGGAAAATGGATTAAAATGCTTCAAACAAGATCATTTTTGCCAATAAATTAATGAGTTCTGTTTCCGTATCCTTCAGATATACAAATCAATGCAAGGATGCTGGTGAGCAAATTTAGTATAAAAAAAAGCTCACCGGATCGTACACCAGCAATATGGTTTTGATTGGATTATTTTGATATGTTAAAAAATAGAAAAAGCCAATAAATCAACGATTTACTGGCTTTTGATGTCGTTTTGAATCCTAAAAAGAGGTCTCTGGCGGATTCGAACCGCCGTACGCGGTTTTGCAGACCGCTGCCTAGCCACTCGGCCAAGAGACCATTTTTTAATGGATTGCAAATGTAATAAAATTTTCTTCTTTTGCGCAAAAATTTTGCTCCGGGATACAATAAAACTCCCGAAGGCTGGCGAATTTTGTGCTTGAGTTATATGGACTAGTCGGTTAAATTTTATTTTGCTCAGGGTGTTGGCCCATCTATTTATTCTTATTTTAGCGGCTATTAATTCTTCTAAACTGATGAAGTATTGTCTGATCACTTTTCTTTTAATTCTGAATGTTTCAGTTGCTACGGCCCAAAATAAGTTGTCATTTGAGCAGCTGACCATTGAGCATGGCTTGGCGAATAATTCAGTCCGCACCATTCTTCAGGATCAGGAAGGCTACCTGTGGTTTGGAACTTTGAACGGCCTCAGCCGATACGATGGGAAACAGTTCAAGACATTCGATTACGATCCGGCTGATTCAACTTCAATCGGCAACAACAAGATACGTGAACTTTTTCAGGATGGCGCCGGCTACATTTGGGTAACAACATACGACGATCAAGCACATCGGTTTGATCCGCAGAGGGAAATATTCACCAACTTCCCCGCTGTATTGGGAGAGGCCTACATCGACTATACGGTGAGTTCCCTCTGTGAATCGTCTCCCGGTGTGGTCTGGATGTATTTGGGTGGCAAAGGATGTGTGCGGATCATTTCTACGGCTGAATCGCCGGACTATTCAAGCTGGTTTTTTGATTCTGGAAATGGGTTGACTTTTGATTATCTCAATGAAATTTGGGCGGATCAAAATAGTGGTTTGTGGGTTGGAACCTACGAGGGAATCAGCTATTTGCCGGATGATCGGGTTTCGGGAGAAGGTTTGGGCAAGTCGCAACAGTTTCTTTTCGATCCGGGAATGAGTGTTGTCGCTTTTTGCGAAACCAAGGCGGCTGTGTGGGCAGGAACACAAACCGGTGAGCTTTTTAAAATAAGTCAGGGTGCCGCCGAACTGATATGGGAAACACCCTCTATGTCGAGTGGTGTGCCACGAATTCGGGAGATGCAGGCTACACCCGATGGCCGCGTGATTGTTGCCACCGAAAGTGGCCTGCTCGTGGTGGAAAGTGAAACTGGCCGACCACATCATTATACGAAGGAGAACAGTGCGTTGAACACGAATTTGCTGGCTTCTTTTTACCAGGATCAGCATGGCGATTGCTGGTTTGTGACCGATCTGCGTGGAGTGGTTCGTTTTCAGCCCGAAAACCAGCAGTTTACGCATTATCCGCTTCAGCCCGAAATTCGACAATCCATTCAGGAAGGTGAAAAGCAGGTCTTTCAGGAAGATCAAAATGGTGATCTTTGGGTTGGGATCTATGGAGGCGGAATCTCGCGCTTTAATCGAGATTCGGAGGCTTTTGAGCAGTTTTTACACGAGGAAAATAACCCCGGCAGCCTCTCGTCCAACCTCATTTTGTCGATCGCACACGACCGTTCCGGAAATATTTGGGCCGGAACCTATAAACGTGGGGTGAATAAAGTAAATCTGGAGCAGTCAAACTTTCATTCAATACGGAACAAAACAGGTGCGGAGCGTGATTTCTCGAATGAAGTACGTGCTGTTTTTGAAGATAGCCGCCAGTGGATTTGGACTGGGAATAAGCGAGGAGAAGTGATTGTTTGCGACCAAAATTTCCGACCATTTTTTAACTTGAAGGATCTGTTGCCCGCGATTGAAATACATTCAGGCGTTTATGCCTTTGAAGAAGATCGGCATCACAACCTGTGGATTGGCACCAAGGGCGATGGAATATTTGTGTTGAAAAATTTACCGGCAAGCAACACGGTGCCGGCATTCAATAAAGTTCAAATCGTCCGGTTCAACACAAGCCCAAACCCCGAGAGCACCTTAAGCCACAACGATGTGTTTGATCTGCATGAAGACCAGCATGGACAAATGTGGGTGGCGCTTTATCATGGCGGGGTCAATATTATTCGAAGTCCGTTGCGCGAAGGGCAGGAAGTGTTACATTTTCTGCATAACGCGAATGACAAGTTTTCCGTTTCCGATAACCGGGTGCGTTGTTTTTTGGAAGATCGGCAAGGAAACATGTGGGTTGGAACCTCTAATGGGTTGAATTTTGTGGCCGAACAGTACGTTACTGCCGACAACCTGAAGTTTCAGCAGATTGAACGAACGAATGACTCCTCCGGCCTGTCGTACAATGATGTTATTGGTGTTTTTCAGGATTCGGACGGAACGATCTGGGTGGGAACCTACGGTGGCGGAATTAACCGGTTGAAGTCGGTGCCAGCCGATCAGCCATTCCAATTCGATCACATCCGGGAAAGCGATGGACTTTCAAGCAACCTCGTGCTGAGTATTGTTGAAGACCATCGGGGCTTTTTGTGGGCTGGAACCGACTTTGGGTTGAGCAAATATGATTCGAAGGCACAAACGTTTGAGAATTTTTATGCAGCAGATGGCTTGGGAGAGAATTCGTTTTCTGAAGGTCCTGGTATTCACACCAGTTCGAATAAGCTCGTTTTCGGTCACATTTCAGGGTTAATTTGGTTTGAAACCGATTCTGTTCATAAGTCACAGCGGCAAGTTCCGTTGGTGCTGACCAACCTGTTAGTCAATGGCGAAACAGACAAGAAAAAACTAACCGTGGCGAGGCAATTTTTAAATGATTCTACAAAATCAATCCAGCTGAAGTACAACGAAAACGTTCTTGCTTTCGAATTTGCCGCTCTCGATTTTAAAGCTCCTTCCAAAATTCAGTATGCCTTTAAACTGGAAGATTATGAGGAAGGCTGGAACAGGTCGGGAAATCTGAATTTGGCTATTTATCGTGAGTTGCAGCCGGGCGATTACCGGTTTCGGATACGGGCGTCAAACAGTGATGGAGCCTGGACCAATCCGGAAATGACACTTAATTTGAGTATTGCCCCGCCGCCATGGAAAACCTGGTGGGCATACAGCGCCTACTTATTGCTGGCTGTTGGCTTGTTTTGGCTGGCCCGGCGTATCATTCTGGAGCGCATACGGCTAAAACACGAGGTGCAGTTTGAAAAGCAACTGGCCGACGATAAACTGAAGTTTTACACCAGCATTTCGCACGAGTTTAAAACACCATTGGCCTTGATTCTGGGACCGGTTGAAGATTTACTCACCGGCAGCAACCTGTCGCCGGCAGTGGAGAAACCTTTGCGCATGGTGAGACGCAATACGCACCGTTTGCTTGAATTGATTGATCAGCTAATGGATTTCAGAAAAATTCAGAAAGGTTTTTTCAAGCCGGCTCCTGTTAAGGGAGAGCTCGTTCCGTTTTTGAATGAGATTTTTCAAACTTTTAAGCCATTGGCTGAACGCAAGCAAATTGATTTTTCCTTCCACCACGAAGTGGCTGACCGCCCGGTGATGCTGGATTTCAAATCGCTTGAGAAAATTGTTTTTAACCTGTTGTCCAATGCTTTTAAACACACGGTGTCTGGGCAACGCATCGTTCTGAAATTGGAGCTGGCCAAAGCGCAGAACCAGCTTCAGATTTCAGTTTCCGACGAAGGCGAGGGCATTCACAAAAAAGATTTACCCCATATTTTTGAGCGTTTTAACCTGGGGAACCGCTCGCGCTGGAAAGATGAATCGAGCACAGGCATTGGGCTGTCGTTGGTACGCGAGCTCGTTGAAATGCAGGGTGGCGAGGTTTCGGTCGAAAGCACCTTGGGCAAAGGAAGCTGCTTTACAGTGAAAATGCCGTTGCTATTCGCACCCGACGAGGAAATTGATCCATCCGCGGTACAACCGGATTTTAATTACACGAGAAAGTTTGTGGATGTAGTCGAAGAAGATGAGCCAGACGCGGAACCAATTGGAAAGAAATCGGAGAAAGACAAGCAAACCATTCTGGTGGTGGAAGACAACCTCGATTTACAGCTTTACCTTCGAAACAACCTGGCGGCAAACTACCGGGTGTTGCAAGCCGGAAATGGCAAAATCGGCCTGGAGTTGGCAAAAAAGGAAGATCCGGATTTGATTGTTTGCGACGTGATGATGCCCGAAATGGATGGGATTGAACTGACCCGTTTGTTAAAAACGGAATTTCATACCAGCCACATTCCCATCATCCTGCTGACAGCCAAATCGCTGGAAGAGCA
>JAGXIR010000134.1 GCA_024635605.1 Sunxiuqinia sp.
ATATGCCCAGCAAATTAAGAAGCTGAACCTGGAGTCGAAGTTTATTGGGAAAAACTTTGTGTTTGACGACCGTTTGGGCGAAACGATCAATGGTGAAGTGATTGCCCAATGTCATCAATGTGGGCGGAAGTGTGATACCCATACCAATTGTGCCAACAACCTGTGTCACATCCTTTTTATTCAGTGTGAAGCATGTGCGAAAAAATTTGAAGGCTGTTGTACGAACCAATGCAAAACGGTTTTGCATGCCTCCGAAGAGGAACGCTTGTTGTATGTTCAAACTTTCAAGCGTAAATTTGGCAACCGAAAAAGCTTTCGGAAAAGCATCGACAACAAGTTAAGCATCGATATTAAGGCAGCAAAAGCACAGTAATGAATAATTTTTGGAGAGATATTAAGAAACCAATCATGGCGTTGGCACCGATGGAAGATGTGACGGATACCTCGTTTCGCGAGTTGGTCGCCAGCATTTCAGAAACCGGATGCCTGCATGTACTGTTTACCGAATTCACGGCTGTTGATGGAATGAACCATCCGAAAGGGAAGCTGCGGGTTTCGGAGCGTTTGATTGTTAGCGACACCGAACGTTATTTGTTGAAAGAAAAAGGGATCCGGCTGGTAGCCCAGATATGGGGTAACAAGCCGGAGGTGTTTCACAAGATCACCAAAGAAATTACCGAAGAATATGCGTTTGACGGCATCGACATCAATATGGGCTGCCCGGTAAAAAATGTGGTGAAGCAAGGTTCCTGCAGTGCCTTGATTGACCAGCCAGCCTTGGCGCAGGAAATTATTCTGGCCTCCAAAGAAGCCACTCATTTACCGGTTTCGGTAAAAACAAGGACAGGCGTAAAACAACACGAGACGGAGCGGTGGATCAACCAGCTATTGGAAACGCAACCGGCAGCGATCACTTTGCACGGGCGCATCCAAAAGCAGCAATCGGATGGCGAAGCCAACTGGGACGAAATTGCCAAAGCTGTTGCTTTGCGTGATGCATCGGGCCTGAAAATTCCGGTTCTGGGTAATGGCGACGTACTTTCTTATGCGCAGTCGGTGGACTATTCGCAGCAATATGGAGTGGATGGGATTATGATTGGCCGAGGGATTTTTCATGATCCCTGGTTTTTTAATTCAGTTCTCAAACAGCCAGGCAAAGCGGAGAAACTGGAGCAACTGGTCCGGCATACCCGGCTGTTTGAGAAGAACTGGGGAGGCATTAGAAACTTCAATATTCTGAAACGGTTTTATAAAATTTACGCTAACGGATTTGAAGGTGCGGCCCACCTGAGAGCTGAGCTCATGAATGCCAACAAGTTTGACGATGTTTATCAGCTGATTCAAAATCAGGATCAACCCGTCAATTTTGACGAACTTTAGTGCGAACAAGAATCATGCTCTCTGCAAACGGAGATATCAACCTGATAGTCCTTGCGCTTCCATCGTTCCACAACTTCTTCAATTGATCCGGTAAAGCCGGCTAAAACATTAATATTCGCTGATTTCAATTTGTTGATCGCTCCCTGACCGATTCCGCCAGCCAACAAAACCGATATTCCTTCGGCTGCCAGTTCCTGCGCCAGATCACTTTTACATCCACAATTTTCTGCCGCAGCCATTTTATACTGCTTTGTAATTTCCAGCTGGTCATTCAATTCAACAATTGAAAAATACTCGCAATGGCCAAAATGATTATCAATTTGATTTGCTTTCGACGGTATGGCAATTTTTATCATCTTTTTTTGGTTTTATTTTTGGTCCAAATTTCGGTATAAATATAAAGAACAAATGTTCTTAATATAATTTTAAATGAAAATCAGACGTCTGTTACGAATATGGCATCGAGACTTGGGGTATTTCATCACTGGAATGGTTCTAATTTATGCGGTTTCTGGAATTGTGTTTAATCATCGGAAGGAGTGGAATCCAGATTGCCGGGTCGTTTCCGAAACGATTCTGCTCGATTTGGAGGACTGGCGAGACTACAGTTCCGAAGAAATAGGTCAGGTATTGCAGCTTTTTAATCAAGTGCCGGTTTATAAAAAGCATTTCAATAGCAACCAAAAAGTCGTAAAAGTTTTTGTCGAAAATGGGATGGTGATCTATGACCCGCTCAATGGAGCAGCAGAGTTGGAATTTCAAGCGAAAATGCTGAATAATAGGAGCGAGGCTGTCGCCGACCGTCTCTCTTTACTTCAATTCGCTTTCGGGTATAAATTTCAACGAAACCGAATTCACACAATGCCGGGTGTTTTTTGCCGTAAGACGTTCGCCAGTAAAAACATGGCCCAAGTGTCCTCCGCAATTGGCGCAGGTAATTTCAGTTCGCCTTCCGTCAGCATCGGTCGTTTTTTTAACGGCTCCTTCAATTTCATCATCAAAACTGGGCCACCCACAGCCCGAATCGAACTTATCGGTTGATTGATATAATGGCGCGTCGCATTGTTTGCAGAAGTAAGTGCCTGCTTCTTTGTACTTGTCATACTTTCCGGAGAAAGCGGGTTCTGTGCCTTTGTGGATGATGACATATTCTTCAAACTGATTCAACTGGTTGTACTTCATATCTGTATGGTTTTTAGGATTCTGAGCACAGGTCTTATAAAGACCAAGCCAGCAACATGAGCCATGTGAAATAACTGAATTGTTTCATCTTCACTTGTTGTTTCAACCGCGAAAAACGGGATGTCGCTGTTTCCTTTATACAGACAGTCGGATTGGTGATTTTGTTCGGGAATCGGCACGGAGAGTGAGGGATGTTGAATTTCTGGCATCGACTGTTTTGAGTGAAAAGCGATCGGGAAAAAAATATTCAATCGGTTGGTGACCTTAACTGTTAAAAGTAAGGTATCTTGCAAGCCAAATTAACAGCAGAAAACAATTCCAATTATTTTATGGAAATACCAATAATCTACCAGGACGAACAACTTTTGCTTGTTGATAAGCCAGTTGATCTGCCCGTGCATAAGAACGATTTTATGCCTCACGATGCGCCTTACCTGACCAAATTGATTGGTGACGAAATCGGGCAGTGGATTTACAATGTGCACCGGCTGGATTCAAAAACATCGGGCCTGATCATTCTAGCGCGCTCATCGGAGGTAGCGCATCATTTAGCTTTGCAATTTGAACGTAAAGAAGTAGAAAAGGAATATGTGGCCATTGTTTTGGGCGAAGTTCCTGAGGAAGGTCTTTTTGACGGCAAAGTGGTAGTGAAGAAAAAAAGCAAGTTTAAAAAGGATGCCTTAACGCGGTTTCGACGAGAGCGGCTGGTGCAAACCGACATTTCGTACAAGGAACACACCAATGTTTACTTGAGCCTGGTTCGGGTAATGCCCGAACCAGGCAGATGGCACCAAATCAGGCAGCACTTTGCCAAAAACAGGCACGATATTGTAGGCGACTCGCATCATGGCGATTTCACACTGAACAAGCTGATCAAAGCCGAGTGGGGATTTAACCGGCTCATGCTGCATGCGTCAAAACTGGCCTTTACCCATCCGGTGTCAGGTGAAAAGCTAAATTTTGAAGCCAAACTACCGGACGAGTTTGAGCAATTGCTCCAAGCCGTTGAAGCCAAGTAGCAATCCCATTAATTTCGGAGAAGTACGTCTTCCGTTGTTTCAGTTGGTCGCCTGATTGTCATTTTATCGTTGGTGGATAGATACTCAATAGCTGGATTCTTGATATATAATGACGAACAGATAGTTGGCATTTTGGACAACCTGTCCGCCAGTTGGCGGATGAAACTTGAAATTACTTAAATAGGCAGCAGGTATAAAAAAGCGAAAAAGTGGCACACGGATCCGCCTAAAATGAACAAGTGAAAAACCAGATGAAAAAACGGCACTTTCGGGGATAAATAAAACATGGCTCCGGCCGTATAACTTAACCCTCCCGCCAGTAAAAACCAGAGCGAAGTGTTGGGAACATTTTGAGTGACAGGAACAATCGCCACAATAACCAGCCACCCCATGGCAACATAAAGCCAGGCCGAAAGGCTCCGCCATTTGGAGGAGTAGAACCAAATCTTAAAAATGATTCCTGCGATGGCCAGCCCCCAGATCAACCCAAAAATAGTCCAGCCGACCCATCCGCGAAGGGAAATCAGGGAAATTGGTGTGTACGAACCGGCAATGAGAATGTAAATGGCTGAATGATCAAATTTATTCAGTTTGATTTTAAGTCGCGGATTTTTGGCACTATGATATAGGGTTGAAGCCAAATACAGCAAAATCATGCTGGCACCGAAAACGGCGAAACTAACAATGTGCCAGGCATTTCCGTAGAGCGCTCCAAAAACGGTCAGCAAGGTTACCCCGGCAACAGCCAGTGCGATTCCGATGCCATGCGAGATGGCGTTGGCGATTTCCTCCGCCCGAATCAAATTTTTTCCTTTTGCTTTGTACATTCTAACCTTTCTTAGCGTGCTGCAAAGTTATAAAATGCAACAAGCTTAATGCCATGAGCAGAACAAATAAAAGGAAAGTTGGCGGTTTGATAAACACACCAGCTTTCCTCTTGCTGACATGGTAAAGCTACAAAGCTGCAATTACACGTTTCAGGCGGTTGGTGATGTCAGCGGCAACCGCTTCCAAAGCTGGATTCTCCACAGCCATCATCGAGGCTGCCGGGTTCACGGCGGCCACTTCAACTCTGTTGTCGCTGGTTTCCTGCACAATCACATTGCAGGGCAGCATGGTGCCAATCTTGTCTTCGGCTTGCAGTGCTTTGTAGGCTGCCGGCGGGTTGCAAGCCCCCAGAATCCGGTATTTCCTGAAATTAACATCCAGTTTTTCCTTCAATTTTTCGTGGATGTCAATCTGGGTTAAAACGCCAAAACCTTCCTTCTTTAGTTCTTCCGTTACTTTATCAACTGCTTCGTCGAAGGTGTAGTCTGTAATTTTTTCGATGTAATACTTCATGATTTTTGTTTTTTTAGTTTATGTTTTTTTCTTCGAGGCATATTAAAATCGCCATATGTTCATGTACAAACAACGTATTTGAGTTCCTCTTTGTTTGCTCTCTTTGATTCTTTCAAAACTGGTCCAGCCAAGCCTATTCACCAACCATCAAAATGAAATCCATTCATCATATAAGGTCTCCTTTCCTTCAAAATTAGTGGTTAATATGTAGTTTCTTTTTCAGTAACTGAGCATTAATGGCCACAATGTTGGTACTCAGACTCATTAATCCTACTCCAAGTGCCGGGTTGATCAGGATGCCAGACTGATATAAGACACCAGCTGCCAAAGGAATCGCCACAATAATTGTAAGCTGTTGCCCAAATAAAATTTTGAATCAATTTTTTGTGGGTTTCCTTTCCAACCCACACCAGCGAAACTGATTTGACTTTTTTGTCCCGCGTGAAAATCGTTAACTTGGGGCCAATAAAACAGAAATTTAAAACGATGAATCTAAATTTTGTCTTTCTGCTTCTGGCATCGACCTTATACCTTTTGCCGACAAAGAGTTCCGCTCAGAGCACTGATCAACAGACTGCTGTTACTGCCAGCAGCGCGCACGAGTTTCTTGAAAGTATGGGGGTGGTGTCAAGCATTACCGGACGAGGAGAAATGCTGGAGGGAACAATTCGCGCTATGCGCTACACCGGGCTGCGGTTTATTCGCTGCGGAATAGAAGATGGTATTCCTGTAGCCGCGATGAACCAGCTTCATCAGGAAACGGGTGTGAAAATCGCTTATGGATTGCTGAGTGGAGGAACCGACTTGGAAAACTTGATTGCAACGAGTCGGCAGCTGGCAAAAAGCGGTGCGTTGCTCGCTATTGAAGGCAACAATGAGCCAAACAACTGGGGAATTACATACAAGGGACAGACAGGAGGTCGAGACGGTTCATGGCTGCCGGTAGCCATGCTCCAGCGTGATTTGTACGAGGCTGTCAAACGCGATTCATTATTGAAAGATTTTCCGGTATGGTCCATTAGTGAGAGTGGAGCACAAACAGTTCCTGTGGGCTTGCAGTTCTTAACCATTCCTACTGATGCCGAAACCTTAATGCCGCCTGAGACCACTTATGCCGATTACGCCAATTGCCACAACTACATCACACATCCTGCATGGCCAGGCTTGCATGACAATCAAACCTGGCTGAGCGCCAGCCCCGGAGCTGATTGCCCGGTGGACGGTTTGTTCAAAAACTACGGACAGACCTGGCTGAAACATTTTAAGGGTTATTCTGAGTCAGACTTGCTGAATTTGCCTCGGGTAACCACCGAAACAGGCTATCCGGTCGGCGGCGAAGTAACCGAGGAATTGCAGGCCCGCCTGTTTCTGAACCTCTACTTATCGCAGTTTAAGCGGGGATGGAAACATACTTCCATTTATCTGCTTCGTACACGTTCAAACGAGCCGCAGCATGAATCATATGCCCTTTATAAATCGGATTACTCGCCGAAGCAAGCAGCCCATTATCTTCATCACTTAACTAACATATTAAAAGATGACGCGCCATCTTTATCGACCGAAAGTCTCGCTTACTTTATTCCGGATCAACCGGAAACGGTGCATGATCTGCTATTGCAGAAAAATGAAGGGACATTTTTTCTGGTGCTGTGGGGTGAGCGATTCCGAGGGGGAGCAGATACGATTTCAGTGAACTTCGGAGTCACTCAGCAGGCTGTAACCATTTATAATCCAACGGTAGGTTCTGATCCGGTTGCCCGATACGGGAAATCGCAGTCCATTGAATTGACCTTAACCAATCATCCGCTGATTCTTAAATTGACGGATTGACGAGACTTGCGGAAATATTAAGAATATCTCCACCCAAAAACTTCATTAAAAGATAACAAGCCATTCAAGTTTGATCTAGAAGGTAATTACTGCGTGAAACAGCCTTTAGTCAACGGTTTTATGCGCCTCTGAAGCACCGGGCATCCCATGTTGAATTTAAATGCTACCTTTGCGTCCTTTATTTATCATCCCATCACTTTTAGAAACTATTTTTAGATGGGAACAAAAATTAGTGAATGACACCATTTGAAAAGTTAGAAATTATTGAGCCTATTTTAAGGGCTTTGAAAGAAGAAAATTACACGAACCCAACCCCGATACAGGAAAAAGCCATCCCCATCATACTCAGCCGAAAAGACGTGCTAGGAAGCGCTCAAACCGGAACCGGGAAAACAGCGGCTTTCGCAATTCCGATTCTGCAGCATCTTTTTCATGACCAAAGGCAACGTAATCACCAGCGCATGATCAAGTCGCTGATTATTACGCCGACCCGTGAACTGGCCATCCAGATTGGGGAAAGTTTGTCCACTTACGGAAAGTACACCGGAATTAAAAACACCGTGATTTTTGGCGGGGTAAAGCAGGGTGCCCAAACCAATGCCCTTCGCAGTGGTATCGATATTTTGGTGGCCACGCCAGGCCGCTTGCTCGATTTGATGGATCAGGGTTTTATCAACCTAAACCACATTGAGTATTTCGTTCTCGATGAAGCCGACCGCATGCTGGACATGGGTTTTATAAACGAAATCAAGAAAATAATTGCCAAGCTGCCTGCCAAACGGCAGTCGCTGTTTTTTTCGGCCACCATGCCTGATAATATTGTTGAGCTTTCGGCCAAAATCCTGAGAAATCCTGAAAAAATAGATGTCAGCCCGATATCATCTACAGCCGAAACTATTACTCAATACTTGTACTATACCAATAAAAGCGACAAGAATGACCTGCTGGTTCACATTCTGAAAAACCAGAAACTGAACCCGGTATTATTGTTTGCCCGCACCAAGCATGGGGCCGACAAAATTGTACGTAACCTGCAGAAACACAAAATTGAATCGGCTGCCATTCATGGCGATAAAGCACAAAACCAGCGGCAGAAAGCACTGGCGAAATTCAAAGACCGTGAAATTAGGGTACTGGTAGCCACCGACATTGCCGCGCGCGGAATCGATATTGACAAGCTGAAGTATGTGATCAACTACGACATTCCGAATGTGGCGGAAACTTACGTGCACCGCATTGGACGGTCGGGCAGGGCAGGAGACGAGGGCATTGCCATTTCAATGTGCGAACCCGAAGAAAATGCTTATGTCAAGGATATTGAGCGCCTGATCAATCAAAAGATCGAACGCGTACAGCAAAATCCCTATCCGCAAACCGACAAGCCCATGAATGATAAGGAAAAAAAGGCCTTCGAAAAAGAAAAGCAAAAACGAAAACAAGAGTTTTTTGCCAATCGCAACAAATCGCAAAACCGATCATACCGACGATAAACAAAAAGGAAGCCTGAGCAGGCTTCCTTTTTGTTTATCCCTAAAGTTTCTTCCCCACATAAAACACATAGCCGTAATAGGCTTTATACTTATGGTATAGCTGTGCTTCGTGCCGTTGGTTGGCGATCAACGTCTCGGCTGTTTGATTTCCTACATGTTTCTTCAGGAAAGCATCCTGAGCCGCAACTTGGGGCACATAAAAATGTTCGATCCAGCAGTTTTCAGGCAAAATAAAGCTGGCTACAGGAACATAGCCGGCATGTTGCATTTGGCCCAACTTGTTGGGAATGGTGTCAATCTCCGGATATGCGTCCTGCCAAAAGGCATCAATTTCATCAGGCCGCTTTTCGGTGAACCATGAAGCTTCTGTGACGGCGATGTACCCACCTGGTTTCAGAAATTTTCGCCATTCGATTAAGCCCCGTTCAAAGCCGATATTGTAGATCGCGCCTTCCGACCAAATTAGGTCCAGGGCTTTGGTTTCAAAAGGAAGCTTGTCCATCGAACCGACCACGCCTTTTACGCGATCTTGCAAGTCGAGCTTGCTGGCATTGTGGTTAAACAGGTCGATAAACTGAGGAAACAAATCGATACCGGTAATTTGTCCCGGTGCATGTTTGCCCAGCACCATGGTTTGTCCGCCGGTGCCACAGCCAATGTCAGCTATGCGCGATTCGCGGGTTAGCCCATGAATAAAACTTAAAGCTTTTAGCGTCATTTCCGGGCTGCCCGGTCCTTGTCGTTCCAAGCTTGAAAAATATTCGCAAATTAAGTCGAAGTCAAACTCGTGAATAGATGTATGATCGTTATCCATGATTGTTGAAATTTATAGGATTGAAACTCTTGAACAAAGAATGTAAGATTCCTCTTCAGGCTTCAAAAGGTTATTAAAATAGAGATGTGAAAATAACTCCGGCAAGTACATACCCGAGTTTAATTGAGGGATAACCAGCGGCGAATGCCCCGGGTTATTTACTTTACCCGATCCGTTTTAGTTTTAAACATCCAATGGTTTTAGATTGAACAAAGTTAGAAATTTATTGAGACACAGAGCGTATTTGTGATGCAATTAGCTCTCCTTGTCAAGCAAAATTTGCGGGTGTCGGATTATGAGCTGCAAGCCTCAAGCTTCAAGTCCAGCAATCCGGAATCAAGCATCAAGCATCAAGCTATGAATGACCACCGAATGACCATTAATGACAACTGAATGACTAATAACTAATCAATGTCGTTTAGTTAGTGATTCGTTATAATCGTTTGTAATTCATCGAATAAGGCTTCTTAGGTCTTTTATTTCTTGGATTACTCCGCCCCGGTCTGATGATTTTCCGGGTGTTCCAGATCAACAAGTCAAAGGCA
>JAGXIR010000135.1 GCA_024635605.1 Sunxiuqinia sp.
AACTCAAACTGGAAATTTGTTCTTCAGGACGTAGAAAATGGAGAGCAAGCCGATTTGAACACCAGGCGGTGGCAACCCGTTCATTTGCCACACGACTGGAGTGTCAGACAGCAATTAAGCCCGACATTGGCCAGTGCCACGGGCTATCTTCCTGGAGGAATTGGTTGGTATCGAAAACAACTTTTCGTGCCCGGAGAACATGAAGGTGAAAAGGTATACCTCTATTTTGAAGGCGTGTACAACCGGAGCGAGGTATTCGTCAACGGCGTATCGCTCGGTAAGCGGCCCAACGGCTACATCTCCTTTATGTACGATGCCACGCCACACATCAAATACGGCGAAGATAACCTGATTGCCGTTCGGGTTGATCACAGTCAATCGGCCGACTCGCGCTGGTACACCGGCTCGGGCATTTACCGCGACGTGTGGGTGGTCTATTCCAACCCGGTTCATCTTGCACAGTGGGGCGTTTATGCCTGGCCCGAAAAACAGAAAAAAGACTATCAGTTGAACATTGAAGTTGAGGTGGAGAATGGCATCAGCGAGTCTTCGGTTTTAACCATTCAAAATGAATTGTTTTCGCCTGATAATAAATTAGTGGGCAAATCCTCTGAAAAACTGACCGTCGAAGGAAATCAATCCGGGAAAATTCAATCCGAATTAAAAGTAGCCCAACCCGAACTTTGGTCGCTGGAAAATCCATCCTTGTATGTTCTAAAAACTTCTGTCTATCGTACTGGTCAGTTGGTAGATGAGACAAGCACCCAAACGGGATTCCGCAGTTTCACGTTCGATCCGAACAAGGGATTTGCCTTGAACGGTGAATGGATGAAGATGAAGGGCGTGTGTCTGCATCACGATGCCGGCGTACTCGGTTCAGCGGTACCCCGCGAGGTTTGGGAGCGCCGCTTGCGGACCTTGAAAGAAATCGGTGTCAATGCCATTCGCACCAGCCACAATCCGCAAGCTTCGGATTTGTATGAGTTGTGTGATGAGCTGGGTTTATTGGTGATGAATGAGGCATTTGATGAATGGGAGTTTCCAAAACGCAAGTGGCTGCAAGGCTGGAATGTAGGAACGCCCGGTTTTCAGGGGTCATTCGATTTTTTTGAAGAATGGGGCGAGAAAGATTTGGCCGACATGGTGAAGCGCGATCGAAACCACCCGGCTATTTTTGCGTGGAGCATTGGCAACGAAGTCGATTATCCGAACGATCCGTATTCGCACCCCGTTTTGGATGGCGGCGGCGAAACAGGATTTACCCAACCCATTTTTGGCGGCTACAAACAAGATGCTCCCGATGCCATGCGATTGGGCGACATTGCCAAACGCCTGGTGAAAGTGGTGAAACAATACGACCAGTCGCGGCCTACAACTGCCGGGCTGGCCGGTGTTGCCATGTCGAATCAAACGGCCTACCCCTTTGCTTTGGATATCGCCGGTTATAACTATACCGAAAGTTTGTATGATCGCGATCATGCGCAATACCCCGGCCGCGTGATTTTTGGCAGCGAAAACCGCCACGACCTGGAAGCCTGGA
Organism: Sunxiuqinia sp.; assembly: GCA_024635605.1. GTDB lineage: Bacteria > Bacteroidota > Bacteroidia > Bacteroidales > Prolixibacteraceae > Sunxiuqinia. Next base: position 1,541 of record JAGXIR010000135.1, read on the forward strand.
AGGCGGTCACTTCCCGCGATTATATCTTCGGGCAATTTCTGTGGACGGGCATTGATTACTTGGGAGAATCGGGTCGCTGGCCCTCGCGCGGCTTTTATTCGGGCTTGCTCGATTTTGGCGGATTCATCAAGCCACGGGGTTATTTCCGTCAATCGTTGTGGTCGGAAAAGCCAATGGCCTATTTGGGAACCTATCCGACACCCGGGCGCGGAAGCCAAAGCCAGATGAACGATGTCTGGTCCCAATTGGAAGCCGAACAAGCAGGTGGAAACCACGAAGAAAAAAGGCCTTCGATGGATGCCTGGTCGATCTGGAACTATGACAAAGGCCAGTTGATCCGGGTGGTTTGCTACACGAACGCGGCTTCGGCCAAACTGCTTTTAAATGGCGAGTTGGTAGGCGAACCACAAAACTACAATGAACAAACAGGTATTATTTACTGGGATATTCCTTATGCCCCAGGTAAGCTTGAAGTGGTAGGAATGGATGACAGCGGAAAGCAGGTTAGCGATTACGCCATTCAATCATCAGGACGGCCATACGCCATCAAGGTGATTGAGGACGAAGAAGCAATTGAGCCGGGAGGAGTTGCTCAAATAGCCATTCAGGTGGTGGATGAAGCGGGAATCCCCGTGATGCTGTCGGAGAATGAAGTCACTTGCCAGATTCTTGGTGATGCACGTTTGCTTGGGTTGGAAGCCAGCAACAATTCAGATATGTCTGATTACACTGACAACAAACACCGTGTTTTTCACGGCCGGATGATTGCTTACATTCAGGCTGGTGATACTCCAGGTGAAGTTAAGCTGAGGTTCTCGGCACACTGGCTAAAATCAGCCGAAACGAAATTGATTGTCCAATAAAAAATTAAAATTCGATGAAAAATAAAATACAACACCCTGTTCGTGTAGCTGGCTTGCTGATCGCTATGTTGGCGCTTTTTGGTTCATGTGCTATGCAGAAATCAGGCGACGACGAGCTTTCCGCTTACCTCTTCGCTTACTTCACCGGCAATGGCCCCGGCGAAGAGGCCATTCATTTTGCCGTCAGCCTCGATGGTTATAACTATCGCGCCTTGAATAACAACGAGCCGATTCTGGATTCGAAAGAAATCAGCACCTCGGGCGGTGTGCGCGACCCGCATATTTTGCGTGGCGACGATGGCTGGTTTTACATGGTGGTCACCGATTTGTATGTGCCCGATATGGGGTGGAAAAACTATGCCATGGTGCTGTTGAAATCGAAAGACTTGATCAATTGGGAGTCGTCCAAAGTGAATATTCCTGAGACTTTCCCCCAAGAGTTTGCCGATGTTTGGCGGGTTTGGGCACCACAGACTTTCTATGATGAATCCACTGGAAAATACATGATTTACTTCTCGATGAAGCAGGGCGACGGCCCTGACATTATTTACTACGCCTTTGCTAATGAAGATTTCACGGGGCTGGAAGCCGCTCCCCAACAATTGTTTTTCAGCCCGACAAACAACGCGGCTATCGATGGTGACATCATTTTAAAGGATGGAACTTACCACCTGTTTATGAAATCGGAAGACGGCGAACCGGGAATTAAGCTGGCTCTTTCGGACAAACTAACGGAAGGTTACAAACTGGTGAGTGATGAGCGTGTGGATCAGGAAACTCATCCGGTGGAAGGTTCCGGCATTTTCAAACTCAACAACAGCGACGAGTGGATCCTGATGTACGACATCTATACCCAAGGTCGATACCAGTTTACCAAAAGCAGCGACCTGAAAAACTTTTCGGTGATTGACGAAGCGATCTCGATGAACTTTCATCCGCGCCACGGAACGGTGATGCCCATTACCGGCAAGGAGCTGAAGCGGCTAATTGCTCAGTGGGGACAGCTTGACGACCTGTTGGAAACCAACTCGCCTGAAGTGAAACAGCAGAATGTGGTGATCGACGGAATCGAAAAAACCATCTATTTACCTGTAAAAAGGGGAGCTGAGTTGTCGGCCTTCGATCCGAAATTTGAAGCTTGGCCAGGCATTGATTTTCAACCCAAGGGAGGACAGAACTTCTCCAACGGGCCGGTTGATTACACCTTCAGTATGGAAGATCAAGGCGATGTTGTTTATCAAGTTTCGGCTTCAGAAGATCACAATCCTGTGTTGGAAGGTTTTTATGCTGATCCTGATATTTTGTATTCTGAAAAGACCGGTAAATACTACATTTACCCTACCAGCGATGGTTTTATGAATTGGAGCGGCACGTACTTCAAGGTTTTTTCTTCGGATAATTTGGTTGACTGGACCGACGAAGGGGTGATTCTGGACCTGAAAACCGATGTGAGCTGGACCGACCGGAACGCTTGGGCACCTTGCATTATTGAAAAAAAGATCGATGGTGAGTACAAGTATTTCTACTATTTCACCGCAGCACAAAAAATAGGGCTAGCTGTTGCCGATGACCCGACCGGGCCTTTTGTTGATAGCGGTCAACCGCTGATCGACTACAAACCCGAAGGCATCACCGGAGGACAGGAAATTGATGCCGACGTGTTTACTGATCCGGAAAGCGGAAAAAGCTACCTCTACTGGGGCAATGGCTACATGGCTGCTGCCGAGCTGAGTGATGATATGCTGTCGATCAAAAAGAATACACTAAAACTGATGAACATCGACAACACCTACCGCGAAGGAACCTATGTGATTTATCGCAACGGGACTTACTATTTTATGTGGTCGGAAGACGACACCCGCAGCCCCAACTACAAAGTGCGCTACGCCACGTCCGAGTCGCCGCTGGGAACACTGACAATTCCGGAAAACAACATCGTTATCAGGCAGGACGCGGAACAGGAAATCTTTGCCACAGGGCACAATTCAGCTATTCAGGTTCCCGGGAAAGATGAATGGTATTTGGTTTATCACCGTTTTACCCGCCCCAAAGGCATTGAAATGGGCCGTGCCGGAGGTTTCCACCGCGAAGTGTGCATCGACAGGCTGACGTTTGACGAAAACGGCGGAATCATCGAGGTAAAACCTACGCTAAAAGGGATTGAACCGGTGGGGGAGTAGTTTGTTGTCTGATTGTTTGAACGGGTTTCCTTTGATGGCACCCGAACGTTAGTTTATGGAGAATAAATGATCAAGCCCAAAAAATACATCATGCAAAAACAACGGTTTTCTCAAGTTATAGCAGCAGCTCTGCTGGTTTTTTTTCTACAGATGGGGGCAGGTCAACGAAACGTCCGTGCCCAGGTTTTCATTCCAACAGCCGGAAATAGTTGGGTTATTGATAATGGTCTGCAAACAACAGAAAATATAGGAGAAGCGGGCATTCTTTTTAAGAGCGGTTTCACCAAAACATTTCGCACGTTTTTTTATGCTGAAAATACCGGCGTGATACAGCTGGGCATTCGGGCCAAGGCGATGGGAGGTAGCGCCCACGTTAAAATTAGCATGGGACAACAGGAAAAATTGATTGATTTCAATAGTGACAGTTTTGACAATTTTTGGGCTGGTGATTTCGAGATTGGACAGTCAGGTTATCAGCAAGTTGACCTGGTTAGTGTGTCGGGAGATGCCGAAGTGCAGATCAGCGACCTGGTAGTGACAGGGCGACCTGCCGAAAGCGGGTTCCATTTCATGAAAGACGAATTTTATTGGGGACGCCGTGGTCCTTCCGTCCATTTACGCTTCCTGGTGCCCGAAGAAGAGCAAGAAGTGACCTACTTCTATAATGAGATTACGGTTCCCGAAGGGCAGGATGTGATGGGGTCGTACTTTATGGCCAATGGTTTTGGGCAGGGCTATTTTGGTATTCAGGTGAATTCAGAAACCGAGCGACGGATTCTGTTTTCGGTCTGGAGCCCTTTTCATACCGACAATCCAGATGAAATTCCCGAAGACCAGCGGATCATGCTTCTTCGGAAGGGAGAAGGGGTTTATACCGGCGAATTTGGCAACGAAGGCTCCGGCGGACAAAGTTACAAGCGGTTTATGTGGAAGACGGAAACCACCTATGGATTTCTGCTGAAAGGGGTGCCCGGCGATGATAACTCGACAACATTTACCGCGTGGTTTTTCGACCCCGAAGTTGGTGATTGGGAGCTGATTGCGAGTTTCAGTCGACCAAAAACGAATACTTACCTAACCGGACTGCACTCGTTTCTGGAAAACTTCATTCCCCAGACTGGTTTGTTTGATCGTAAAGTGTTTTACACCAACCAGTGGATTGTTAATGCGGACGGCAATTGGATAGAACTGAATCAAGCAGCTTTTTCGGCAGATGCCACCGCACGCAAAAATGCAAGGCTGGACTACACCGGGGGACAGTTGAACGATGCTTTCTACTTGAGGAATTGTGGATTTATCAATGAGAAAACCACCATCGGTGATCAGTTTACCCGCGAGGCCAGCAACCAGCACCCGCAAATAGACTTGGACACATTGCCATAGAAAGGAAACGGGTAAATGATGTGAATATATTCCTTTACTTTTGACAGAATATATTCAATAAAATCAAAAGAGATAATTGAAATATAATCACATATTGCTTTACAATAACGTTAGTACGCCGTGAGGCGTATTTTCTTCAATGGGTTCAATTCCCATCTGCCGAATTGACTGTTCGGGCAGTAATGCAAAAGACTGTTTAAGTCGTGAGGCTTACTCAGGAGTTCTTTGGATTGAGTTACCAAGCCGTAA
>JAGXIR010000136.1 GCA_024635605.1 Sunxiuqinia sp.
TTCCAAGTATCACTATCGTTTGTGCATGTAGAGATGGCTATTTATTCAATCATGATTTCTTTGGTGCTGTCAGCAACTATTAACGAAAAAAGGTCGCCAAATTTGACGACCTTTTCTTGAGGTGCTCCCCAGGTAGGACTTGAACCTACGACCTACGGATTAACAGTCCGCCGCTCTAACCAACTGAGCTACTAGGGAATTTTGCTTTTATAACGCTTGCTTTGTGTTTCAAAAGCGATGCAAAAATAACAGCTTTTCTGAAAAGAAAAAACAAAAGTGATAAATTTTATTTCGAGGAATGAGAATAAACTCCGGCCCCGAATCAAGTGAAATCAACTGCCCCATGCTTTCTCATCCACGATTTACTGATTATCAGACTTCTTATTTCAGAAGTGCCGCACCAATGCCGAACGCCACCAGGAATAATATTTCCCTTCCAATTCTTTTTCTGAAGGGAATGGATAAAAAAGGTAATGTTTTTGATCGCCTACAAAAAAGCCGGTTTTAATGGTCCGGTAAGGAATCTCGTCGCGCAAAAACCGCAGAACGGTTTTGGTTTGGCGACCAGGCGATTCCTTCAATCGTTTAATGCAATCAAGCAGATGACCGGAGTTAGGATACGGCAAGTCTCTCAAGGGTGCATCTGGGTTATTCACCAGTTCATTCAACTTCAAATCGACCAGAAATACTTTGGCCGCCGAACCCGGCTGATTTAAAATCACCATTTCATGTTACTTTCGTAATCCCGTTTTATTAACTATTTTCGCCGTAATTTTATACGCGATTTTACTATGTGGGTTTGGCTCTCCGGAATTATACTAAGAAACAGGCGGTTACTACTTTCAATTTTAGGTCTGGTTACCATTTTTATGGCCTATCAGGCATCTAAAGTTGAAATGTCGTATGAGTCGGCACAACTGCTGCCAAAAAAAGACAGTGCATATATTGATTACGAACAATTCCGCCAGCTTTTCGGCGAAGAAGGCAACCTGATTGTTGTCGGTGTTCAGGATGCCGATTTCTTTCAGCTTGAGCACTTTCAAACCTGGCACAAGCTGATTGAAAACCTCGACCAAATTGACGGGGTGGAAAATTTGCTTTCGGTTTCGAATGCATACAACCTAAAAAAGAACCAGGAAAAACGACAATTCGAAATTGAAGAGATCTTTCCTGATAAAATCAACTCGCAACAACAACTCGATAGCCTGGCTTCGGCTTTTCACAGTTTACCTTTTTACCGGGGACTGCTCTACAACCAAGAGTCCGACTTTTATTTGCTGGCGATTACAGTCAACAAAGATAAAATGAAATCGAAAGAACGCGAAAAGCTCGTGCTTGCCATCAAAAAAACTTGTGAATCCTTTTCCGAGGAAACCGGCTTAGACCTCCACTATTCGGGGCTTCCATACATTCGCGTGATTAATTCAATCAAAATAAAACGGGAAATCTACTTGTTCAGTGGGCTGGCCCTGCTGTTGTGTATCGTCACACTCTTTCTCTTTTTCCGTTCGTTCAAAGCTGTTCTTTTTCCAATTCTGATTGTGATTTCGGGGGTTCTCTGGGCCTTGGGAACCATGACGCTATTTGGCTATAAAATCACCTTGCTGACCGGTATGATTCCGTCACTACTGATTGTGATTGGCATCCCCAATAGCATCTACATGCTGAATAAATATCATCATGAGTTTCGTAATCATGGCAATAATATCAAAGCCCTGCAGCGCGTAATAATCAAGATTGGAAACGCGACCTTTCTAACCAACCTGACCACCGCCTCGGGCTTTGCCACCTTTGTGATTACCAATAGCGAAGTGCTGCGACAATTCGGGATCGTTGCAGCCCTAAATATTCTGACGCTTTTCATCCTTTCGCTGCTGCTAATTCCAATTCTGTTCAGCTTTTCCAAACCTCCCGGCCGACGACACATGAAGCATCTGGAAAGCAAAGTTTTCAAAACCATCGTCATCCGTCTCGAAAACATTTCACAAAACCATCGCAAGCTGGTTTACATTTCAACAATTGGAGTTTTGCTACTTGGTTTTTATGGCATTTCACTGATTAAAAGCTCCGGTTATATGGTGGATGACATACCAGAAAGCGATATCATCTACCAAGACCTGAAATACTTTGAAGAACAGATCGATGGGCTGATGCCTCTGGAAATTATCATCGACACCAAACGCAGAAATGGAGTCATGAGCTTGAGCAACTTCCAGCGGATCGATCGCCTGGAAAAACGGTTGGAAGACTACGACGAGTTATCTCCTTCCATGTCGTTGCTTAATATTCTGAAATTTTCGAAACAAGCTTTTTACAACGGAAACGAACGGTTTTACAGCCTACCCAACAACCAGGAAAAAAACTTCATTCTTGCTTATGCTAGTAAAAGCGACGAAGATGAAGCTGCAGGAGTTAGTGCCCTACACTCGTTTCTGGACAGCTCCAAGCAGGTTACGCGTATCAGCATTCGCATGCACGATGTAGGAACCAAGCGCATGGAAGAACTTTACACCGACTTCAAACAGGAGGTCGACTCAGTCTTCCCACCCGACAAATTCGATGTGACCATCACCGGCTCCAGTGTTACCTTTTTTAAAGGAACACAATACCTGGTCAAAAACCTGTTCAGCAGTTTAACTCTGGCCATTTTCCTCATTGCAGTATTCATGGCTATCATGTTTTACTCCTGGCGTATGGTTTTAATGTCACTCATCCCCAATATCATCCCATTGATTTTTACCGCGGCCATTATGGGTTTTACCGGAATCACGATTAAGGCTTCCACCATTTTGGTGTTTAGCATTGCCTTTGGAATTTCGGTCGATAACACCATCCATTTTCTGGCTAAGTACCGGCAAGAGCTAACGGCAACGGGCTGGAATATTCAACGGTCGGTTAAACTGGCACTTCGCGAAACCGGGGTGAGCATGATGTACACTTTCGTTGTGCTTTTCTTTGGATTTGGTGTGTACAGCGTTTCACAATTTGGCGGAACGGCCGCTTTAGGTGTGTTGGTTTCCTTAACCCTGCTGGTCGCCGTCACCTCAAACCTCATCTTGCTCCCATCGCTTTTGGTCGGACTTGAAAGACATACCACCAACAAATCATTCCACGAACCCTTGCTTCAAATTTATGACGAGGAGGAAGATATTGAGCTGGATGATCTGGAAATTGAAGGGACACACAAAGAAGAAAAAGACGCATGAAACAAATGCATTCCATTGATTACCTGCAACAACTGGTGGCTCACCGCCTCAAACAGGAAGCCGGGAAAATCGGCCAGACCCAGCCGGTTAACTTGTACCAGCCCATTGAGTACACCCTCAACATGGGAGGAAAACGCCTCCGCCCGGTCATGCTACTCATGGCCTGTGACCTGTTTGGTGGAAACGTTGACCAGGCGCTGAACGCTGCCATTGCCGTTGAGGTTTTCCACAATTTCACCCTGTTGCACGACGACATTATGGACCATGCCGACATCCGGAGAAATCAACCTGCAGTTCATAAAAAGTACAACGAAAACGTGGCCATTCTATCGGGCGATGCCATGTCGATTATGGCTTACCAATTTTTGATAAGAACAGAAACTCCGGTCATTCAAAAAATCACTCAGCTATTTTCAAAAACTGCCATGGAAGTATGCGAAGGTCAGCAATACGACATGGATTTTGAAAATCAAACCAACGTAAGCATTGACGACTACCTGGAAATGATTCGCCTGAAAACCGCTGTTTTAATTGCCGGAAGCTTTAAAATGGGCGCTCAACTAGCCACAGCTCCGGATGCAGATGCCGATCGGATTTACCGCTTCGGAATCAACTTGGGACTGGCTTTCCAGTTACAGGATGATTTGCTCGATGTTTTTGCGGATCAGGAGAAGTTTGGCAAAAAAGCCGGAGGTGATATTCTGGCTAACAAAAAAACCTTTTTACTGCTGAAAGCATTGGAAATGGCCGATGCGGAACAAAAAGCTCAACTTGAGCATTGGATCAACAAAAAAGACTTCAACCCACAAGAAAAAATAGTGGCTGTAAAAAAAATATATACAAAATTGAACCTACAGGAAATCAGCCGCCAAAAATCAGACGATTACTACCAGACTGCCCTGAATGAATTGCAAGCAGTTGAGGTAGAAAGAAATCGGAAAGAGCCCCTAATTTTATTGGGCAAAACCATCATGAAACGTGAACATTAAACTGGTAAAAGCGTTTGCTATTGGTGTTAAAACAACCGTCAATATATAACCTATAAAATTTGTGCAATTAAGCTGGTTTTTGTAATTTCCGGCTCCACAGAAGTAAACTTTTTATCATGAGTCAAAATATCGGTAAAGTCGTACAGGTCATCGGGCCTGTAGTTGATATCAGCTTCGATCAGGAAGGTAGCGAACTGCCCAACATCTACGATGCCTTGGAAATTGTTCGGGAAGGTAAAACCAACCTGGTTGTCGAGTGCCAACAACATGTTGGTGAAAACACCGTCCGGACCATTTCGATGGACTCCACCGACGGATTAAGACGTGGCATGGATGTCATTGCCACTGGTGCGCAAATCACGATGCCAAACGGGCAGAGCGCCCTTGGACGTCTGCTGAACGTAACAGGCGACGCAGTAGATGGCATGAAAAGCTTGCCAAAAGACGGATTGACTATTCACAACCAACCCCCTAAATACGAGGACCTGACAACTGAAAGTGAAATCCTTTTCACCGGGATTAAAGTGATCGACCTGATTGAGCCTTATGCCAAAGGAGGTAAAATTGGCTTGTTTGGTGGAGCCGGTGTTGGTAAAACCGTATTGATTCAGGAATTGATTAACAACATTGCATTGGCGCATAGCGGACTTTCCGTTTTTGCCGGAGTTGGCGAACGGACCCGCGAAGGAAACGATTTGCTACGCGAAATGATTGAAGCCAAAATTGTTGACTATGGCGATGAATTCCGCAAGTCGATGGAAGAAGGCGGATGGGACCTTTCCAAGGTTGATCCGGTTGCTCTGAAAAAATCGAAACTGGCACTCGTATTCGGACAGATGAACGAACCTCCGGGTGCCCGTGCCCGTGTTGCCCTTTCGGGATTGACGATTGCCGAGAGTTTGCGTGATGGCGACGGTTCCGACAGCCCCGGCGGCCGCGATATCCTATTCTTTGTCGATAACGTATTCCGTTTTACTCAGGCAGGATCTGAAGTCTCGGCCCTTTTGGGGCGGATGCCCTCGGCGGTAGGCTACCAACCTACACTGGCTTCCGAAATGGGGGAAATGCAGGAACGCATTACCTCAACCAAAAATGGATCAATCACCTCGGTTCAGGCCGTTTATGTACCTGCCGATGACTTGACCGACCCGGCGCCGGCAACAACTTTTGCCCATTTGGATGCGACTACGGTGTTGAGCCGTAAAATCTCCGAACTGGGAATCTACCCCGCTGTAGATCCGTTGGATTCAACTTCGCGGATTTTGACAGCTGACATTGTAGGTGACGAACATTACAACTGTGCCCAGCAAGTGAAAGAAATTTTGCAACGCTACAAAGAATTGCAGGACATCATCGCCATTCTTGGGATGGACGAATTGTCAGAAGAAGACAAACTGGTTGTCCACCGCGCCCGACGCGTTCAGCGTTTCTTGTCGCAACCATTCTTTGTTGCTGAGCAATTTACCGGACTGCAAGGAAAACTGGTTTCTATCGAAGATACCATCAAGGGCTTCAACATGATTATGAATGGCGAAGTGGACCAATATCCGGAGTCAGCCTTCAACCTGGTTGGAACAATTGACGAAGCCATTGAGAAAGGTGAGAAAATGCTGACTGAAGCCGAAGCTTAAAAAATAGGACTATGTTTCTTGAAATTATAACACCATCAAAAAAAATATATTCCGGTGAAGTTACCTTAGTGCAACTCCCCGGGACCAAAGGCTCATTTGCCGTTCTCAAAAATCACGCGCCACTGATTTCGACCCTGGAAGCAGGTAAAATTAAAGTGGTTGAGAAAGGTGACCAGGTTAGCTTTTTTGATATTGATGGCGGAGTAGTTGAAGTAAAGCACAACAAGATTATTGTGCTGACCGAATCCGCATAAAAAATAATCACAATAAATTGGAATACCCTGAAAGATGAATATCTTTCAGGGTATTATTTTACCATTGAACACCAAAATATTAATCATACGGTTTAGCTCCATCGGCGATATTGTATTAACCAGTCCGGTGATTCGTTGTTTGAAAAAGCAACTGAGGCAACCTGAAATCCATTTTCTTACCAAAGAAAAACATGAGGATTTGCTTCGGGGAAACCCTTATATCGACCGTATTCATTTGTTAAATTCCAATCTCACCGAACTGCTACCGCAACTTCAAAAAGAAGAGTTCGACTACATTGTGGATTTGCACCACAACCTGCGCAGCCAATTCATCAAACGAAACCTCCGCAAGAAATCGTTCACGCTGAAAAAGCTGAACGTCAAAAAATGGCTGCTTGTACAATTTAAAATCAACATCCTGCCCAAAATACATATCGTTGACCGGATGATGCACGCCGTAGCACCGCTGGGTATTGAAGATGATGAATGCGGACTGGACTATTTCATTCCGGAAGAAGACAGTTTTGATCTGGAAACCTTGCCTGAGGAATTCAGAAGAGGCTACGTTGCAGTGGTGCTGTCGGGCACCTACTACACCAAACGGTTTCCGGCTGAAAAACACTTGGAATTTCTAACCCTGCTTCACGTTCCCTGCATTTTAATTGGCGGAAAAAGTGAAGTCAAGCTGGCTCGGCAAATCGAAAAACAGGCCAACGGAAACGTCCTGAATCTGTGCCACCAGCTAACAATTAACCAGTCGGCATCATTGGTGAAAAATGCACGACTGGTGGTTTCCAACGACACCGGGCTGATGCATATCGCCGCAGCTTTTAATAAGAAAATTCTGTCGATTTGGGGAAGCACAACACCCGATCTGGGAATGACACCCTATCGGCCCCATCCGGCATCGCACATCCAAAAGGTCGAAGGGTTGAACTGTCAGCCGTGCTCCAAAATCGGACGACAGTACTGTCCAAAAAAACATTTCCGCTGCATGCTCGATCAGAATACAGCGGAAATGGCCCGATGGATAAAAATAAACTTTTAGGCGAAAACCTGTTTCATCCGGATTAGCGCCTGCTCCAGCGTGGCTTTCGGACAGCCAATATTGATCCGCATATAACCGCTTCCCTGCTTGCCAAACTGCACCCCGCGATTCAGCCCAACACCAGCTTTTATCAGCTTGTCATTTAATTCCTCATCGCTAAGTTGAAACGCCGAAAAGTCAAGCCAGATCAGATAGGTGGCTTCCGGCTTCATCGGTACCACCTGCGGCAGGTTTTCCTTCAGAAAGGATTCCAAAAACCGGTAGTTCTCCAGCAAATAACCAACCATCTGGTCGACCCAGCCTGCCCCCTCACGATAGGCGGTTTCCAGCGCCAATGAGCCAAAGATATTGCCCATATGCAGGTGCGGCACTTTCAAAGTCCGCTCGTAGCGCACAAACAATTTCTTATTCGGAATGACGACAAACGAAGTGGTTAAACCGGCAATGTTGAAGGTTTTGCTTCCGGCCATGCACACCACACAGTTGTTGGCAATTTCCTCTGAAAGGGTAGGAAGCGGAATGTGCTGGTGGCCTTCAAAAACCAGGTCGGAGTGAATTTCGTCAGAGACAATCAGCACCTTATTTTCCAGACAAACAGTTGCCAGGGCTTCCAGCTCCGCTTTCGTCCAAACCATTCCTCCGGGATTTTGCGGATTGCACAGCAACAGCATTTTGGTCTTGGGCGTGATTTTGCTTTTCAGGTCTTCCAGATCAAAGGTGTAGCGCCCATCTTCAAGCTTCAGCGGATTCTCAACCATTTGGCGGCCCATTCCTTTCACCGAATCGAAAAACGGGAAGTAAACCGGGGGCTGCACAATCACCTCGTCGCCCGGCTTGGAATAGGTGTCAATGGCCAGCGTCAGTCCGGCTACCACACCCGGACTAAATGAAATCCACTCTTTTTCGACTTTCCAGCCATGGCGTTGATCCAGCCAATTGATGATCGCATCGGCGTACGAGTCGCCGCGAAAGGTGTAGCCCAACACTTCATGCTCCAGCCGCTGCTTTAAGGCCTGAATGATAAAATCAGGCGTTTTAAAGTCCATATCGGCCACCCAAAGCGGCAACACATCTTCGGCACCAAAAAACTGCTTGCGGGCATCGTATTTAATACTGTTAGTATTGGTCCGGTCAACCAACTCGTCAAAATTATAGTTCTTCATGCTTCATTATTTTTTTCAGAAAATACAAATCCTTTTCCTGTTCTACTTTCAACACAAAGTTAAAGCGATTGAGATCCAGGCAAAGGTCGAAATCGGCTGACGGTGCCCAAGTCTGCTTTTCGGGAACAAAAAACCGGGCACCGGCCCCATGCCTCAACTTTTCAACCATAGCCGGAAAATCAACCGGCCGGTCTTCCAGCTTCGCTTTCAGGTATTCGGCCAAAAAAGTATCCTCATCGGTTGGATATTGGCAGGCATAGCCCATACAAACCAGCGAAAGTTGATCCGGGTTTCGTCGCTTCACATAGTCGATAATGGCACCGGCATTCACAAAACTCCCGGTAATGATTTCATCGGCGCGGGTGGCATTAACAATTCCCTGCGTGCCGCTACTGGTGGTATGAACCATGGTTTTTCCGTTCAGCTCCCCCGCTAGTAATTGCGAAGGCGAGTTCCCAAAATCAAAGCCTTCGGGTTTCTGCTCAAGCCGCTCGCCCACCAACAGATACTCCGGATTTTGCTGTTTCATCTGGTAAGCCAGATCGATTTGTCCCACTGGGTAAATCCGTGAAACGCCCCCATCAAAAGCATAACAAGCGACGGAAAATGCACGGAACACATCGATAATCACGGTTAGCCCTTTAGCCTGCCGGGCTCCTTCCAGTAATTGAAATATTTTTATGTCCATTTATTTGAAGAAGATTTATTATTTGTCATTTCTTAAACACCCTTTAATTAAGCCTATTCGAGGCTAGCTTACGACCATTGATTCTCTCTATCAATCTGGAAACATAAACTTAACCGAGCTTTAACGTATGTTTTATAACATGTGCTGTAAAACATGTTACATTTGTGTTGTGATTCATTAGTGAACGTTTAAAAATTCAAAACTATGAAAACATTTAGAACAATTACCATGATGGTTGCTTTAACAGTTATTGCAAACATCGCCCTTGCAACGGGAAACTTGCGTGTAAACATTCTGCCATTAACCGCAGAGCGTGCCGTAGTGGCTATTTCAAATGATGCTGAAACAAAGTTTCAAATCAGTATTGAAGACATTAATGGCAGTGTGGTTTACTTCAAAGAAACAGAAGGAAGTATCGTTGACTACCGGAAAGTATATGACTTTTCGAACTTGGCGAACGGAAGCTACAAGTTGGTTGTCAGCCTTGACGGCTTAAAAGGCCAGCGTGAATTCGCCATCAACAACGGCTCAATCAGTGTAGGAAAAGAGAAAATGCTGGCGACTCCGTTCTTTTCATACAACGAAGACATTTTACGTGTCGCGTTCCTGAACCATGCCGGTGAAAAAACAAGCCTATACATTTATTCAGATGGGGAATTGGTTTACAGCAAAGCATTGGAAAATTCTTTCTCTGTAAACGAAGGACTTAATCTTTCTAAATTAGCTTCGGGAGAATACCAGGTGGTATTGGCTTCAGGAAATGAAGTTTACGACTATGCAGTCGCTGTAAAATAAGAAAGTCCTAAACTTTTTTTCCAATGCGGTTATCCAAAAAGAGACCGCATTTTTTTTGCTTCAAACTCAATTTCATCCCTTGTTTTCTGGGTCAGAAACTCAGCAGATCGCTCCACCCCCGAAAAACAAAGCGTCCACCCTGTCAGTCAACCGCCGGATCAGGATCCGCCGGCGAGTTGCTGGATGAACAATCACAGGAACCCCAAGCGCTCGTGGCACCAAGGCAGACCAAAAACCATCACGTGTCGTTTAGGATGCCGGAGGCATCGCACGTTTATAGAAAAGGAACCGTAGAAAGAAATTCGCCCCCGGAGGGGGCGTACCTTCGGGCGCCACGGCATTTCTATTCCCGTTCCTTTAAAAGAATCATCAAGCCAAACTTAAAAACCGCAAAACTATCCAATTTAGGCGTAGGCACTTCAACACCCGGCGGAACACTGTAATCAATTGAGCGCATGGCCGGCATAAAATCAACCGAATTTCCCCCAATTGAAGCCAGTCCATCCACTTTATCAAAAAGATTGATCCTTAGCCCAAATCCCAGTCCGTGGAAAAATTTCATTTCAGTTGACGCGGAGGCATCCAGCTCATACCCGCGGTAGCGCCCTTCGCCGTACGCTTTTACAGCATACATTCCGGCGTAATACTCTACATACAACGCCCAATAGGTCTCCGATGCAAAAGACAAATATGCCTTGGAAGACAAGGAAAAACCGCCCCAATTGCCATCTGAATATAAATAACTCTCACCATAGTTTGGATTGGCACTATCCAGAAGATCTTCATCGTGATTAAATTTTCCGGCAAAGCCGCTTAGCTCGAAACCCAAAAATTCAACCGGCCGATATTCATAACCCAAACCGATAAACCCGGCATTCAATCCATTTACAGCATCTTTGAACGCGGCAAAAGGGATGGCAAAACTATCGGGCGGCTTTTGGCTATAAGCTTTGCTAATCAAAAAAAGAAGGGCAAACAGGATAATAAATGTCTTTCTCATTTAATAAAGGTGTTTATTTGCATCAACTGGCGAAGCAAATATCAACCAGCGGGAACGCACTCACAATATTTTAGTTCTCAAAACACAAGCCCAACAGTAAAACGTAAAGAATTACGCTTCATGTAATTCCAACCAGTTTCGCTCTTAAAGAACTCTTCAGACTTAAAATAACTGTAACCCCCTTTGGCCGTCAATCTCAATCTCTGCGATAAACGAAATTGATAACCTAATCCGGCATCCAATAGCATCCTCTTTTCCTGCGCCGCTTTAAATGAAACCGCCTTGCCAATATCAAAGAAAGCGAATGCCGTGTTTGGATGATTTCTCAAATAACCACGAAAATCTACATATAAAGGAAATGTATTTGCCCCAGGCTGTTCATACCGATCAGCCCCAAATCCAACGCCAGCTGAGAAATAAGGGTTAAAAAACCAGCCTGCACTAATCCGTAAACTTTTAGTGTAAGCCGAGTCCCAATCATTCAAATCAAAGGGAGAGTTCGTAGAAAGGCTGAGCCCTGTGGCATAGCTAACCTCAACACTTTTGTAAAATTTCTTTTGCTCGTTCTCATTTGTTGCTCCCAATGTAAAAAATGCACTCTGTAAGAGAAAAATCAAAACTATTAGTTGCTTCATGATTTTATATTAATTTTTGTTTATGTAAAAGGTCGTTTTTATTTCAAGAGACGTTGATTGTTTCATTGTCTCATCCCTGAAATATCCTGATTGCTTCAAATCCAGCTTATTAATTGAAGAACCATAGTCACGGGAAACAAATCCTAAAGAAATACTATTATCAACATTCTCGCTCAATGAAAACCTGATCCCAAACTCAAGGCCATGCTGAAGCTGAAAACCTGAATTCCCTCTAGGTGTTGCGACATCATCTTTATTCCGGAACTTAAACCGTGCTACACTACTTGTAGATTCAATTCTTGACAGGAGTCCAAAAAAGAAACTGGTTTCGTCGTCGAATACAAGGTAATAGCGTGGCGAGAGACTTAGGCTAACCGCACTTGTTGATATACTTAATAAAGCAATCTTTTTAAAATCTTCTGAATAACTATCGTGAAAAGAACTAATGGCAAAGTCACCCCCTATCAAAATTCCCCACGGATCGCTAATTCTGAATTCATATCCAATTCCCATACAAATTGCATCGACAAAATCGTCTGAAATATCCAATCCATTGGCAGTATGCCGTCCATCGATATGATAAGCCCCTACAGTAAAATATGGACTACTTCTATAATCTTGTGCACAGGCATCAGTGTCTATTATGCTCAATAAAATACCAATCGTTAATAATATGTATTTCAGAATTTCCATCACCATTTATTTAAATCGGAATGGATTCTGAAAACCCATTCCGATTTTTATAATTCTAATCTTCTTCTTTTACGATACGACTTCCCCTCCACTGGTTGTTATATTTTGCTTTACCGTATATGCTGGATCCACCTTCAATATCATACGTTGTTGGAGCTTTATATAACTTTGCATTAAAAAATGATTTGCCCCCTTTATTACTATATCCAAAAGCAAAAACACCTTCGCTATAGTCCAGAAGCATTTCCATCTTATTCTCGTTCGTAGCAACCATTGCCCCTTCTTGTGGAAGCAATATCCTTGTCACCTCCATCGACTCATTTATCAGGGTCATCACTTTATTACCCGGCAGACTGCTCCAATCTTGATAAGTATTAGTACCATCTGGATCCCAGCTACTACTCAATTCACTCTTTAGATACGACAACAATGCTTTAGTCCCAAGCCCTTTTAATCGCATTAGCATCTTATTGTAATCACCATCTTCTAAATACCAAACTAAATCAGCAAAATCATCATCATAATAACGGATATTACGGACAGTCCACTCTTTAAAATTTCTTTTACATAGTTCGCGATGTAATGTCATTGCATTTGGATAACTTCCACTTTCTATTTTTATATTTTTCAATATTGCTAATATTTTACTAAAATGTCCGAGATCATAAAAATGATAGTTGAGAATATTCTCATCAATTGCCAGAGTTAGGTAGCCTGGATTTAAATCGTAGTTAACCTTATATTCTATCATCTCCCATCCCAATTCAAGGTTTTGAGCTTCCTTAGCCCACCATATACCTAATACTTTACTTTGCATTTTGACTTTAATACCTACTGAAGCATAGAAAAACCAATTTTGTGCCCAAAATACTGTTTTTACCCGCTTGCTGGATGAAAAATTATTTTCGCAATTGACAGAATAGCCTAATACGCCACCAAGTGCCTCTCCCGCCCAAGTTTTACTGCCTTCGTCGCACTGATTCATGTTCTCTGTTGGAGGTGGAGGTGGAGGGGTACTACCTCCGCCTCCACCTCCAACAAAAGGATCATCCTCGATAGGATAATGTAGTAAATCTCATCATTAACGTATTCCCCAGGGGGAAGCAAGGGCATTCTTTTCAGGGTGTTATCGTCCCCTGTTGGCCTTTGAACATTTTCAATGTACTTATGCGACATTTCTTGCTTAAAACCATCATCTTCCAACAACTCTCTTAATTTAAACCTAGATTCTTCCGTACAAATAAAAGTCCCGAATTGGGTAAGTTTAAACACATCATCAGCCACCTGCACTTCATGGTATCCATTCAGAACCTTCAATAAAAAAGGGTCAAATACGATGCTATCTTCCACTTCTACCGTCTCCACATCAATATCTGCCGATTTCAATGTAGGTTTTGAAAATTTCTTTTCAAATTCATTTCGAATAAAATCTTCACGTGAAATCCACGCGTCACTTTTAATACTCTCTTTCTCTCCAGATTTCAAAGCATCAATTTCACCCAGTAAATTATCAAGCGAAGAATAATAAATCATATTGTCTTCAGAATAACATTGTTCCACTAATTCTTCTGAGTCACCAAAATCATTTAGCTGTCGTTCGCAGCTTTGGAAGATGCCACCAACAACACCGGCGAGTAATGCTCCGAGAAATAAATAGCCTTTTAAAAACTTTTTCACTTTTGTTTTCATACTTTTGTAAGGATTGTGGGAGGCTGTAACGGTAATTACAACCTCCCGGTTATACAATTGATTTGAACTGATACCGGCTTTCTTTGCGAAAGCCGGTATCTTTTATTTTTACTGTAATTTCATTCTTTTAAGTAAATTATTGTAAACAAATGTAGGTTATTTGATTCGAATAAGTACATAATATTTGACCAGGAATTGTAATTTAGAATAGAAATAAATTACCTTATTCTGCTCAGAAACATTAGCCGATGGGGTCATTTTATCATAATCTTCAATTTCCTATGAAAAAAGCAAAAGATACTTATCCGCTTCTTTTTAGCGATCGTTCCACCGCTGAGGGATCCCGAAGCAAGTTCGGGATGAATGCTGCCCCCTGCGACTGCGACTGCGACTGAAAACTGCGACTGAAAACTGCGACTGAAAACTGATCACTGCGACTGAAAAGTAAAAATCCACACCCAAAGGATGTGGCTTTGGGATAACCCCTGGAAGGGGTAATTTGCTTTTACCCTCAAAGAAGGTAAAAGTTGTTGTCCCCACAGGTTAATGACTATTTTTCTTCTCGCTTATCTTTCTTTTCTTGATACTTCACATATTTTTTGATCATATCGGCATCCAAGCCTACTGTATCAACGCAATACCCTTTTGACCAGAAATGATTGCCCCAATAGGGGCGGCTCTTCAACCTCTTATACTTGTTGAACAACCGAATAGCCGTTCGGCCTTTCAAAATTCCAACCATATCTGAGATAGAAACCTTGGGCGGCACAAGTATGACCAAGTGAACATGGTCTTCCTGAACGTTTAACTCTTCTATGCTACAGCCTTTCTGCTCCGAGAAAGCCTTGATGCAGTGCTCTACCTCAATTTTGATTTCTCCCTTCAATATTCTATACCTATATTTAGGTGTCCAAACGATATGGTACATACAGTGCCACATCGCGTGCGATAACTTCTTAAATCGACTCATTTTTTATCCTTTCTTTGTTGTGGGGACAACTTTGAAAAGATAAGGATGGGTCGATTAACAGGCAAACCCGTGGAACGTCTCTGACCACGTTCATAGAACGTGGGTTTCTAATTTGAACTAAA
>JAGXIR010000137.1 GCA_024635605.1 Sunxiuqinia sp.
CGTACTTTTGCGGCCCATGAGTGAAAAATCGTCCACAAAACCGGTGTTTGACCAAAGCGCGCAAGCCTTAAATTACGAGCTGCCCGACGAGCGGGTTGCGAAATATCCACTGGCTGAGCGCGACGCTTCGAAGCTGTTGGTTTGGAAGAGTGGCCAAATTGAAGATGCGACCTTCCAAAGCCTTGCTGATTTTCTACCAGCGAACAGCCTGCTGGTTTTCAACAACACGAAAGTCATTCGTGCACGGCTGCCATTCCAGAAAAAAACCGGTGCACAGATTGAAATATTCTGCCTCGATCCGGCCCATCCGGCCGACTACCAATTGGCTTTTCAGCAAACCAACCGTTGCAGCTGGAATTGCATGGTGGGCAACCTGAAAAAATGGAAGCACGAGCCCCTGGAACGGGTGGTGGAAGTGGATGGAAAACCTGTAACACTAGTGGCTGAAAAGTTGAGCCAATCGCGGGAACATGTGCTGGTTGAGTTTAGCTGGAATGACGCTTCGGTTGATTTTGCTTCGCTGATTGAAGCCTGCGGAATTTTGCCCATTCCCCCCTACTTGCACCGCAACACGGAGGCCAGTGACTTGGAACGCTACCAAACCATTTATTCGAAGATCAAAGGATCGGTTGCCGCGCCCACTGCCGGACTGCATTTTACGGATTCGGTTTTTGCTTCGCTGAAAAAGAAAAACATTAGCTGCACCGAAGTGACCCTGCATGTTGGAGCCGGCACGTTCAAGCCTATAAAAGCGGCCACCATTGCCGACCATGAAATGCACGCGGAGCAATTGGTGGTTTCTCGCCAATTGATTGAACAGCTTCTGCAGAAAGAAGGCAAGCTCATTGCCGTTGGAACCACCTCCATTCGCACCCTGGAGAGCCTGTATTGGCTGGGAGTTTCAATGATGAACGATGCCAACCAATCGCCGGAAAAACTGCACGTGGAACAATGGATGCCCTACCAAACGGAGCATCGGCCACCGGCTAAAACTGTTTTAGAGGCGCTGATCAACTACATGGATCGCCACCAACTTCCCGTTCTGATTGCATCCACCCAAATCATCATCGTTCCCGGCTACCAATTTCAACTCGTTGATGGGATGATCACCAACTTTCATCAACCGCAGAGCACCCTGCTACTGCTCATTTCGGCTTATGTTGGCAACGACTGGCAACGCATTTACCAGCATGCGCTCGACAACAACTACCGCTTTCTGAGTTATGGCGACAGCAATTTGTATTTGAAATAGCTTGCGAGTGAGGGCTTCACTCGAAGTGGAACCCTCACTAAAGTTTGGGCTAAAGCCCGGTTGTTTTATGTTCCATTCTATCCCCGGATGAATCCGGGGGTTACTGATGGTGTTCATCATCTTTCTTCCGCTGTCTACGAGGGCCGCACCAGTAAGTAAAGCTGACGCGCGGGAGCGGGGGCCACCACCTGAATCATCGCGGTCTCGTTTCAGCACCTGCCAACGAATGACCGGACATTGAATCCCTGGCACTTCGGAATATGTACTAGCGTTAGCAAGTGCAAGCTGGAGAACAGTCCAACTTAATTTTATCCACTATTCATCAGCTCATTTAAAAAACGGCTGATCAAATTGAAGATTATTCCTACTTTTAACATCGTTCGTTAAGAACATTGGATAAAATACTAATACGTTACCACACATTAAAATCCATAATTATGAAGCTATATCTATTAATATTTACATTTCTGTTGACTGGACTTATTAGTTGTCAGAAAAATGAATCACTTGAAGATATATTGACTAACGCGGCAGAATCAATTAAAGAAATTGAAAGTCTCAATGGCAACTTACATTTTGTTTTTGGCTCTCCATCTCCAAATTCTAATATGTCAATAACAGAATATTCAGGCAACTTCAAACTTAAAAAGATAGTAAGTGACTCTATTATTGGTTGGTACTTGACTTCAAAAATGGAAGACCAACTAAATGATATGAGCTACCAATCTTTTTATAGTGGAGACAGCCTACTTTATTATATATTTAAAGACAGCACAGTTCAGAAAGAATCTGGAAATATTACGAAGTCAACCCTTACTTACAGCACAATTCACAAGACGCTCATTGGAAAACTAACCTCATATTTGGATAAGCAAACTTTATCAGATTCTATTTTTACTAAAAAAGATGGTTCATGGTTGATTGGTGAAATATCAATGTTGCGCGACACTTTAATTGATGAAATAGAATGTTATCTAATTAAAAATAAGAAGCACGGTACAACTCCAAAGTTCAACGCAGTTTATTGGAATGAAGAGTTAATTGCGGTTGATAAAAAAACATTTTTTCCTGTTTACCTGAGAACACACTTCAAAAGAAATGTTGATGACGAAGCACAGATTGACCAAATATGCTCATATCAAATTGACAGTTTGGCAATTAATGAACCTATTGAAGACAATGTATTTGAATTTAGCCAAGCAGTTGAAAGTAAAAGGAAGGTGACCAAGGAAATGCAATCGTTAAAGCTTGGCGATTGTATACCTGACATCAAGGTACTTAAGCTAAATAAGGACACGCTTTTATTAAGCTCATTAAAAGGTCAAATATCAATACTTGATTTTGGCTATATTGGATGTGGCAACTGCCTTTTAGCTTCAAATGAACTAAAAAAGACATATGAGCATTTTAAAAACAATGACAAAGTGCGGTTTTACTATGTCAATCCGGTTGACAAATTTGAAAGAGTAAAGGAGTATTCAAAAAAAGAAAACATGCCATTTGAGACATTAATTGGAAATGAGGTGGTAGAAAGCAGTTTTGGCTTAAGTGCATATCCTAAAATTTTCATTGTTGACCAAAACCTAAATGTGGCACGGATTTTTAGTGGTTATAGCGGGACTAAAATGGGACAAGAAATTATTAATGAAATAAATAAACTTAAGAAATAACGTGTGGTAGTCGAGTAAGCTAGGGGAATTTCACCCTAACTTCTCACAGAACCACACGTGAACCTCTCGATTCATACGGCTCTTATTATGCAGTCAATTCTGCATTAGACTAACTGATAGGCTAAAACCCGACTACCCCGCCGCTTCGCTAAGACCAGGGATACGCTGCCAGCCCCGATTGCATAGGGGGGCTGGCTGTTTGTAACGACAATACACCGGCTTCACGTTACCCCGCTCGCGCCGTTTCATAATCGATATAGCAAGCCAATGAGGGCTTCACTCGAAGTGAAACCCTCACTAAACCACACCCCTACCTTCTGCCGGCTAGTGATCGGATGACTTGGAGTCAACCGCTGAGTAAGGCGCAAAAAAAGGAGCATGTCTCCATACTCCTTTTCCTGTTTTATACGAAAGATCTTATAACTCGCGAATCCAGATATTCCTGAAGCTCACGGGGTTGCCATGATCCTGAAGAATCAGCGGTCCATCGCCATGTGGCTTAACCGAATATTCCGGAATACCGATGTACTCCGTTGGGCCACGCAACTCAACATTGTTTTGCACCAACACGCCGTTGTGGATCACGGTCACACGAGGGTGCGTAAAGTACGTGCCATCGGCATTGAAACGGGGAGCCGTATAAATAATATCGTAGGTTTGCCAAACCCCTGGAGCTTTGGTTGCATTCACCAACGGAGCATGCTGTTTGTACAAACTTCCGGCTTGCCCGTTTCGATACGTGCGATTTTCGTAATTATCGAGCACCTGCACTTCGTAAATCCCCTGCAAAAAGATACCGCTGTTCCCTCGGCCCTGGCTTTCGCCAATCACCTCTTCGGGCGAGCGCCACTCCACGTGCAACTGAAAATCTTTAAACTCGCGCTTGGTTTTAATGGTTCCGGTTCCACTTTTCACGGTAGCCACTCCTTTGTCGAAGTTCCAACCTGGTTCTGCCCCATCACCATTAGTCCATTCATTACCAAAAGCCTTGTCAGCCCCCAATAAAACAATGGCATCCGATGGTGCATCCATCGGGCTTTCGCCCGGATCGACAACACTCACTTCCGGATCCCAGATTTCAGTCATTTCAGGCACCATATTCGGGCGTTCCTGGGCAAAGGCTGTAACACACAAAACAATAAAAAACAGCGATACTAATTTTCTCATGGTTCAATTCAATTTAGTTTGATAATTAAAGGTTTAGTTCTTGCATAATTGCGTCAATCTTTTGCTCAGCCTGGCGTTCCACTTCGTCGAACTCCTGGCGGCTGTTCAGTTGTCCGGCCACTTCAAAATAAAATTTGATTTTTGGCTCGGTTCCTGACGGGCGAACCGAAATTTTGGTTCCGTCTTCGGTAAAAAACTGCAACACATTCGACGTGATTTTCTGATCAATTTTCTTGCTTTCACCACTAAGCAAGTTCTTTTCCGTCAAATCGGCATAGTCTTTTACCACTTTCAAGCGGCCGCCACCCAATGTTTTGGGAGGGTTGGTACGGAAAGTCACCATCATTTGCTGAATTTCGTCGGCGCCGGTTTTTCCGGGACGCACGATGTATTTCATCTTTTCTTTGGAATAACCATATTCCAGGTAAATATCTTTTAGGAGCTCGAACAAGGTCTTGCCCTGATCTTTGGCCCAGGCTGTAATTTCGGCCATTAAGGCACAAGATGACACCGCATCTTTATCGCGCACAAAGTCGGCAGGCATAAACCCAAAGCTTTCTTCGCCACCGCCAATGTACTTTTTGCTTCCTTCATGGTCGCGAATCACTTCAGCAATATATTTAAAACCGGTGTACACATCGAAATATTCAATCCCGTTCTTCTGAGCAATTTCTGCAATCTTTTCGGTTGAAACGATTGTCTTTACAATGAATTCATTGCCTTTCAACTGACCATTTTCCTTCATTTTGGTCACAATGTAGTAAATGAACAGCAGGGCAGTTTGGTTTCCGTTGATAATGAAAAATTTGCCTGCATCGTTCCTGACCGCCACGCCAATCCGGTCGGCATCCGGGTCGGAAGCCATCACCACATCAGCATCCACTTCATAACCTTTTTTAATGGCCATCTCCATAGCAGCCGGTTCTTCCGGGTTGGGCGATATAACGGTTGGAAAATCACCGCTCACCACATCCTGCTCCGGCACATTGAAAATATTCTCGAACCCAAAAGCGCGCAAGGCTGCCGGAATCATTTTCACGCCCGTTCCGTGAATCGGGGTGTAAACAATTTTCAGATCTTTGTGACGAGCCACCACATCGGGAGAGATGGAGACCGTTTTTACTTTCGCTAAAAACTTTTGATCAATCTCTTCACCAATAATTTCGATCAGTTCCCGATTCCCTTCAAATTTGATGTCTTCGGCTTTTACCTTTTGAACCTCCTCAATAATATTCACATCGTGGGGCCCGACAATTTGCGAACCATCGTCCCAATAGGCTTTGTAGCCATTGTATTCTTTTGGGTTGTGTGATGCAGTAAGGATAATCCCGCTTTGGCAGCCCAACTCGCGAATAACAAACGACAATTCGGGGGTTGGACGCAAGTCCTCAAACAAATAAACTTTAATGCCATTGGCGGCAAAAATCTCGGCACTTTTCTCCGAAAACAAGCGACTATTATTACGACAATCGTAAGCAATGGCAACTTTTATCTGGTCAACTCCGGCAAACACTTGATTCAGGTAGTTGCTCAGTCCCTGGGTTGCCGCGCCTACCGTGTAAATATTCATCCGGTTGGAGCCCACACCCATAATTCCGCGCAAACCGCCAGTTCCAAACTCGAGGTCACGATAAAAAGAATCGATTAGTTCCGTTTTGTCTTCTTGTTCAAGCAAGCGTTTTACTTCATTACGGGTTTCCTGATCGTAAACATCGCTTAACCACGTATTCGCTTTTTTTACAACTGCGTCTAAAACTTCGCTATTTGCTGCCATATCTTTTAATTTTTTAATTCAGTAATACATTTTTTCAGGCTGTCGCGCCAATAAGGAATCTCAACACCAAAAATACGCTTAATTTTGGATTTATTCAGCACGCTGTACTGCGGACGGGCGGCTGGCGTGGGGTATTCTTCCGAAGGAATGGGATGAACCAGACAATTGATTCCGTAAAGCTCATGAATGGCTTTGGCAAAATCGTACCAACTGCAAACCCCTTCGTTGGAATAGTGATAAATTCCCGGCTTCCATGTGCTGACCCGATTTTCGGTTTTTGAAATAATTGTTAAAATTGCTTCGGCCAAATCGCCCGCGTAGGTTGGTGTTCCTACCTGGTCACAGACGACCCGCAGTTCATCGCGATCTTCACCCAACTTCACCATGGTCTTCACAAAGTTTTTCCCGTGGCTCGAATACAGCCATGAGGTTCGGATGACCATCGCTGAAGGAACTTCTTTCAGTAAAGCGATCTCACCATTCAGCTTGCTTTTTCCATAAATAGACTCGGGATTGACCAAATCGTTTTCAGTATAAGGCAAAAACGACGTTCCATCGAACACATAATCGGTCGAAATGTGGATGACCCGCGCACCAATGGCATTCGCCTGTTTACCAAGCTGTGCAGGTACTTTAGTATTGATCAAAGCTGCCAGCTCGGTATCTTGCTCTGCAATATCCACGGCGGTATATGCCGCACAGTTAATGATATAGTCCGGTTTCTCCTGCCCAACAAACTGAGCAAGTGCTGCTTGATCGGTTAAATCCAGCTCACTAATATCTGTAAACAAAAACTGAAAATCGTGAAAACGATCAGCAAGTCGCCTAATTTCTGAACCTAACTGACCATCTGATCCTGTAACAAGAATTTTCACCATAGCTTAAAAGTTGTATTCGGCCTCCCCAAATAAGGGATTTGCCTGATCTTTAACTGAAATGCAAGCGTCCTTTTTGTCCACTTTCCAGTCGATATTTAATTGCGGATCGTTGTAAACAATCCCCCGTTCCGATGTTGGTTCATAATAAGCATCGCATTTATACGCAAAAACAGCTGTTTCGCTCAATACCGAAAACCCATGAGCAAACCCACGCGGAATAAATAACTGTATTTTATTTTCACCACTTAACTCCAGGCCGTACCATTGTCCGAAGGTTGGTGAATTTTTTCGCAAATCAACGGCCACGTCAAACACGCTTCCCTCGATGACCCGAACCAACTTGGCTTGAGCGTGCGGATTCAGCTGATAATGTAATCCGCGAATGACTCCCCGCATCGATTTTGATTCATTATCCTGAACAAAGGAAGTGGTTATCCCGGCCTCCGCCAGATTTTTAGCGTTAAATGATTCTAAAAAATAGCCCCGCTCATCTTGAAAAACCCGAGGAGTCAAGACCAATAATCCGGCAATTGGCGTCGTTGTAATTTCCATGAACTAGAATTCGAATTAAAATGAAGTAATTTTTTTATTGGCCAAATTGAATAAGTACTGGCCGTACTGGTTTTTCATCAAGGGCTCTGCCAGTTTCAGTAACTGTTCTTTTGATATGTAGCCTTTTTTAAAGGCTATTTCTTCCAGGCACGACACTTTCAGCCCTTGTCGCTGTTCGATGGTAGCAATGAAGTTTGAAGCCTGCAACAAACTGTCGTGTGTTCCCGTATCGAGCCACGCAAAACCACGGCCCAGCAACTGAACCTTTAAGCGTTGCTCTTCGAGGTAGATTCGGTTTAGATCGGTAATTTCCAGCTCACCCCTGGCTGACGGTTTCAACGATTTGGCCTTTTCAACCACATCGTTAGAATAGAAATACAAGCCTGTTACAGCGTAATTCGATTTCGGTTCAGCCGGCTTTTCTTCAATTGATAAGACTTTGCCTTCATCATCAAAATCAACGACCCCATACCGCTCCGGATCGTTCACATAGTAACCAAAAACGAGGGCGCCATCGTCAAGCGACCCGGCTTCTTTTAAAATTTGGCTGAAGTTGTAACCATAGAAAATATTGTCGCCCAAAATCAGGCAAACCTGATCGTCGCCAATAAACTCTTCCCCAATCAAAAAGGCCTGTGCCAATCCATCAGGCGATGGCTGAATAGCATATTCCAACTGGATCCCGAATTGTGACCCGTCGCCCAGCAAATCTTCGTAAAGCGAAATATCCTTTGGCGTTGAGATAATCAGAATTTCCCGGATCCCAGCCAGCATCAGCACCGACAAGGGATAATAAATCATCGGTTTATCGTAAACGGGAATGATTTGTTTCGAAATCGACTTAGTAATTGGATATAAGCGTGTCCCGGAACCTCCGGCTAAAATAATTCCTTTCATAACTATCTCGTTTTTAATAATTCATCAAAGTATGCGATTGTCTTTATTAAACCCTCTTCCAATTGAATTTTGGGTTCCCAGCCATTCAGTTTTTCCCTGGCCAGCGAAATATCGGGCTTACGCTGAATCGGATCATCTTCGGGCAACGGAAAATAGGTAATTTTTGAGCGACTACCAGTAAGAGAAATGATTTTCTCCGCCAATTCGAGCATCGTGAATTCATTTGGATTGCCAATGTTTACTGGTCCTAAAAAATCGTCTGGTGTATGCATCAGGCGTTTTAAGCCATCCACCAAATCATCCACATATTGAAAACTTCGGCTTTGCGAGCCATCGCCAAAAATGGTGATGTCTTTGTTTTGCAAGGCCTGAACAATGAAATTGGAAACCACACGCCCGTCGTTCGGTTCCATTTTGGGCCCGTAAGTATTGAATATTCGGGCAATCTTAATGGCCACTTGGTTTTGCGCGTGGTAATTAATGAACAGCGATTCAGCGCAGCGTTTCCCCTCGTCATAACACGAACGCACGCCAATAGGATTGACATTGCCCCAATAGGTTTCGGGTTGCGGGTGAAGTTCGGGGTCGCCATACACTTCGCTGGTTGATGCTTGCAATATTTTCGCTTTTACCCGTTTCGCCAGCCCAAGCATGTTGATGGAGCCCATGACCGAAGTCTTAATGGTTTTGATGGCATTAAACTGGTAATGAACCGGTGACGCAGGACAAGCAAGGTTGTAAATCTCATCCACTTCAATATAAAAAGGCATAATCACATCATGCCTTACCAACTCGAAGTACGGGTCATTCAACAAGTGAACCACTTTCTGTTTAGCCCCGGTAAAAAAATTATCCAGGCAGATCACCTCGTTTCCCTCGGCCAATAATTGCTCGCAAAGGTGTGAACCAACAAAACCAGCGCCTCCAGTTACTAAAATCCGTTTTTTCCGTGCGTCCATTGATATGTTATATTTTGTGTATGTCCCGAAAAATCAACTTTCGGAATGATCCGATTGCTTACCTCCTATGCCGATAGCCCGGCAGCCTATCAAAAGTAGAAAATAAAACAATCTTAACAATAAAAAACCGGCTGCAAAACTACGCAGTTCATCGGATTGTTGCACGAAAAAAGACCAGATAATTCGAAAAAAATCAATCTTCTTTCAAATTCAGCTAAAAATCCCTAAAAAAAAACCGAAAACCTTTGATCTAAAGCATATAAATCCTAATTTTGCCGCGCATTTAACAAATATAAAGTCTAACTTATTAATTAATTGATTATTACACATGGTAGAAGAAAAGCAAAAAGACGAACTCGAAGTAAAAGAGGAACTCGAACAACAGGATGCAGCACAGGATGTGCACCAGGAACACGAAGTAGTTTCTGAAAAAGTAAGCGAAAAAGAAGAAGACAAAGCAGAAGAACTCACCGAAAAAGAAGGCGTTGCCTCGTTATCCACTGAGGAAGAAGTCGCAGAAACAGTCGCAGAAACAGTCGCAGAAACAGAAGAGACTGCAACTGTTGCTGAGGTAGAAGAAACAGCAGCTCCTGCTGCCGAATCGAAAGAATTTGACTGGGATGCGCTGGAAGCCGACGACGAAGGCTTTGCAGGCAAGAAGAACAAAGAATTGGTTGATCTTTATGACGACACACTGAACACTGTTCAGGAAAAAGAAGTACTGGAAGGTACCGTTATCTCCATGAACAAGCGTGAGGTTGTTGTTGATATCGGCTACAAATCAGACGGTATTGTAAGCTTAAACGAATTCCGCTACAACCCTGAGTTGAAAGTTGGCGATGCGGTGGAAGTTTATGTTGAAAGTCTGGAAGACAAAAAAGGACAAATGATCCTGTCGCATAAAAAAGCACGTGCCGTCCGCTCTTGGGATCGCGTGAATGATGCGCTGGATAAAGACGAAATTATCAAAGGATACATCAAGTGCCGCACCAAAGGTGGTATGATTGTCGATGTATTCGGAATTGAAGCTTTCTTGCCAGGTTCTCAAATTGATGTGAAACCAATCCGCGACTACGACATGTACGTAGGCAAAAACATGGAATTCAAAGTGGTTAAAATCAACCAGGAATTCCGTAACGTGGTTGTTTCGCACAAAGCACTGATCGAAGCTGAGCTTGAACAACAGAAAAAAGAAATCATCTCGAAACTGGAGAAAGGCCAGGTATTGGAAGGAACTGTTAAAAACGTGACTTCTTACGGTGTATTCATTGATCTGGGTGGTGTTGACGGACTGATTCACATTACTGACCTGAGCTGGGGACGGATTTCTCATCCGAACGAAATCGTCGAATTGGATCAAAAAATGAACGTTGTAATCCTTGATTTTGATGATGACAAAAAACGGATTGCTCTTGGTTTGAAACAATTGACCCCTCACCCATGGGATAACCTGGATGCCGAATTGAAAGTTGGCGACAGCATCAAAGGAAAAGTTGTTGTAATGGCTGACTACGGTGCCTTTGTTGAAATTGCTCCCGGAGTTGAAGGTTTGATCCACGTATCGGAAATGAGCTGGTCACAGCACTTACGCAGCGCTCAGGACTTCCTGAAAGTTGGCGACGAAGTAGACGCTCAAATTCTGACCTTGGACCGCGACGAGCGCAAAATGTCACTGGGTATCAAACAACTTAAAAAAGATCCTTGGCAGGAAATCGACACCAGATTCGGTCTCGGAACCAAACACAATGCTACCGTTCGCAACTTCACCAACTTTGGTGTGTTTGTTGAAATTGAAGAAGGAGTTGACGGCTTGATCCACATTTCGGACCTTAGCTGGACCAAAAAGATCAAACACCCGTCTGAATTCACTTCAATTGGTGCAGACGTAGAAGTAGTGGTATTGGACATTGACAAAGACAACCGCCGGTTGAGCCTTGGACACAAACAACTGGAAGAAAACCCATGGGATGTGTTTGAAACAATTTTCTCTGTTGATTCAATTCACGAAGGAACAATTGTTGAATTATTCGACAAAGGTGCAACGATTGCACTTCCATACGGTGTTGAAGGATTTGCAACTCCACGCCACCTGGTAAAAGAAGATGGTTCAAAATCCAGCCTCGAAGAAAAAATGGATTTCAAAGTCATTGAATTCTCAAAAGCTGCCAAACGCATCATTCTTTCTCACTCGCGTGTATTCGAAGATGAGAAAAAAGGTGAAGACACAGCCAAAAAGAAAGCTCAAAGCAAGCAAACTGCCAAAGCAATGAAAGCAGTGAAAGAAAACAACCAGGAAAAAACAACTCTTGGAGACATCAGCGAGCTGGCTGCTTTGAAATCTCAAATGGAAGCTGAAGAGAACAAAGAAAAATAGGCCGATCCTTATCAATCGTTTCAACATAAATTCGTAAATTTCGTTCCATGGAATTTGAAATTACAAAAAAAGAAGATCACGTTGTAATCAAGGTACTTTCCAAGAAGCTTGATACAAACAATGCTCCCGAGTTGAAATCAGAGTTGGTTATTTTAGGCAATGATGACGTAAAAACCATCATCTTGGATGTAAGCAACTGCAATTACGTTGACTCATCCGGTTTAAGTGCCATCTTAGTTGCCAATCGGCTTTGCGAAGACTCAATCGGAACATTTATACTTTGTGGCCTTCAACCCGATGTTGAACACCTGATACGAATTTCAATGCTTCATACCGTTTTACTAATTACAAAAAATGTAGATGAAGCAGAGAAGTTACTCGTAGAAAAGGGCAAATTATAACAGGATTTCCTGTATGCAAATGCCTTTTCAACTGACAATTCTGGGAAGTAGTTCAGCAATGCCTACTTCCAAAAGATACCCAACCGCTCAAGTGCTCAATGTGCTTGGGCGGTTCTTTTTAATTGACTGTGGCGAAGGAGCGCAACACCAGATTCGTAAAAATAAAATCGGTTTTGGACGACTCGACCACATCTTTATTTCGCACCTGCATGGCGACCATTTTTTTGGCTTGATCGGGTTCATTTCAACCCAGGTTTTGCTGAAAAGGACTAAAGATCTGCATATTTTCGCCCACTCCGAATTGCAACGTTACACCCAGTTTCAACTCGATTTTATGGGCATGAAGGAATTAGGCTTTCGATTGGTTTTTCATCCGCTCAATTTCAAAAAGACTCAGGTAATTCTCGAGGACGAAAAGCTCACGATCACTTCATTTCCGCTAAAACACAGAATTCCATGCTGTGGATTTTTGTTCCGTGAAAAGGAAAAAGAACCGAACATCAAAAAAGAACAACTCAAAAGATACCAAATTCCCATTCGGGAAATTAAAAGCATTAAAGCAGGTGCTGATTTTGTAACCGAAAAAGGGGAAATAATTCCAAACCACGAGTTGATTATTCCACCCGACAAACCCCGTTCTTTCGCTTTCTGTTCCGACACGGCTTACCATGAAAAAATTATTCCCGCTATTCAAGGTGCTGATTTGCTTTACCATGAAGCTACTTTCACTGAATCGGAAAAAGATATGGCAAAAACAACTTTTCACTCGACAGGAAAAGAAGCAGCTTTAATTGCCCAAAAAGCCAAGGTTGGCAAATTACTGATTGGCCATTTTTCGGCCCGCTACAAAGATCCTCAACTTGTTTTGGATGAAGCCAGAAGCATTTTTCCTGAAACGGACGCGGTTAACGAAGATGAGGTCTATTCTGTTACCCGCTGATTACTTCCGGGAAACAGCTCATTCCCATGCATGTTTTCATCCCTATCAGCCCAATCAATCCCCTTCGCCCTCAAAAAATTCCTTGTTAAAATTGACCAGGAACAGCTCTTTCACCGGGCGGGTAAAGGCTGTGTAAAGCCATCGAAGGTATTCAACATTCAGCATATCTTTTACCAGGTAGCCCTGATCCACAAAAACAGCATCCCACTGTCCTCCCTGCGCTTTATGGCAAGTAACTGCGTAAGCAAATTTCACCTGCAACGCATTGAAATACTCATTTGCCTTGATTTTTTCCCAGCGCTTTTTCTTACTTCGAATATCAATGTAGTCTTCGGCCACCGCTTCAAACAATCGCTGGCTTTGTTCATAGCTGAGTGAAGCGGTCTCAATATTCAGGGTTTCCAAAAGTATTTTACAGTCGATTTCCAAATCGTTGTAATCGATAAACTTCAGGCAGACGTTGGCAAACCGGAAGCCATACAATTCTTCGTAATTGTAGATCGATTGAATTTCAACAATATCACCGTTGGCAATAAAATCAAGACGCTCATCATCGCCTAGCCAGAAGTAGTTGTTTTTTACCACCATCAGCAAATCGCCAATGGTAATATCGGCTTCCTTGTAAAGGATGGTTGACCGGATGCCTTCATTAAATTTGTTGGCCCGTTTGTTTGAACGGGTAATCACCATGGTTTGCTGTTCTCCATATTTGTCGTAACAGTCTGAAATTTTTTCAATCAACTCAGCCCCACCTAGCCGCTTGATATCGTCGAAATTCATCGTTTCAATCGGAAAATAATCTGGCTGAAAATGGGTGTCACTGATGAGCGAGCGGAGATTGGTTGCGTTGTGCAAAATACCTGAATTAAGCTCCTGACGGACGACGTCTACCAACTCATGATACATGACCTTGCCACCATACATTTCGAGTTCCGACACATTCAACGCCGGACTGATATCCATACCTACCGGGGGAAGCTGGGCAGTGTCTCCCACCAACACAAGCTTACAATTCGATCCGGTATGTACATATTCATATAAATCGTCCAGCAGTCTCCCCGATCCAAATACAGAGCCGTCAGCCGATGAGTTTGAAATCATCGAGGCTTCGTCGACAATAAAAAAACAATTTTTAGCCAGATTTTTATCCAACATGAATTTTCCAAAACCATCGGTGGTCGATTGCTGCCGGTATATTTTTTTATGGATGGTATAGGCGCTCTGCCCGGTATAGGAAGCCAGCACTTTTGCTGCCCGTCCCGTCGGTGCTAACAAGATCGACTGAAATTTAAAGGCCCGAAGTGTTTTAACCAACGCATTGAGCATGCTGGTTTTACCTGTCCCTGCATAACCTTTTAGCAAAAACAGCTCGTCCGGATCGCCATTGCTTATGAAATCACCCAACTTCTCGGACAACAACTTTTGGCCCGCTGTTGGTTCAAAACCTAAATTCTGACAAATATGCTCTTTCAAGTGTTTTTTCAACATTCCTGCGAAATTAAAACTATTCCACGGATAGTAATTTGATTTTTTTTATAAATTTGCATGCAAACACAAACTAATCTTAAAACGATACAGATGAAGACAGTTATTCAGATCGTACTTATAGTCGCTGCAATCATCCTTGCATACTTTATTTATCAAAGTATTGAAAGGCCAATTGAGTTTGAAAAAGCCAAAGATGCAAGATATAAAGTTACCGTCGAACGCTTAAAAGATATCAGAAAAGCCCAACTGGCTTTTAAAGATGTTCATGGACACTTTACTGCCGACTGGGATAGCTTAATCAATTTTATAAAAACTGATTCACTTCCCCTGGTGCGTAAAATTGGTATGCTTACCGATAGTATGATTAACGAAGGAATGACTGAAGAAACAGCCATCCAAAAAGGCTTGATCATCCGCGACACGCTTAAAATCAGTGTTTTGGACACCTTATTTGGCCGTTCCTATTCGGTAGAGAAAATAAAAATGGTACCCGTTAAGGATACCGTTGCAGAATTCCATTTGGGAACCAATATCGTCACGACAGGATCTGGCGTTCAAGTTCCTGTATTTGAAGCAAAAGCCCACAACAACACCATCTTGAAAGATCTGGATCGTCAAATGGTGATTAACCTGAACGATCAAAGACGCACCAACGGTAAATATCCGGGGCTGAAAGTAGGTTCATTAACTGAAACCACGAACAATGCCGGTAACTGGGAGTAAAAATTAGGTATGCAGCACTTATTGCTTGTTGACGAAACCTTCGATTTAAATTTCATACAAGAATATCATTTATCCATCCAGTTTAGTCTGGATGGATTTTCTTTTTGTATCCGCGATGGATTACAAAATAAATACATTTATCTTTTTCACAAAGAATTCTCAGGCAACCCCAAGTTTTTTCATCGCAAACTACTGGATATTTATTCTGAATTCGACATTCTTGAGGCAGAGTTTAAATCTACCCAACTGATTTATTCTTCACCGGGGAAAATGGCACTTCTTCCCGAAGTTTTTTTCGATGAAAACCAGGGTATGCCGGCTTATCAATTAGGGCTTGATTTAGCAGACGACGAAGAGCTTCACTACCGGCCAATCAAAGCATTTCAGGCGGTCATTCAGTTTGCTATTTCAGCAAAAGTAAAACGTTTTTTCACCGACAAACATCCGGGTTCGGTTATTCAAAATGAAATTGTTCCACAACTGATCCGCAGCTCGACAAAATCAATTGCTTACCCGCTGATGGATATTCAATTGTACAAACATCACTTAACCATTACGCTCATGGATGAGTCGGTGCGCTTTTTCAATTCATTTAAATACCGAAATGACAACGATTTGCTCTACTATATTCTCAATGTTGTAAAAGCCGAAAAAATAGAGGATATCAAAATCCAATTGAGCGGGAGAGTGAATAAGCGCTCGCCTGTGTACCACCAGCTGCGTCAATACTTTAAAAACGTTGTGATCAGCACGAGAAGCAGTGAGGTTTATTACAGCTATTTGTTTGATCAGCTTCCCGACGCCCGTTTTGTTAATCTTTTAAATTACCAGGCATGAGAATCGTAGGAGGAATACACCGGGGACGACAGTTTAGCCCGGGAAAGAGTTTCAAAGCCAGACCAACAACGGACATGGCGAAAGAAAGCTTGTTCAATATTGTAACCAACCAAGTCGATTTTGAAGATCTTAAAGTGCTTGATTTGTTTGCCGGAACAGGAAGTATTTCTTTTGAGTTTTTATCGCGTGGATGCACCGACATCACCACCATTGAGCTGGACTTCCAGCACCACCAATTCATCCGCTCAATTGTCCAAAAACTAGGTGCTACAAAAGAAATCCGGGCAATTAAAGGAAATGCCTTTAGCTACTGTGAGCAGACGACTGAGAAATTTGACTTGATTTTTGCCGATCCTCCGTACGACCACACCCGGTTCAACGAAATTCCGGCGCTGATCTTCAACAATGAACTTCTAAAAGAAGATGGGCTATTCATTCTCGAACACTCCAAATATTATAACTTCTCCGAAATGGAAAAATTTGTGGAAAGCCGTCATTACGGGAGTGTCCATTTTAGTTTTTTCAGGTAGCTTTTTTTGAAGAAAAAGCATGATTCTAAATCTGAGAAGCGACTATGGATTAAACATGTCGGGCGTAAAATAACCCAAAATATTATTGGCCATATCAATCTGCGACTGCGCATCAGGATGATTTGGCTCAAGCTCCAATACCTGGTTAAAAGCGTTGATCGCACGCCCCCACTGTTGTTGTTTGTAGAAAATTTGTCCTTTCAGGTAATGCAGTTCGGTATCCTTCGGCTGTTGTTGAAGAAAATGATCAATCTGCTGAAGCGCTTCTTCCAACTGATTTGATTCCACTTGCTTTTTTATGTGATTCAATGCTTCGATCATCATTCCGTATTTTATAGCAATCATTAAACTTGATGCACAAATTTACAAACCTTATTCAAAAGAATCACGATCCGAAATAACAACGAACCATCCTTTTGAGTCAGGCGTTGTAATTTCCTTAAATCCACCTCCCCTAAATTCAAATTTATTTCCCCATTCCCCAGTTGCGGAAGATAGCCAATCATTATCCAAACATTTCGCAGTAACGATCACGATAATTAAACACGAAATCTCATCAATTATTATTCGGGTGGAATCCCCAAAAGCGATTTATAACAATCGTCAACACTTTTCCTCGCCCGGGACACAACAACAGACATGGCGTAAACCTCCAGCCAGCTCGGGTGTTTAATTCATATAAAACATATCGAAACAAAATGATGAAAAGTACTACACAGGATATTTCTGAATGGATCAAAAGCAGGAAGTCGACTTTTGTAAATGGGTTGAAAGAAGGGAGTCAGATTGATGATTCCGTGATCGAAAAACTGTTGGAAAATGCCACTTGGGCGCCTTCGCATGGGTTGGTGCAAGCGTGGCACTTTAAAGTTTTTGCAGGCGATGGTGTCCGACGCTTTTTCAGTGTTCAGCAGCAAATTTATAAGCAAATCACACCTCCCGATAAATTTTTCGATTTTAAATACCAGGCATACAACGACAAATGGAAGCGGGTTTCGCATGTAATCGCCATCATTGCTAAACGCGATCCATACAAACGGTTTCCCAAGCAGGAAGACATCGTGTCGGTAGCCTGTGCGGTGGAAAACATTTACCTCAGCCTGAAAGCGTTTGAAATTGGTGGCTACCTGAGCACAGGTGATAACTGCTATTCCGATCAGATGCGCGATTTTTTAAAATTAGAGGAAGAAGATACGCCCATCGGATTTTTTATTCTGGGCGAGCCGGACCAATCGTTTCAACGTCCAAAACGGACACGGATTGCTGCCAGCGACAAAACCGAATGGATCAGGAAGTAGTGACTAAACTGTTGCCAAACCGTCATTTAAGAATGTCAATCATCTGGTGCAGCAAACGGCGGAGGGCGATTAAATCCTCTTCCGGAAGGGGCATTCCCTCCATCAGCCTGAAGGGAATCTGGGCTGCCTGCTCTTTCATCAGTTTCCCTTTTTCAGTTAAGGCGATAAATACTTTGCGTTCATCTTCCGGCGACTTGTCGCGCAGCACAATTCCCTGCCCTTCCAGCCGCTTAAGCAATGGAGTAATCGTATTAGTATTCAAAAAAAGTGTTTGCGCAATCTGATTCACCGGCTGTCTATCCGTTTCCCAAAGTACCAAGAGCACCAGGTATTGTGGATACGTAACTCCCAACTCATCCAAATAGGGCTGATACTTGCGAGTGATTAGGCGTGATACCGAATAAAACGGGAAGCACAATTGATTTTTAAGTTTTAACTGTTCCATGATTCTATGAAAAATAAGAAGAACAGCCGCGGTCTGTTAATCCATAGTACTGTTCCTCATTAAACCCAACTCCTTGGTCTTAAAGTAGCTTTAAAATATCCTTTTCCATCCTTTCGGGCTTGGTGACCGGCGCAAAACGCTTGACCGGATTTCCCTCCCGGTCAATTAAAAATTTGGTGAAATTCCATTTGACCTTACCACCCAACAATCCGGGTAATTCCTTCTTCAGAAATTGGAAAACAGGATGCGCATCGTCTCCATTGACCTCAACCTTTCCAAACATCTGAAAGGTGACACCATAATTTACAAGGCAGCCTTCCTGAATTTCATCTTCCGACCCCGGTTCCTGATTACCAAACTGATTGCATGGAAAACCCAATATCACAAGACCACGATCTTTGTATTGTTCGTACAGTTTTTCCAGCCCTTCGTATTGAGGCGTGAAACCACACTTACTTGCGGTATTAACAATCAAGACAACCTTTCCACGGTACGCATCCATTTTCAACTCTTTACCCTGAATCGTCCGGGCACTCAATTCACAAAAATTCGTTTTCATACACTTTATTTATATCGTTCGCGATACAAATATACAAATTATATCGCGCGCGATACTTTTAGCCTCTTTTTTTTTATTTTGAACCAAAAACCTTATACTGAAGAAAACGCTGTCTATTCTTTTATTCGGGAATAAAACTATCTGCGAAGCAAACTTGTTATCCCATTAAAACAGTAACCTTTAAATTATTACGATTATGAAATACAATCAATTAGGAAGTACCGGTGTATTGGTTTCTGAGCTATGTTTGGGAACTATGACCTTTGGCGGACGTGGCTTTTGGGAAGCCGTTGGTAAAGTGCCCCAGGACGAAGTGAACCAACTGTTAAAAACAGCCATTGATGGTGGAATTAACTTTATCGACACGGCCAACGCTTATTCCGAAGGACTATCGGAAACCATGCTGGGCAAGTCGTTACGAGATTTGGGAATCAACCGGCAGCAGGTTGTGATTGCCACCAAAGCACGAATCCGGATGGGAACGGGAGCAAACCAGGTGGGTCTGTCGCGGCTACACATCATGGATTCGGTTAATGACAGCTTACAGCGAATGGGTCTTGACCACATCGACCTGCTCTACATTCACGGGGTTGATCCGCTGACGCCACTCGAAGAAACCATGCGTGGACTGGAAAACGTGGTTCGTTCGGGCAAGGTTCGATACCTCGGCATCAGCAATCACCCGGCATGGATGGTGACTAAAGCCAATGGCATTGCTGAACGAAATGGTTGGACCAAGTTTTCGGCTGGCCAATATTATTACAGCCTGGCGTCGCGCGACATTGAACGTGAAATCATTCCAATGGCACAAGCCGAAAACATTGGAATTATGCCTTGGAGTCCATTGGCAGGAGGTTTTCTTTCCGGAAAATTCACCAGACAAAAAGAAAAGGCAGGCAACAGCCGGCGAGATGAATTCGACTTTCCTCCATTGGACAAAGTAAAGGCATACGACATCATCGATTTGATGCTCACCATCGCTCAAAGCCATCAGGTTTCAGCTGCTCAGGTTGCTTTAGCCTGGATGCTGAAGAAACCGGGTATCAGCAGCATTATCATTGGGGCAAAGAAAATGGATCAATTAACCGACAACCTCGCATCAACCCAACTCCAGCTTACGGATGCCGAGATGGAGCAACTGGACGCCATCAGTGCCCTCGCTCCGGAATACCCGGGCTGGATGGTCGACCGGCAAATGCGTGACCGGTTTCCCGAGTAGCAAAACTTATCATCGAAAATTGATAATAAAATCCCTCTTTTTTGAGGGATTTTATACGTTTAAACGGCAAGATCCTAGGTGTCGGCTCGTGACACGTTGAGCACCCCTTTTATATTTTGGAGCTTGTGCATCAAAAAGTCCAGGTGCTCCAGGTTATTGACAAAAATGCGTAAGGTGCCTTCGAACTCTCCATTCACTGAATCAATGTTGATGGAACGCATTTGAACACCAATATCCTTGGCAATGACATGCGAAATATTGGCCACAATACCTGTTTCATCGGTTCCCGACAAGCGAATGGTTGCCTGAAATGAGCTGCGCTTTTTTGAATCGCGCCACTTGGCCGGAATTACCCGATAAGGATAGCGCTCAAGCAATTGTTTGGCATTGGGACATGAACGGCGGTGAATCTTTATTCCATCACTGATAGTGACAAATCCAAAAATCGGATCACCAAAAATTGGATTGCAGCAAGGTGCCAGCTTATGATTCACATTTTTGATGTTGTTATCAATCACCAGATAGTCGTTCCC
The DNA here is from genome assembly GCA_024635605.1 of Sunxiuqinia sp. Lineage (GTDB taxonomy): Bacteria > Bacteroidota > Bacteroidia > Bacteroidales > Prolixibacteraceae > Sunxiuqinia. The sequence continues at coordinate 20,497 of JAGXIR010000137.1, forward strand.
GCTTGAAAAATCGAGGTCTTTCAACTGCTCCATCGGGAGGATTTCTTCCGCTTTCTGGCGGGCTGTTGCTTCCGTTTCTTTTTCACCAGCCAATTCTTTAATAGCTAGTGGTTCTATTTTTCCAACCGAAATATTGTAATATAAGTCCTGCGCCAATTTCAGGTTATAATGCTTTAAAAGCATCCGGATCAGATCATCGTTATAATCAATCTTCCAGTTCTTTAATTTCCGAAGCAAAATCTCCTTCCCTTTGTCGGCTTCATTTTTACGCTCTTCGTTAACACTGGCTTTTATCCGCGACTTAGCTTTGGTCGTAATTACAAAGTCAAGCCAGTCGAGTTTGGGTTTCTGTTTAGCAGAGGTATCCACCGAAACCTGGTCGCCATTCTTGAGTTTATAGCGCAGCGTCACTTTCCGTCCATCCAGCATACCGCCAACACAATGATCACCCACTTCAGAATGAATTTCATAGGCGAAGTCAAGCATGGTAGCTCCAGCCGGCAGACGTTTCAAATCACCTTTTGGTGTAAACACAAAAATCTCATCGTTGTAAATATTGGTGTTGAAGTCATCAATAAAATCAACAATATTCAAGTCCGGATTTTCCAAAATCTCGCGAACATTGGCCAGCCAGCTTTCCATTTCGGCGCTTGCCGATCCTCCTTTGTACTTCCAGTGAGCGGCAAGACCCTTCTCAGCAACCTCATCCATCCGCTTGGTCCGAATCTGGATTTCGACCCA
>JAGXIR010000138.1 GCA_024635605.1 Sunxiuqinia sp.
TGTTAATCCGTATTTTCCGACATACCAAAATCCAAACGGTTGTGTTATCTTAATGGAAGTAATTAATTAAACGTTCTGATGCTATGAGTGAGTACGCAAAAGTAATTTTACCCAAGGTTAGCTTTAGCCGGGATTTATTCCGCAAAGAGCTGGTCAAATGTGCTAAGTGGGCGGAGACCCCCGATGATCTCAATGAGCTGCGTGAATGGTGTGATGAAAATTTTGGGGACATGTACCCCGAGATTTTGAATGATGTTTTTTCAACGATTGCTGCATAAAGCCACCAAAAAAAGGTCCCGATTCGGGACCTTTTTTACTAGCGGTTCATCCACTTTTTAAAATCCGACACTTTATCGCGACTAACCAGAATTGGTTCGTTATACTTTCCACTGGCCAGCTTTATTTTCAGCCGGCTTCCCGAGTAAATTAACACATCTTTAATCCAATTGATATTGACCAAATAACTCCGGTTTACACGGAAGAAAAGCTCGGGGTTGAGCATTTCTGCCAATTGGTCCAACGAATAATCAATATCTAGCGTCTTGCCTTCTAAATTCATCAAAAACGTACTTTTTTCCTGCACAAAGAAACTCTCAATTTCCTGAACCGGAATGGATCGGTAATGTTGACCCACTTTGATGAAAAAGCGTGTTTTGTGCGAACTGGCCAACTGTGCGAGCAATTTTTGCATGCCCGATTGTATGTTGGGTTCCTGTAAGTCGGAACCCGAAAATAAGGTTTTGAATTTGTCCATTGCCCGGTGAAGCTCGCCGGGATCAATGGGTTTTAGCAGATAATCGATGCTGTTTACCTTGAAGGCTTTCAGTGCATATTCGTTGTAGGCAGTTGTGAAAATGACTGGTGATTTTATCGGGACCAGGTCGAAAATTTCAAAGCTTAATCCATCGGCCAGCCGGATGTCCATGAAAATTAAATCGGGCTGTTCGTGTGTTGAAAACCATTCGGCCGCCTGACTGACTGAATCCAGACAATCTAAGACTTCCACCGGCTCGCTTAATTCCGATAAGAGCATTTTTAGCTTTTGGGCTGCCGGTTCTTCATCTTCAATAATGATTACTTTCATTCGAAAAAATAATTAGTTGATTGTATTTTTGATTGTTTTCACGGAACTCGTCCCGAAATGGCAGTGTTTGTTTTATGGGTGTTTTATTTGTCGTGAATCAACGGGATCTTCACTTTAAAATGCTCAAAGGATTCCTGTATAACCAGATCTTCACCGCAAACCTGCCGGACTCGTTCAGCCAAGTTGCTCAATCCGGTTTGTGGTGAGTTTTCGAGCGATTGAATGTCTTGCTTGTTGTTTTCAACACTGATGTAATGTCCTTCTTCCAAGGTAATTTTAATGATCAGCGGCTTTTCTCTGGTTGCCGCATTGTGCTTCAGCGCATTTTCCACCAACAGTTGCACCGAAACAGGAAGAATAGAAAAATGATCGGGGAAATGTTCATCCATTTCCAGTCGAAATTTTTCCTTGCCCCGAAGTTGGTGCAAATAGAAATATTGTTTTACAAACTTCAATTCTTCTTCCAACGGAACGGTGTCTTTCGGATTGTTATCCAGCAGATAACGATAGCTGCAAGCTAGCTTTTGAATAAACTCGTCGGCCAGCTTTGGGTCGGTGTAAACCAGCGACGAAAGGGTATTCAGACTGTTGAAAAGAAAGTGCGGATTTACCTGGTTTTTCAAGGTTTGGTATTGATATTGCAACTTTTCTTCATTTAGTTTTTGTACTCTGCTAATGGCGGAAAAAAGTTGTGAGACAAAGAAAATTATACTGCCAAAAAGCAGTCCAATGGCCGACCCAATCAGAAAACCCCGGATTTCATATTGTGGAATACCTTTAATAAAGTCGGCCGGATTCGCACCCTGGGCAAGTGACAAGATAATGCCTGTCATGACAAAAAAGACAAAAGCAATCAACAACACAAGCAGATAAAAAAGCATCAACCGCTTCAGGATCCGGTTGATAAATTCCTTGACTGTGGAGTAGCTCAGGCTGTTAAACATTTTGCCTCCCAGCCAAACAAAAAGTTCCACCTGAACGATCATCAGAAAAAAGACGTACAAAAAGATGTTGCTAAAGACTGGTCTTGCGGAAAGCACCTCGAAAAGTAAGGTAAAAATAAAACTGCCTAAAACAATCCAAAAATGATATTGGATTGTTTTAGTGATTGGTTTTTTTGTTTCGGGTTTCATGCTTGAAAATTAGTAAATTTTTGTCACACGCATTTCACGAACTACATCAACCAGTTCTTTTTCAGCCTGGTCGTTCCAGCCTATTTCCAGTACCACATCTTCAAACAGCTCAATCCGGTCAATGCATTGCTGATCAACCGATAGCCAAATCGTTCCCCAGTGATGGCTGCGCCCTTTCGTTTCAAAGTGTCGATCGCCCAGATCCACCTGTACTTCCAGCTTGTTGTTCATGGTTCGGAAGTCAATCATGGCCAGCATTTCGGTATCGTTTGTGGTCATACCCTTCCAGGTCAGAATAATGTCGCGGTTGTCGAAAAAGCCATGGCCAGCCAGCTCCACTTTGCCATTGGCCTGGTTGGCGTGGTAAGGCTCATTCAGTTGCAGCGAGTCGGTGTGACCCCAGGCAAAGAACTCCATCCCTGCCATATCCCAAACCAGATTTTTGGCTTCAATCGAGTTGTTGGGAAAACCGGCAAAGAACTCGGGCGCCAAAATGTTCTGCTCGTAAGTGTAGCTGAAACCATTGGCGTAATCAAGGTTTTCCCTACTGGCAAAAGGCCCGTCCAGTTGATCTGATTTCTGCATGTAAACGTCGGCCCATTCAACTTTTCCATCAGGCAAGCCGGAGGTGTATTTACCCGAAATGCGCATTCTACTGGCAAAATCGCCGTAAATGTTGAAATTTAGGTAGTCGGTTTCTATCAGGTATTGGTGTTGTTGACGGTTGTCCAGACCGCTGGATGGCAACACGAAATTGAGCGACTGCCTTTGCCCGGAGGCCAGCAAAGCGCAGGTTAAAAACAGGATGGTAAAAAACACGGTGAACATTTCTTCTTTTGTTTTCATAGCTTTTGAATTTTTAGTTTCTGAATTGAATTTTTATTCAAAGCTATGCGTGTTTGAACGTCTGAGCAATTTGAACTTACTCAACCGTTAGATTGGGTGGTCCGATGGTTGTTTTTCACTTCCCAACCGGAAATAAAAAAGGCCTCCACCTGAGGTGAAAGCCTTTTTTGTGTTCGATTTTTGGTCGAATCAATTGATTAACCGCATTTTGATGATCCGCAGTCCGGACAGGTCAAACAGCCTTCCTGGTAAATCACGTTGTTCGATCCGCACTCGCCACAAACCGTTCCTTCGGCAATGGTCCCGTTGGGAATGTATTTTTTCAGTGCACGGGCAACACCGGCTTTCCAGCTGTTAATGGTGTCGTTGTCCAATTGCAGGCTGGTTACCGTATCCACCACTTTGTGAATGGGCATGCCGTGGCGCAGGATGCCGGAAATCAGTTTCGCATAGTTCCAGAATACCGGGTTGAATTTGTATGACAGTCCTTCGATGGTGGTTTTGTACCCACGTTTGTTTGTGTATTGAAAGTCATAACGCGAGTTACCATCTTCGTCGCGGTTTTTGATGATTTTCCCTTTGGTCACCGACCGGGGAAGCAAAATGCCATCTTCATCATCCTGCAAACCGGTAAAAATCTCATAAGGAAGATCACCAACCAGTCCAATAAAGGCGACCCATTTGTCCTTGCTGTTTTGGAAACGTACCACGTCGGCTTCCAACTCTTCAGGACGTTTGGTTGGGAACGTTGAGAATTTTTCTTTCTTCTTATCGTCCTTTTTATTCGACAATAATACGCCTGAACGTGAGCCATCCCGGTAAACGGTCACACCCTTGCAGCCACTTTTCCAGGCTTCGAAATACAGTTTACCAACCAATCCCTCTTCCACGTCATTCGGAAGGTTAATGGTTACACTGATGGAGTGATCGACCCATTTCTGAATGCGGCCTTGCATGCGGACTTTTCGCAGCCAGTCAACATCGTTGGAAGTGGCTTTGTAGTAAGGTGATTTTTCAACCATTTTGTCCAGCTCTTCCTGCGAGTATTTGATGGTTGTATCCAAGCCGTTGGCTTTCATCCATGTAACAAACTTGTGGTGAAAGACAATGTATTCTTCCCAGCTGTCGCCCACTTCATCCACAAAATCAATCCGCACTTCTTTATCGTTGGGATTAACCTTCCGGCGGCGTTTGTAAACAGGCATAAACACCGGTTCAATTCCTGAAGTCGTTTGGGTCATCAAGCTGGTTGTTCCGGTTGGTGCAATCGTCAGCAGCGCAATGTTACGACGCCCGTACTTGACCATATCGGCATACAGTGTTTCATCCTGCTCGCGAAGGCGGGCAATCATCGGGTTATTTTTTTCACGTTCCGAGTCGTAAATGCCAAAAGCTCCTCTTTCTTTGGCCAGGTTTACCGATGAACGATATGCTTCAACGGCCAGTGTTTTATGAATTTCCTCGCTGAAGTCGGTGGCATCTTCAGTTCCATAGCGTAAGCCTACGGCTGCCAGCATATCGCCTTCGGCTGTGATTCCTACTCCGGTACGGCGTCCTTCTTTTGCTTTGGTTTGAATTTTTTCCCACAATTTGCGTTCAATCGACTTGATTTCTTCATCTTCCGGGTCAGCATCAATCTTATCGATGATCGCGTCAATTTTCTCCAGCTCCAGATCAATGATGTCGTCCATCATGCGTTGCGCATAGCCTACATGCTCTTTGAACTGTTCGAAGTTGAATTTCGCTTCCGCAGTAAAGGGTTTTTCTACATAGGAATACAAGTTGACGGCTATCAGGCGGCAGCTATCGTAAGGACACAGCGGAATTTCGCCGCAAGGATTGGTCGATACGGTTTTGTAACCCAGGTCGGCATAGCAGTCAGGAACTGATTCTTTAATGATGGTGTCCCAGAAAAGAATGCCTGGCTCGGCTGATTTCCAAGCGTTATGAACAATCTTCTTCCAAATTTTTTCGGCGTCGGTTATTTTCTCGTAGGTTGGTTTTTGGGCCTCAATGGGATATTGTTGTTTGTAAGGTTCGCCACTTTCAATCGACTGCATGAAATCATCGTGGATTTTAACTGACACGTTGGCTCCCGTAACTTTTCCCTGCTCCAGTTTGGCATCAATAAACGATTCGGAATCGGGGTGTTTAACCGAAACCGAAAGCATCAACGCACCGCGACGTCCGTCTTGTGCCACCTCGCGTGTTGAGTTGGAATAGCGCTCCATAAATGGAACAATACCGGTTGAGGTTAAGGCTGAATTTTTTACCGGTGAACCTTTGGGGCGAATGTGCGACAAATCGTGTCCAACACCTCCGCGGCGTTTCATCAGTTGCACTTGTTCCTGGTCAATCTTGAGGATTCCACCGTAAGAATCCGAGTTGCCTTCGTTTCCAACAACGAAGCAGTTGGAGAGCGAAGCAATTTGATAGTCGTTTCCAATTCCGGTCATTGGACCTCCTTGGGGAACAATGTACTTAAAGTTTTTCAGAAGCTGATAAACCTGCTCCTCGGTCATGGGGTTGTCATACTTTTTTTCAACCCTGGCAATCTCTTTCGCCAGACGTTTGTGCATATCATCCGGATTCTTTTCATAGATATTACCAAAAGAATCTTTCAATGCATACTTGTTGATCCATACCCTTGCAGCCAAATCGTCTCCGTTGAAATAATTAAAAGTTGCCTGGTATGCTTCCTCCTGGGAATAAATTTTTTTGCCCGTTTTGGGCTCCACTGCCACGTTTTTGAAAGCCATACACCAAAAATTAAAATACTGTTTTTGTTAACTGTTTGTAAACTTGAATAAAAGTCGAGTCCTCGTTTCTCGCTTTTGCTCCGTGCAATATACCATGCAA
>JAGXIR010000139.1 GCA_024635605.1 Sunxiuqinia sp.
GCCATTTGCTCCGCCATAAAAACTTTCAACCACTTGTCCCTTCCAAATCGAATTATTCAGGATCACCGTCTGTTCCAGTCGCGAATCTCTTCCGGCATAAGGGAAAATAGGATCATAGCCCGAAGCCGGGTCAGTGATGGGCAAACCTGTTTGAACCATTTCATAGGCATCAACCAAATTCTGGGTCGGACAGGTTCCGGTGTTTCCACCTTCAAATCCAATCGGAAAATTCCGTCGTTCAAAACCGTTGGAATCACCTTCACGCCTCCCCAAAATCAATTCAGAACTGGTTAGGTTATTGACCACATTCGCGTAATTATTTTCCAACGAATACCAGCCCGAGTCGATAATTGCTTTGGCAGCGCTTGCAGCTTCTTCCCAAAGGGCGAGGCTATTGGCATCGTTATGCAATGGACTCGCCGCATAAAGCAAAACCCTTGATTTCAGGGCCATTGCAGCCCCGCGGGTTGCACGTCCTGTTTCCTTGGCTGAAGAAAAATTGGCAAAATCGTCGGGCAGTTCCGCTGCAATCTCATCACATTCCTGTACAATAAAACTGACCACATCACTGAATGAATCCTGATCGACCAGCTGTGCCTCCTCTGGTGTTAACACGTCAGAGATCAAGGGTACATCCTTGTATCGCTTAATGAGTTCAAAGTAGAAAAAAGCGCGGAGAAAGCGAGCTTCGTATGGATACATGGCAAACTGTTCCATCATTTCGCCATAATCTTCGTTGAAGCGTTCTTCCGGAAACTCCTGTCCGGCACTTTCGGACAAAAAGAGGTTAACCGCGCGGATCCCTTCATACATTTCACCCCACACATTATCCAGCGGTTGAATGGCGCTCCAACTTCCATCGTTGAACTTTTGGACGTTGGATAAATCCCACACATGCTCAGCTTCGTCAATTGCTGATGAACGCATGGCACCATCGATGCTGTTGAAATCGGTTGGGAGCTTGGAATAAATTCCGGTTAAAAAATTCTTAGTCCGTCCAAAATCGGCAAAAACATCATCTTTGCGATTATAGGAGGTCTCATCATAGTCTAAATATTCGCAGCTGCCAAGAGTCACAATCAACAGCCCGATTAAACCATATTTTACATATTCTCGTATCTTCATGTCTGAGTCTTTTATTGATTAAAATCCGAGGTTAATACCAAAATGCCATGAACTGAGGGTTGGATAAGTCACTCCTAATTCTTCCGGATCGAGCACATCGACCATGTCGACCGAGAACAGATTCATACCCCTTGCAAAAATCTTAGCCGATTTCATGTTTAACTTATCCAACAGCTGATCTGAAAAGCGATAATAAATCTCCAATCGTCTCAATTTCAAATAATCTCCCTCCGTCAGCCAGATATCATTTTTCTGATAGTTGTTGGCATTCTCCAGCAAGGAGAGTCTTGGAAGCGTTGCCGTTTGCGCGGTTTCCGGAGTCCACCGGTCGGATGAGAAAGTAGAAATGCTGTTCTGCCCGCGTAGTGGCCAGAAAACACTTTTGGTATTCAGGAAAAGTGTTTGGTTGGCAATCCCTTGGAAAAGAGCATCAACGCCAAAGCCTTTAAATTCGAAACCGATGGTTGACGCATAATAGATTTCGGGATAGCCAGAAGCAAAACCGATAGGCACCTGGTCCAACTGATCGATAACATCGTCGTTATTTTGATCTTTATACTTGACATCGCCCGGACGAACCTCGGAGAAAAGCTGTGTCGGACTGCTTTCAATATCAGTCTGATCAGCAAAGAAACCTATTGCTTCCAGCCCAAACTGCTGTCCCACCGGGTTCCCTGTTTGTTTCAGATAGTCGTAAGGCTGAAATTCTTCGTTCATCTCCAGAATTTCGTTTTTGGCGAAAGAGAAATTCCCTCCAAAATGATAGCTAAAATCTCCAACCTGGTTCTCCCAAAGCAGGGAAACTTCAACACCTTTGTTTTCCACTTCGCCGACATTTTCAACCGGGCGTGCAACACCAATCAGTGAGGGAACGGAACCATTTGTTGAAGCCAGAATCTGGCTTCTTTTCTCATAAAAAGCGTCGATGTTCAGTGTTAGATGTTCCAACATTTCGAAATCCACACCGAGATTCGACTTTAACGATTTCTCATAGGTCAGCCCAAAAGCAGGCAACTGTCCTTCGACAAGGCCTCCAAAGCCGCTGTTGTTATCGGTGAAGAAATACCCTCCTCCTGAGAAGAACCCTTGATCGTATAGATTGGGCGACATCAGGTCATTTCCACTCATTCCCCAGGAAGCGCGTACTTTCATAAAATCAATGACCCGGCTGTCGCGAAGGAAGTCCTCGCGGCTTGCAATCCAGCCTGCAGACAGCGAAGGAAATAATCCGAAGCGGTCGCCACTGGGCAAAATATTGCTGCCGCTGTACGACAAGACCCCGTCGAGATAGTACTTATTTTGATAGCCATAGCTTGCCGAGGCAATCAGATTCTGATGCAGAAACGTATTGTACTGCCCGTCGTTCACCCGTTTATCTTGATGATAGATTAGGGAAGTATTCAATTCACTTTCGTTCCACGAGGTTTCGTAATTCACTTTTCCAAAAATGGTGGCATGACGACGCTGTCCTCCAAAACTATCGGAAGCATTCAAATCCGTTTCGCTACCATAAAGGGCAACCGTGGTATCACTGATTGCTCCGGTTGATGGATCGCGTGAAACCGCAACGCTTTCATAAAGGAAATCCCGGGTTTTGCTTTCCCAATAGGCCACCTGATTATCATAGCCCAAAGCTACTTCGGCAGATAAGCCCTCAACCCAGACACTTAAATCCTGTGTAATGCGCCCATCAGCATTAATCTCGCGGCTGTGCGGTGTCCGCACGCCGGTAGATGAAACCAAGGCCACCGGATTGTTGTCGTAATATTCAGTCCCCCCCCAAATTCCGTTAAAGGTTTCGATAGGGAAGACTCCGGAGGGGACACTGTATAACGCATCCATCACACCACTAACCCGTGCGCCCGGCTCATTACGTCCATCAATTCCTCCGGCTACATTCACCCGAAATTTCGTGGTTTTCGTCAAGTCAATATCCAGATTGGTTCTGAAGTTAAAGCGATCGTATTTCATCTGGCTGTCGTAACGATCGTCCAGAGTTGTATGGTCAAACATCCCCCGTTCATTCTGATAGTTCAGCGCTACGAAATACTTGACCGTTTCGCCTCCGCCCCGGAAGTTGGAGCTGAAGTTGGTATTTCTACCATAGTCCTTGAGTGTTTCGCTCATCCAATCTACGTTGGAAAAAAACGACGGTTGATTACCACTTTGATAATCCTGAAGGTCCCATTCAGAGTAAACAAACGGGTTCCCATCCAGGGCACTGGCTTCGTTTACCGCCTGCGCATAATCGTATCCATTGAGGAAATCAGGTGTTCTGAACGGTGTATTGAAGCCTTGCTCAAATTTGAAATCAACATGGAACGAGTTGTATTCTCCTCTTTTGGTCGTCACCAACAAAACACCATTGGCACCTCGTTGACCATACATGGCTAAAGCTGCTCCGTCTTTCAGTACGGCAACACTTTCAATCTCGTCCAAAGACAAGGAACTCATGTCGCGTTCAAAGCCATCGACCAGCACCAGCATGGAGCTGTTATTAAAGGTGCCTTTTCCGCGTATAAACATATCAGGCCTGCGATTCCAAGGTTCACCTCCATTTTGCAGAACGCTTAACCCGGTAAGCTGCCCGTAAAGACTTTCTTCAGGATTCATAGCCGAGCTTTTTCCCAGTTGATCGGAATACACCACATCAATTGAAGAGGTCAGCTTTTCGGTTTCCTGCTCTTTTCCAAAGCCCAATTGAATTTTCTTATCCGAATTATCCAGGAGCACCTGAATCTCGGAAGAATTAGCTGATACCAACTTGACCATGGATTGGTAGCTTACTTTTATCAGACCTTCCGGTGCGCTGTTCAATGTAACGCGTCCTTCACTGTTGGTCATTGCCATGATATCAGGCGTACTGACCAGTTCGACTTGGACACCTGTCAGCGGCTTTCCTGTTTGGTCAATGACTTGAACATTCAAGCTATTTTGCTGTGCCGCCAGTGTTTGTCCTGCCAGCAGCAAAACCACAAAACAGGCGAATTTCATCCATTTCCTTTTGATCCTCGTCTGCCATTGGGAATGCATAACAATAGCTCCGTCCGAAGATTGAGGTTCGATTCCGCCAACCCTTTTGACTATTTTATTTCTTTTCATTTGCTGTTCAATTAATGAATTTTAAAAAATAACTACTCCCATCCCGGGTTTTGTACCAAACCATATGCTTTGTTAATCTCATCAGGCGGGAAGGCACTCAAATACCATTTGGGTGACCAGTTCGTTTGCCAGTAGCGTTCAGAGAGTGGGAAGGTTTCATAGCTAAATGAGCCATCTGGATTCTTATCGGTATTCACACCATGTAAAGTTTGCTGAAAGAGATCGGCCCGTTTCCACCGAATAATGTCAAACCAGCGTACTTCTTCGAATCCAAACTCACAGGCACGTTCCTTTAAAACAGCTTCGCGAAACTCGGCCTGCGACAATCCGGTTGGAAGGTCGCTTAATCCAACGCGATTCCTTACTTTATTGACTGCTCTATAAGCTTCGGTATTGGGTCCCCCATTGGCTTCATTCAGCGCTTCAGCATAGGTGAGGTAAATTTCACTTAAACGCAAATAAGGCCAGTGAATAATTGAACCAACAGATGTAGCATTGTTTCCGTCCAACCAAAATTTCCGAATACCAAATCCAGAGGCTCTTCCGTTGGCATTGGCATTTTGCCGTTCGCGGCCACCAATCCAAATTTCCGCTGTCCTGCCTCTAAAACTATCGCCATTCACCAGAACAGTTTCGTAAAGGCGTGGATCGCGGTTGGCCCATGGGTATGCCGGATCCCAGCCGGAGCTTGGATCATCAATGGGTGTTCCATCGGCCATATCAAACATATCGACGTATTCTTTAGTCGGGTTTACGGTTCCATAGTTTCCGGCACTTTGGAAGAAATAGAAGTTTCCATCCCAATATCCGGGCGCCTTGAATCGTACGCGAGTACTGATCAAAACTTCGCCGTTTCCGCGTTTGTAGTAGGCATCCTGAAAATCCTGGCGGGGATTGCCTGTATTCACCAGCGCATAGCCTCCCTGCGACTCAGCTTTATCAATCAATGCCTTAGCCGCCTGGGCAGTGCGGTTCCACAAAGCGGCATCGTAGCCTCCATGCCAGGTCATGTTTTGGGTGGAAGCTTCGCCCTCAAGGTAAGGTGCCTGATCATTAAATAACGGACTTGCACCAAACAACAGGATACGGGCTTTGAGTCCCATGGCTGAAGCCTGCGTAAAACGACCGTCCCAGTTCGAGAGATCTTCAATTACCCAAGGTAAGTCGGGAATGGCTTCATCAATTAAGCTGACAATGGAATCGAGCGTTGCTTTTGATGTCAAGCGCGGCAAGTCAGTATCTTCGGTAGGCGTGTAGGCATGGTTTACCCATGGTAGTCCGCCGAAGTGCCGGTACATATCCGTATAGTGAACGGCAATAATCATTTTAGCTTCGGCCCGCAGCTGATCGAGATAATCCGCTGAACCTTCGGGAATACGGATGGAATTTTCGATAAAATTCCATCCGATGCGGATTCCGTCCCAACTCTGTTCCTGAATATAGTGGTACTTGGTGTTGGTTGCTGAATTTTCGACAGCGGCACTGTATTGCCCGGAATAATACTGCTGAACGGTTCCACCCCAGCCCAGAGAGCTTTGATTGAGGTCGGTGAGCGATTCGAGAATATCCATTCCCATTTTGTTTCCTTTGGCCGACCAATTGAGGTTCAGCCCATAAGGTAACGTGCGGTAGCCCTGCCATAAATAACGCTCTGACAATTCCAGCGAGTTAAAGATGGTATCTTCTGTAATGTCCACACTGGGTTCTTTTTCGAGAAAATCATTCCCAAATTTCGTCTCCTCGCATGACCCCAGAAGCACCCCAATGACAGCGATAATATAGAGTAATTTATTATTTTTCATTTGACTTCTTTTTCTCATAATTTGTAACATTTTCAACATGTAAAACCTGTTGGTTAACTTTCAGGTACATCCTAGAAATCGACCTTAACCCCGAGGTTATAGACCTTAGTCAGAGGATATGCTGAATCGCTTCCTGTGCGGGATTCAGGATCAGTGATATCGAGTTTATCGATGGTGATCAGGTTATATCCATTGAGGAACGCCCTGAGGTTTCGAATACCAAGCCGGTTAAGAAAACTCCCATCAAAATTGTATCCCAGTTCCATGTTTTTTAGTCGAAGATAGGAGGCATCGCGCAACCAAAAGTCAGAACTCTTGGTGTTGTTATTCTGCCCCATCAAGGTCATTCGCGGATAGCTTGCTACATCAGCCGTTTCGGGAGTCCAACGCCCATCGGCCATGTAACCAAGCAGTGAACGGTCTTGCGTGGCACCGAAAGCCACTCGGTAGGTTTCGCCCAACAAACGGGAAGTATTGGTGGCACCGGCCCACGACATGGAGACATCAACCCTTTTCCAACGAAATCCCAGATTGGCGCCGACGGTAAACTCCGGATATTGCGGATGCCCGATAGCCCGTTGGTCGTCTTGGTCAATCACCCCATCCTCATTCAAATCCTGATAGACCATGTCACCCGGCTGAAGATTGTATTGATGATCAGGTACGTTTGTATTGTCAACATCTGCTTCGCTGAAGAATCGATCAAACACATAGCCAAAAGGCTGGCTGACCGAGTGACCGGTGCGGTACAGGTAATCCTCATTTTGAGGCACTTCATCCATGAAAATGATCGTATTTCTGGCGTGCGATGTGTTGAGATTGATCCAATAGCGAAAATCACTGTTTACTGATTGGTCCCATCGCGTTTCAACTTCGAACCCTTTGTTCTCCACTTCCCCAATATTTACCGCCGGCAAATCGTAGGCGACATAGCCCGGCACAGTTCCGCGGAAGGTCAGGATATCTTTTCTGTTTTCGATGAAGTAGTCGAAGTTAATGCCCAGTTTCCCATTGATGAATTTCATATCCACCCCAAGATTCTGTTTTTGAGCAGTTTCCCAGGTCACATCGGGGTTTCCAATTTGTCCTTCACTGGCTGCGGTCTGGTTGTTTGGATTATCGGTACCAAAGTTATAACCTCCAGAGGTCGGATCAAAACTGTCGGGAAGGTAAAGGAAGCGATTTCCACCAATTTTGTCATTACCCACCAAACCAAAAGAAGCGCGTATTTTGAAATAATTGATGAATGGCACGGCATCCATGAATGGCTCTTCGGTCATGATCCACCCAGCAGACATGGCCGGAAAGACGCCAAAGCGTTTGTCTTTTGCAAAGTTTTCGGAGCCGTTGTAGCCAATATTGAAATCGACCAGGTATTTGGTGTTATAGTCATAGGTTACACGGCCGACCAGACCAACAAGCCCGGTTGGAATGTCGCGAAACTGTCCCGGATAATACACCTTATTTTGATTATACAGCACCAGCCCCCCAACATTGTGCCGACCAAAATCGCGGTTGTAGCTGAATCCGGCTTCCATATACCAGTTCCTGCCTTTTCCATAGTTCTCGTTGTAACCCAGATTGCCGTCTGAACCATTCTTGCGGTAAACAATACTCTTATCTGAGGAATCCGCATCCGGATCCACATCACCCCGGTAAAAGGGTTCGTAATTCGCTACGGAAGAATTACGGACTTTGGTATGCATGTAATTGGTATTGTAAGCGAACTTCGTTCTGAAATTCAACCCCTTGGTTATAAATTTCAGATCTTGGTTAATGTCAATATCAAAATTCAGGTCATTGTTTAAGATATTTGAAAATCCTCGCCCGTAGAACGGATCCAATCCATCTTTCTTCTGATTGGGAATGTAGTAATCACCATTTAGAATGTATTTTCCATCCACAATGCCCGGGCCTGAGAAAGGAACCGACCAATAGATCAGTCGAAAAAGCTGATTCATGCCATCTTTCGCATTGGGTTGATTGGTCACTCCAACCCTTCCGCCGGCAGTAATTCCAACTTTGGTGGTTTCGGTGACATTAATATCCAGGTTGGTCCGGTAATTGTACCGCTTGTACGAAAAGTTGTAGTCGTACTGCGAATCGAAGGTTTCAAACAAACCTCCTTGATCCAGGTAACCAACCGATACAAAGTATTTCACCTTATCGGTACCTCCCGAAATATTCACATTCCCCTTGTACTGCATCGCAGTGGGTTTCAAAATATAATCCACCCAGTCGGTATTCGGATAAATCAGCGGATCTGATCCCGTGTTAAACGCGCTCAGCGCCTCAGGCGAAAACCGGAGCTGCTCAGCTGTCAACGACGGATCGTCGTTTAACTGCGCTTCATTGTATCGCATGGCATAGGTGTAACTATCGGCAAACTCAAGCAAGCGGGTGGGCTGCTGCATACCGGTTGAAAAACTGGTAGAGATTTTTGCCGCTCCTTTTTCGCCACGCTTCGTAGTCACAATGATGACGCCATTCGCACCGCGCACACCATAAACAGCGGTTGCCGATGCATCTTTCAACACCGAGACACTTTCAATTTCATTGGCATCCAACTGCATAAATGAGCGCTCCACCCCATCAACAATCATCAGTGGTTGCGAGCGGCCTTCGGAAAGCGAAGCAACCCCACGCACGTAAATGGTTGGGTCATCAGCACCCGGCTGTCCTGAAAATTGAATGGTACTAAGCCCGGTCACTTTACCGGCCAGGGAGTTCGCCACGCTTGCACTTGGAGACTTTAAAAGTTCTTCAGAATCGACCGAAGTAATTGCCCCGGTGATGGAGACTTTTTTCTGCTGGCCATAAGCCACCACCTGGACTTCATTTAAATCGTACATCGCGGATGTCAGTTCGACATCAATTACCCGTTGGTTTCCAACCGTAACTTCCTTGGACTCGAGCCCAACAAAAGTATAAACCAACACGCTTCCTGATGATACATTCAGAGCATACTTTCCATCAAAATCAGTAATCGTACCGTTTGTGGTCCCCTTTTGAATAATGGTAACACCAGGAATGGGCTCCCCGCCCGTATCAGTCACCGTTCCGGTTACCTGCACGTTTTGAGCCAATAAGAGGTTGTTCATCCCGAACAAAATCATTACGGTCAGAAATAAACAAATCCATCTCCGTTTTTTTCTCATAGGTTCTAAGTTTTATTCGTTAATAATTATAGTGTAGTGTATTCATTCTTTATTATAAATAGATGGTCAATAACAAGATTAACCAGAGCGTAAGCACCACGTAGAGTAAATAAATTACAATTTTGGGATTGCTTTTAATATTCAGTCCCAACTTTTGGCTAAGCCAGCTCGCTTTCTTTTCTTTCAGCATGAGATTTCCTAAAACCATTTTCAATCAGCACCAATAACAGCATGCAAGTTGAAACATTTTTTAACATTTAAAAACGGAGATTCAACCAAACAAGGTGGTATTTTCACTCTTTCTCTGCTGATGGGTATTGTCAAAAAAAGGGGTAATATGAGTCACAAACAAAACACAACAAACTAACAACCATAATTTTTGCATAAAAAAGCGAAAGCCAAACTTTAGTTTATGATAAAAACAAATAGAAAGCGTTAAAGAACGCTTGTCGAACGATCACCGCTCAAAAACCACTCCATGGAGCTATTGGGGCAAAATCATGACTGGAACTCTGTGATTAAAACAGAATCATTTGCAATCAAAAACATTCACAAGTGGATGTCGCGGAGAATAGACGTTTTTCAGGCAGCTTATTTGTACTGGTCCGCTTCGGATGTAACAATGAAATCAAGGGACTCAAGAAACCGGTCCACTTCGGGGATAACCAGGGTTCTGTGACTTTCGGCATTAAAGAAACCATGGCCGGCTCCTTGGTATAAATGCAGTTCGCCACGGCCGCCAATTTCCTCCACTCTCTTTTTAAATGTTTCGGCTAATAGACATCTAATTTGAGCGTTACGGTATCAACTTGTTTATAGACTACTTCATCAGACAAATGACTGGACTGGGCGCAGACGTTCAAAGAAGAAATCGCGCCGGTTAGCACCAAAAAGATAATCGTTGTCAGTTGGATCCTAAATTGTCTGTCCATAATTCTGCTTAGTTATTTGTATTCATATTCATGGCCCTACTTACTGCCTTGCAACTAACATTCGCGACCTATTATCGAAGAAAGCTAGGCCGTTTTGCTCTCCTTTCGATAGTTTGACG
This sequence comes from Sunxiuqinia sp., assembly GCA_024635605.1. Taxonomy (GTDB): domain Bacteria; phylum Bacteroidota; class Bacteroidia; order Bacteroidales; family Prolixibacteraceae; genus Sunxiuqinia. The sequence continues at coordinate 10,239 of JAGXIR010000139.1, forward strand.
GTGTGGTCCCATAAACCGCTTCAAAACTTTTCCGAAAGTTTCGGATATCCGAGTAGCCTACATTTTCAACGATTTCTGAAACTGTCTGGTTCGTTTCAACCAAATAGCTCGCCGCCTTCTTCAGACGGATGCTTTTAATAAACTCGCCTGGCGATTGCGCCACCACTGCCTTCATTTTCCGGTAAAAAGTAGAGCTGCTCATCCCCATTTCGCGAGCCACCAAGTCTGCGTCCAGCAAGGGGTTCTTGATATTTTTTTCGATCACCGAGATGACCGTCTTAATCATTGTTTCGTCTGTCGGAGTGATCTCTTTATTCAAAGGATCCAGGTTCACTTTTTTCTGGTACTTCTCTTTCAGGGCAACCCGCTGGGCAATGACCTGTTTCACTTTCTCAAGCAATAAAGCCGGATCAAACGGTTTCGTCAAGTAAGCATCAGCCCCTTTTCGCGTGCCCATCAATAAATCCTGGTCGCGATCTTTGGCGGTAATCAGGATGACTGGCACATGCGAAATCTTATCATGATTCTTGATCCGTGAGCACAACTCATAGCCATCCAACTTGGGCATCATCACGTCGGAAAGCACCAAATCAGGAACCTGTTCAATCGCCGCCTGATAACCCGCAAGACCATCCTCAGCCTCCAAAACGTGGTAATGGTCGACTAATAGATTGACCATATAGTCACGAACTTCGTCATTATCTTCCACAATCAATATTTTGGGCCCCTGGTTTCCGTCCAAATTGCGGTTCAAGCGAACAGGAGTGGGTTCAGCGAGCTGCCATTTCATTTCATTGACCTGAATATCCGGCGCATCATGGATTTGCTCATGTTCAAGCAAATGAGCAGAACCTTTCAGAAGCCGGATCGTAAAGTGGGTCATTTCACCCGGCTTGCTTTCTACAACAATCTGACCACGGTGCAGGTCGACAAAGCTCTTGACCAGATAGAGCCCAATGCCATATCCGGTGTAATTTCTGTGTCCCGAAGCCTGATAAAACCGTTCGAAAAGGCGATTGATTTCACCCTCAGAAATGCCTTTACCATTATTGGATACGGCAAGGATGATTTCATGCTCCGATTCGGATAAATGCAAGCTGACCATTGGCGGTTGGCCCGAATATTTAAATGCATTGGACAACAGGTTGGTGATAATAATGTCCATTTTTGAAGGTTCGAACCATAGTTCCGGCTCACGAACATTCAACGAGACCTGAAAGTCAATGCCTTTGCGAATCGCCATTTCCTCAAACGCATTGCTGATGCCTTTTACAAAATCGGCGAAATTGTATGCTGATGCTTTCAGTTCCATTTTGCCTACTTCAACCTTTCGGAATTCAAGCAACTGGTTCAGTAAAAAAATGAGTTTGGATGCACTGGAATAAATTAGGTGGATTCGCTTCGTAAAAAACGATTGGCTTAAGTTGTTAAAATCAGTCGACATTAGCTCTTCCAGCGGTCCTTGAATAAGGGTTAGCGGAGTTTTCAATTCATGCGATATATCGGTAAAAAATCGAAGCTTGTATTCATTCATCTCCTGCTCCTGAATCCGGCTCAGGTGTTCCACTCGCGCCGCATTCCGCAATCGCTCTTGCTTAAGTGAAGTTCTGTTTATTAAGAAAACAATCACCATCAAAACCAAAATATAAACGACCAAAGCATACCATGTTTTCCATGGTGGCGGAAGTATCTTAATCTGGATTTTTCGGCCGTCAAAATTCCAGATTCCATTACTGTTTGAACCAGCCAACTGAAGCGTATATTCGCCCGGGGCAAGATTGCTAAACGAAATATGTCGCCGTTTTCCGGTGTAAACCCAGTCTCCTTTCCCGTTTTCATCCATCAACCGATAGGAATATTGATTGTTTTCCGGCGATTTATAATCCAACGCAACAATCTCGAATGAGAACTCTTTTTCGGTATGATCCAGGGTGATTTTTTCAACTTCGTTAATCGCAACCGGCAAGACGCCCTTTTCCTGCACACGAACATCACGGTTCATGACTTTAAAACTGGTGATCGCAATTTCGGGAATGGTCATATTGTCTTTGAAGTCTGTCGGGTTAAAAAAAGTCAAATCAGCGTAGCCCCCAAAATAGATCGTACCATCTTCCGCCTTGCAGCTTGACCCCTCAGCAAAATTATAACCGCCAACTCCATCACTCACATCATAATTCCGAAACTCCCCCGTCTCTGGATTAAGTCGGGAAATACCGGCATTGGTACTCACCCAAATATAACCCGAAGCTTCCTCCACTGCATTAACATAGTCATCTGTCAGGCCATCTTTTATGGTATATTCTGTAAGTTCATACTCTCCCTCGTTATTTTTGGTCAAGCAATTCAGGCTGCAGGGAGTTCCAAACCATAATCGGTTGAGCGAATCGACATGGCAGGATAAAATGATATCGCACAGCAACTCATTCCCTTCTTTTAAAAATCGAGTTACAGAAACCGGGATTGAGTCATTCTCACCAACAAAATACAAGCCTTTATAGGTTCCAATCCAGAGCGTTTCCATACGATCGGTAACCAAAGAAGAGATTCTATTGTCTTGAAAACTTTGGGTTTGATCACCCGAATGAAAGTGGTTCTTCAGATGATACTGACCATCTTCGTAATAAAAACCATACAATCCGTTTTGCTGGGTACCCACCCACAAATCGCTTCCTGTTTCTTTTATGCCAAGTACCTTTCTGACAACCCCAAGATCCTTGCTGCTAAAATACCTGGCGGCTTCAACCAATTCATTCTTACCTTGGCTATCTTTCCGAACAATAAATAAACCTTCGTCAAGCCCCACCCACAATTGCCCCTTCGAATCGGGAGCTATTGTTTTTACCATAAACCGCCTGTTCCCATATCGGGGACTTTGACGGTCAAATCCAACTGATTCATAGTTAATTTTATCCTCCGTAACATGGAAACCATTCCTGCGAGTTCCAACCCATAATTCCCCCTGATCTGAAACATAAACCGAATTAACATGCCACGAATCAGCCATCGTGTTGTTGACCGAAGAAATGGTCTGAAACGGCCTGACTTTAGATAACTTAACCACGCCTCCGCCATCGGTACCAAACCAAATGTCGCCAACAGGATCCTGAAAGATGTCCAGGATGATATTGTAATCCACGGATTTTCGCTTAGCGTTGGCTGGCCCTAGTATAACTTCAACTGAAGTTTTGCTGGTAGTATCAAAACGATGCAGACCGCTCCCCCATGTTCCCACCCAAACATGCTCATTTTTGTCCAACAATAGGGAGTAGGTTTTTGTGATTCTCTGACTTTCGCTGTCAACAATATCGTATGACTTGTAGGTGAATGTGTTGTAGTCCAAGCTGACCAACCCAATATTCCATCCGACCATCCACAGCACCGAATCAACAGTATCTTCAACGATTTCGGTCACTTCATGATATCCCGACTGCAATGAATATCTTCTGATCGCTTCATCCCCAGCCTTTCTATAATTTAGTCCGGTGCCCGATCCAAACCACATCGTACCATCCTGCGACTGAAAAATATCGTAAATGCGCTGTCCGCTCAGGTAATTGGAGACCTCCTTTGTTTTGGGGTTATACTCATAAACGCCACTTCCCCAACTTCCAAACCAATAGTTTCCTGCCTTGTCTTTAAAAATCTCAATAATTCGATTCGGAAAATTGGCCGCAACACTATCCAAGTCTTTAAAAGCAACTGCTTCAAGGTCATAAATTCCGATGCCTCCCGATTTCGTTCCAATCCAAATATCTCCATGATCATCGACATATAAACACTCAATCGAAGGATTTTTAAGCCTGTTGGGTTGGTTGGCTTCGGGTTTATAGGCAACAAATTCGTATCCATCAAAGCGGTTCAAGCCTCCACGCGTGCCAAACCACATAAAACCATACTTATCCTGTACGATTGAGGTGACTTCGCTTTGCGACATCCCGTCTTCAACAGAGAAATAACTCATCAAATAATTTTCATGGAAATTCTGTCCAGTTGAATTTTCCACTGAAATCAGAGCAAAAAATAACAGAAACAGCCGGATGACCCTGAATATGATTTTCATTAAAGCCTCTTCCATTCAATCAGTTTATGACATATAAATCAATTCAATGAGTTCAACAATGTTTGATTTCTCAACCCCTAAAATTAACATTTCTCCAGAAATAACAAACTTACTTGTACAAACCGGTCCTCTAACAATTTCGACAAACAATTTTCTTCATTGAACTCGCCATTTTTAGCTTTCTCAAAAGGATAGCCGTATTTCGTCCGGATCAGGAAACAACGTCTTCACTGCTATGGAAATTTAGGCAATGACGGATATTTGCGGCATTAGAAATTAAGCAATGAATAAGTCCAAAAAATCGAGGAATCTTGACAAGAACTGATATGAATAGCCTCAAGAATCGGCAAGTCTAGCAAACCCCATCAAAAAATGCGGGTAAACAGTGAAGGATGCCAAACTTGGCTTCTAAAAATTGAGACTGAGACTGAAAACTGTCTACCTGACTCCTTTCATTCCTTCAAGAAACAACTCCCCGGGATACTTAAGACATAGAAATACCCGAACGGCATACAAGACCGATAAAACTGCAAAGTATAACTCATACAGTTCTGTCGCATAGGTTGAGCCAGCCATAATCAGAAACAGGATATACAACCCAACAGGAGGTAAAAACAGCAGAGTGACCATCCCTTTAGGTTTATTCGTGAACCAAAGGTAAGACAGAACGATGAAAGAGCCCAAAGCCACAAATGAGTACACGTGGTAAAACACCGGATTGAAAAAATTGTGTAACGAGTTCTCCTGCTGATAATTGAGACTGAAAAACTCCGTTGTTTCAATTTCAAAATATTGTTGGCCCCAATTGACTTCTTCCCCATAAATCGCCAAACAAAATCCAGCCACTAAGATCAGCCCCCATTTAATCTTTCGCTTAGCTGTGGAGCCGATCTCAAGTTTACGCAGTGGAGAAAAGGACACTAAAAGAATAATGGCTGCCACCACATACAAAAGCGGGCTGTGATGATCAATCGGCCCTTCCCAAGCAGGCCTCCCAAAAGTCAACACCAATAGGTGGATCAGGATGGCAACGGATGTACTGATGAAAAAATAATGCTTCCCCATGTTCTTTCGCGCACAAAGCGGATCGTGGTAAAAAAGCCGGCTGATGTCGTTAGACCATTGCTGCAATGGCAGACGTTCAATCAGCTTATTGATCAGATTGAAAGCAAACAGCACGCCCATGAAAAAGATGCAGGCAATAAGAAAATACATGGCAAGCCTTAATTTAGCCACCCCAACATCATTAAGATGGCCATCGGGAGTGAGGTAAATCCGGGCCAGCTCGACCAGCTCAGAAAAAAAATAGTGAGATAAAAAAAGTAAAATTAGGGACGAGGCAATAACTGCAATCCCAATGCGAATGGAGACTTGACGATTCATTTAAAGTTCAATTAATTGGGTGTCATTGAAATTACCAGGAATTAAAATGTGTATGCTCTATCTTCTTTCAGATTCTGTCTTGTCTATATTTTACTCTTTCCCCGTTTACTCCTATTGACTACAAAGCGTTCAATAAAGATAAAAAAACAGATCTGAATTCAATCGATGAGGCTCAAGCAAGTTTAACAATTTCCACATCCCTCGTTTTACTCTCCGGGCATCTCATCGACATTGACCCTTTCAACGAACAACTCGCCCGGATTCTTGACACATAACATTAGCCGGACGGCATACAGCACCGAAAAAAAAGCCAGGTAAACTTCGTAAGGTTCATTGTTTCCGGTATAAGTGGAACCGGCCATCAGCAGGAAAAAAATGTACAAGCTGACATGCGGCATAAACAGGTTGGTGATGAGCCCTCTGGGTTTGTTCATCAACCAAAAATAGGAGAGCACAATAAACGAAGCGAATCCAACAAACGGATAAACATACTTAAAGAGCGGATTAAAAAAATTATGAAGTGTATTTTCCTGTTGATAGTTTAACTTGAAAAGCTCCGTTGTTTCAATTTCAAAAAACTGTTGTCCCCAGCTTACTTCCTCTCCATAAATAAATAAAAACAAACCAGAAATAAGAATCAATCCCCACCGGATTTTTCGTTTGATCCTTGAGGCTATGTCGAGCCGGCTCACCTTTAAAATTGGGATGAGTAGCAAAATAGCAGCCACCACAAACAGGTTTGGGCTTAACTTATCGGCCGATCCTTCCCACTGGGGTTCTCCAAGAGCTAACATGGATAAATGAAGCAGGATCGCAAGTCCTGAGCTGACCAGAAAAAAATGTTTCCCGATGTCTTTTCGGGCGCAAACCGGATCCTGATAGAAAATTCGCCTCACATCATTTGATAGCTGTTGCAACGGCAGGAGTTCCAGGAGCTTGTTAATCCAATTCAGTGCGAAAAGTAAACCAAGAACAAAAACACAAGCGATAAGAAAATACACGGCAAGCCGGAATTTAGCCACCCCAACATCATTAAGATGGCCGTCGGGAGTGAGATAAATCCGGGCCAGCTCTACCAGTTCAGGAAAAAAAATGTGGGATAAAAGAAGTAAAATCAGGGATAAAGCAATAACTGCAATCCCTATACGCATGGAGACTTCACGATTCATATACTTAAGATTTTGGGTTGGTCTAACGATAACCTATTCTTTTTAGGTCGATATATTTCGACTCGTTACAAGACCACGCGGAGTATTCTCAATTTGACAATTCAGAAATACAAATTATCAAAAAGGAGGAAGTTGAACAGCTTAACTTCACCCACCTAACAAGCAAATTCAATCATTTGTTCTGTCTGTGGGTCAAATAAATTTCTTAATGATACTTAATAGATCGGGAACTTGAATCGGTTTGGTCACGTAATCAGTAAACCCCGCATGCTGGATTCTTTCAATATCATCGGTCATCGCAAAAGCAGTTTGGGCAATAATTGGAATCTGCTGATTAAACTGTCTGATCTGTCGTGTCGCTTCATAACCGTCCATTTCCGGCATCTTTATATCCATCAAAACCAGCTGTATTCCAGGATTTTGACGGACAAACTCAACAGCATCAGCACCATTAACAGCATGCAGCAAGCGATAGTTCTTCCGCAACAACACCACTTCAAGGTAATAGTAACTTGCTTCGTCGTCCTCCGCAATCAAAATCAACGCATCATCATTTGCTGCAGCCGGAACTGGCTCACCGGTTTGCTGCCGGATATTTTCGTTTTCAGCCGACTGAATTTTAGCTGGTATTAAAAAATAAAATGTACTTCCTTTACCCTCTTTGGATTCGAGCCAAATACGGCCGTTTAACATATCGGTATAAGCCTTACAAATCGAAAGGCCCAGGCCTGATCCCTCATACGCCCGCGCTAAGTTTTGTTCGGCCTGTGTAAAGCGGTCAAAAATCAATTCGTGGCGGTCGGCTGCAATTCCGGAACCACTATCGCTGACGTGAAAAATAAGCTGTTGTTCTTCTTCACGAACGCCAATCTCAATGAATCCTTTTGTAGTAAACTTCAGCGCATTTTTTATAAGGTTTGTCAAAATTGACTCCAGTTTGTTTTTATCAGCTTTTATCGATAGGCCACCAGGCAACCGATTATCCACGGAAATGGATAAGCCTTTCTGTTCAGCTTCCGGCCTGAAAAAATCACAGAAATAGTTTAGCATGTTACTAATATCAAAAACCGACTCATTTAAATCGACGTGTCCGGCCTCAATTTTGGAAATCTCAATAATATCGTTTAGGGTAGTCATCAGCCGGTCGCTGCTGGAACGAACTACCTGAAGGAACTCTTCCCGAACCGCCGCATCCAGGTCGGTTTGTTGCAACAACTCCAAAAAACCGATAATCCCGTTCATCGGAGTGCGGATTTCGTGGCTCATATTGGCCAGAAAGGACGACTTTAACCGATCGCTTTCCTCGGCTTTTTCCTTGGCCAATATCAAATCTTCCACCAGATTTTTCTTTTCGGTGATGTCCTCCCGCACAGTCACAAAATGCGTTATCTCGCCCTGGCTGTTAACAATCGGAGAAATAGTCGCATCAACCCAGTACATGGAACCATCTTTCTTTTTGTTGCGCAACTCGCCAACCCAGTCTTCCCCGGCAAGAATCGTTTCCCAAATCACCTTATGAAATTGAGTTGAATGATGTCCTGAATTCAAAATTCGGGGATTCCTGCCCTTCACCTCTTCAAAGGTATAGCCTGTTACGCGGGTAAAGGTTGGATTCACATATTCGATTCGCCCACCAGTATCTGTAATCATCAAGGTTACCGGACTCTGCTCTACCGCCCGGTTCAGCAGGCGTAACTGGCGTTCATGCATTTTCTTTTCGGAGATGTCGTGAACAATGGAATGCAAAAAGCTCTTACCTCCAATACGCACCGGACTACTGAATAGCTCAACATCGAAAACCGTTCCATCAGCTTTCTGGTGCTTCAACTCCTTGTTGACATAGTCCTTGTCCAGTATTTGCTGCAATCGCTTCATAACAGCATGGACTGGCGAGATATCGATGTCGTTTACGTTCATGTTCACAAACTCGCTTTCGGGCCAGCCATACAATTCACATGTCGCTTGGTTCACCTCAACAATATTTCCATTTTCCGGGTCAATCATCATTTTGGCTGCGGAATGGTTGTGGAACAGGGTACGAAATTTCTCTTCGCTTTCGCGCAGTTCCTCTAATGTTTGCATGTGATCCGTCACATCGCGGCAAGTGGCAATTATAATTCGCTCCTCCGGAATCGAATGGGCGCTCCACGACAACCATTTTACCGAGCCATCTTCACAAAAGTAGCGGTTGTCGAAACGGATCACCTTTTCACCGGCAATCATTTTTTCGCTGATCTCTTTGGTGTTGTTACGGTCATCAGGATGAACATACTCGACAAAAGGTTTATTCATCAGTTCTTCCCTGCTCCAACCCAGCGTTCGCTCCCAGGCGGGATTCAGTACTTTGAAAAAGCCATCGAAACCAGCAATACAAAACATATCTGTGGTGAAGTTAAAAACCCGATCGCTCAGCAGTAGCTTTTCCTCGGCCAGCTTTTGCCCGGTCACATCGCGGGCAATCCCTTCAAGCGCAACCAGCTCACCATCGTCGTTAAAAATCGGAATATTTCGTTGCTCTTTCCAAATCAGCTCGCCATCCTTTCGAAAATACCGCAAGGTCAACGACTGACGAACCGAAGCATCATCCAGAAGCATCTGTTCCAAAAGCCCACGATCATCCGGGTGCACATAGTTGAACACCAAATCGGGGTCGGCATAGTACTCTTCGGGCGCATAGCCTGTTATTTTTAGCGATGCCGGGCTCATGTAGGTGCATTTCCTCCGGGGGAATAACTCAAACCGGTAGATCATGTCCTGAGCATTTTCGGCCAGGCGGCGGAAACGTTCTTCACTTGCCTGCTGCAATTGAAGTGCCACCCGACGCTGGGTTTTGAGCTCCTTTTGCTCAAGCGCTTGTCTGACCGACTGGCCCAAACGCTTCAAGGATTCTTTCAGCACATAATCGGTGGCTCCGGCCTTCAAGCAATCCACCGCTGTCTCTTCATTAATGCTGCCCGTAACAATAAGCACCGGCAGATCAGGCTGTAGTTCGAGTGAAATTTTCAGCGCCTCCAGTCCATTGAAAGACGGCATGCTGTAATCGGATAGAACCAGGTCGGCTTGAAATGTATGCAGGGCCTGGATGAAATTATCCCGCGTATCCACAAGTTTAAAAATCGTCTCCGGAAAGGACTTTCGAATCTCCCGTTTTACTAATTCTGCATCATCCGGCGAATCTTCCGCATATAGAATCCGCAAGGCTTTTGTTATATCCATACCCCAAGTATTTTCTCAAAAATAACAATCTCCCGTCCAAAAAAGCTAAAGGCTGCTCTGCAACAGTTATACGAACTGTCTGTTTTTCGGTTCAAATTTTTTGCTGATTGAGCAGCAACCAATAGAAACCGATCTCCCGAATCGCCTCAACAAACTTATCAAAATCAACCGGTTTTACAATGTAGCTGTTCACCCCGAGTTCATAGCTCTTAACCAGATCCGACTCTTCCTTGGATGACGTTAGCATAATCACCGGAATAACCTTGGTCTCCGGATTACTTTTAATTTCTTTCAGCACTTCGAGTCCATCGATTTTCGGCAACTTCAAGTCTAGCAAAATGATTTTCGGGCGTTGTGATTTTTGGCGGCTGGCAAACTTTCCTCTCGCAAAAACAAAGTCCAGAGCTTCTTCGCCATCGTGAACAACCAAAACGTTGTTGGTCAGTTTATTTTTCTTTAAAGCCCGCAAAGCCATTTCGGCATCATGCGGATTGTCTTCCACGATCAAAATTTCTACTTCGCTTCGGTTTTCCATTGGTTTTTAGCTTTTTTAGTTTATCCCGTTTCGATTTCAATTTGTCTCATTCCTTGTTGTTTGCTCACCAGCCAGCAAGCAATCGCCAGTTTGCGGCGATCAGTCGCACCAACACGTACTATTTGAGTGGCAGTGAAAAGAAAAAAGTGGCTCCTTCCGGCTGTTCGCTTTCGGCCCACACCCGGCCTCCGTGCCGGTGTATAATACGTTGTACAATCGCCAGCCCCACTCCTGTTCCTTTAAATTCTTCTTCGCGGTGCAGCCGCTGGAAAACACCAAACAGCCTATCCTGGTATTTCGGATCGAACCCGGCACCAAAGTCTTTCACAAAAAAGACCAGCTCATGTTCTGCCTTTTGCGAACCAATTTGTATTTTTTTAACGGCTGACTTTCCACTGTATTTCAGTGCATTACTGATTAAGTTGATCCACACCTGCTTCATCAGGGCGTAATCGCACAACACGGTTGGTAATTCCTCCACTTCCAGATCGAAGCTGTTTTGGTCTTCCGCAGTGGCTATTTCCTGAAAAATCGTTTGGGCTACCCGGCCCATGTCAACAGCGGCCATTCGCATTTCGGTCCGCGAAATGCGCGAAAGGTTCAACATGTCAGTGATCAGCCGATCCATTTTAGAAGCACTGTTACGTATGATTTGCAGAAACCGCTTTCCTTCGCCATCCAGCTTGTCAGAATAATCCTCCAGCAGAAAGTCAGAATAGCCATTAATGGCCCGCAAAGGGGCTCTCAGGTCATGCGACACCGAATAGGTAAAAGCATCCAGCTCCTGATTCGATAATTCCAGCTTCCGGCGTTCCTCTTTCATGGTGTTGGTCACTTCATTCAGATCCTCCACCATGTACAGCATGGCCTGTTGACTTTTATCCAGCTTGTGTACTTTTTCCTCCAGCTCGACAGTTCGCTGGACAACTTCAATTTCGAGGTTACGCTTGAGATTCAGCAATTCCCCTTCGGCTTTTTTCCGCTCCGTGATATCCCAGAACGTGACCACTACGCCTGTGGTTTCACCATTCTGCCGGATGGGATAAGAGTAGTATTCGGCTGAAAAGCTGGTTCCATCGCTACGCCAAAGCACATCATCATCTTTGTGCATTCCCTCGCCGGTGTTGAAAGCCCGGTGTATTTCACATTCGCCCGATCCATAAAGGGATCCATCAGTTTTGGTGTGGTGAATCAACTGGTGCATATTCCGGCCAATGACCTGGCTTCTGTCGGTGAAACCCAGTACCTCGAGCGCGGCCTTATTGATAAAGGTGCAGTCGCCCTGTGGATCAATGCCATAAATTCCTTCAGCCGTTGAGTTCAACAGCAATCGAATTTGTGCTTCACTTTTCTTGAGCTGCACCTGTTGCTGTTGAAGTTCTTCCCAGGTTCTTTTATGTCTCACGATTTCCTTGTTTAAATAACGGGTGCGCTTTTTCACTTCTTTTCGAAGAAAAACAATCCACAATAAAACTAAAACAGCGGTAAGCGGCAGGAGGATCCAAAGAACCATCTTCAGAATTTCAGCTTTTGAAAGCTCTTCGCTCACCAAAGGGCCCAGCCAGGCTCCGTATATCTCGTTAAACCGGCCATCGGCCATCACAATGGCTAAACCCTCATTGAGGCCGGCCAGCAGTTGTTCATCGCCTTTTTTTACGGCGAAACAGAATTCCTGGCGGAAAACATCTAAATGAGCCTGACGTGGGATGATGGACTTTAAGCCCAGCCGATCAATTATTTTCAACCCGATGATTCGCTGTACAACAACCGCGTCGGCTTCTCCGGCAGCCAGTTTCAAAAAAGCCTCATCAAAAGTAGTGGTGGTTACAATAAATTCGGAAATCTGCTCGCGCCGGAGGGTTTCTTCGGCAATGTCGCCCTTCATGACCAGAATTTCCTTGCCCTTTAAATCGGCTAGCGTATGAATGTCGTTATTATTATTTCGAACAAAAATGGCGCTGTGCAGCTGCAGGTAAGGAATGGTAAAGTCATAAAGCGCTTCGCGTTCGGCGCTTCTTGCCACAATCGGCAGCGCTTCAATTTGTCCTTCGGCGAGATATTCCTTCAGCGCCAGCCATGGCCCAATCTGAATTTCAACCTGAAGGTTAGCTGCTTGAGCTGCGGCTTTAAATAAATCAACCGCAAAGCCGGTAGGTTCGCCATGTTCATCCAACGAACAGTAGGGCGGATAGTCGGCTTCGGAACCAAGCAAAATAGCCTTGCCGGAAGCACTTCTTACGCCCGGAGTATCAGCTTGTGCCAGCCGAATTGTTGCTATCAACAACAAAACCAGCAACGAAAAGAGTTTTAAACGGTCGTATTTCATGATTTCTTTCCTTTTAACGATGCAATCTCGTCGCGTAACTCTTTTATTCTGAATTCACGTTCAATCGTCGCATCATGGAAACGTTGCAGTTCGATAATTCGTTCCTGTAGTTCTTTTGTTTTAATATCGACCTGAATTTCCAGTTGTTCTTTCCATCCGAACAGGCGGGCTTCGGCCTCTTTAAGCTCGGTAATGTCGCGCCCAACTCCAATGATGGCGATAACATTCCCGTCGTTGTCCAGCAACGCAGTATCGTTCCAAGCCACCCATATCCATCCGTTTTTGGTAAGGGCACGCTGTTCTAAATAAACGCTGTAGGGAGGTGAAAAAAGCGCTTTCATCGCTTCGTTAGTCCGATCCTGATCTTCTTCGTGAACCAGCGGCATGAAGGTTTGTCCAAGCAACTCATCTTCTGTTTTTCCAAACATTCTGCAATAGGATGGGCTAACAAACAAAAAACGGCCATCCGGATCAACCTTGACGACCATGTCCGTCTGATTCTCTACCATCAGGCGGTAATTGGCTTCGCTTTCCTTCAGGGCTTTCTCGGCTTGCTGGCGCTCAGTAATATCTTTCACAAAAGAGAAGGATAAGGTTTTGTCTTTGAATTGAAAGTAATTGACCGTGACTTCGACCGGAAATTCGGTCCCGTCTTTTCTTCGATGTCTCGAAACGATGGTATTGCTTTCTTTGAGTTTAGTTTCGTCCCTATGCCGGGAAAAACGTTCGATATTAAAAGCTGGATCGATATCAAACAGTGATTTACCAACCAATTCTTCTGAAGAGTAGCCCAGATTTTTTGCCGCATAATGATTGACATAAGTGATGATTCCATCTTCGTCCACCTGGTAAATACCAATCTGTGCATGATCAATTCCATACTGGGTAATCTGCAGGCGACGCTCGGCATTTTTTCGTTCCGTGACATCCGAATGCGTCCCGACAAAACGGATCGCTTTGCCACGCTCATCGTGCGAAATCACTTTTCCGCGATCCAATATCCATCGATAAGTTCCATCTTTACATCGCAAACGATGTTCGTTCAAATAAACATCCGCACCTCCAGTGATATGTTTCTGAATATCAATTTGTGCCTGCTTCAAATCCTCGGGATGAACACGTGTTTCCCATTCCGACAATTCATTTTTTACTTCATCCGGATCGTAACCCAACATGCGTTTCCATTGATCTGAGAAGAAAATATCGCCTGTTTGTACATTCCAATCCCATACTCCGTCGCCGGCTCCTTCGAGCGCAAACTGCCAGCGGGCTTCACTTTCGCGCAATTCTTCCTGCGTGTTCACGCGATCTGTAACATCGGTCACCAGCACATGACGGGCCGGCCGTTGGTTGAAAATCACCGAATGTGATGTAATTTCAACATGAATGAGCGTTCCATCTTTTTTTCGATGAACCCATTGTCCTGATCTCTCCATGACCTGCTCTTTCTGCTTCAAATTGTCGATCAAACGGTCTAGTTCCGCTTTTGGCCGGATATCTTTGATGGTCATGCTGTAAAACTCCTCGTCCGAATAGCCATAGTGACTCAAGGCTGCCTGATTCACCTTCAAAAAGGCCAGCGTTTCCAAATCATAAATCCACATGGGTTGTGGGTTGTTTTCGAACATCAGACGATAACCCGCTTCACTCTCTCTCAGAACCTGATTCAAATGATATTCTTCAGTAACATCGCGAAAAACAAGCACGACACCGGTGATTTGCCCGCGGTCATCAACAATGGGTGACCCTGAATCAGCAATTTGGTACTCGTTGCCATCTTTCGAAATGAGCTTGGTGTGGTTAGCCAAGCCCACAATTTGCCCGGTTGCCAACACTTTAGCCACGGGATTTTCGACCGGCAGGCCTGTTTCCGTACTTTCAATTCGAAAAACCTTTATAAGCGGCTGCCCCAGTGCTTCTTCCTGCGTCCAACCGGTGATTTGTTCGGCAACGGGATTCATTCGAATAATCATGCCTTCAACGTCAGTGGCAATCACCGCATCACCAATGGATTGGAGTGTAATTCGCAGTTTCTCTTCTTTTAGTCTGATGCGCTCGGCTGTTTGCCTATGCTCCAAATATCCGGACAACTGAATCGCCATTGCATCCAGCACATTTCGTTCTTCTTTCAGAAAAGGGCCTTCGTCTTTTTCAGGTCTTTCTTCCAAATAAAAAACCTCCAGGGTTCCCTTATTTTTGCCGTGAACCTGAAAGTGAACGACTTGAGACCAGGAAGTTAATTTAAATTGGGGGGTTCGGTGGTCTTTTCCCTCATAAATCAGCCGGGCGCAGGTAATCTCCGGATACTGCCAGGCTGGCGGAATCAGATTCACCACTTGCTGCATCAATTCATCCAGCGGTAAATGCTCTTGTCCTGTTAAGCTGAAAAGCTGATAAAGACATTCCAACTCTTTAACACGCTCTTGAAGTGTCCGCTCTGTTTTCTCCAACTGTGGATGACACAAGTTTAGTTCATCCATGAAATCATCCAACTGTTTCTCAGACCAATTTTGATTATTCTCAGTCAAGAAAACCAGAAGCTTTCCTTTCAGATCCTGCATGTTTCGACTATGACCGGGGGACTTGTCTGGATTCATTGTTCTGGATTTAAGTTATCGGGGCACTAGCTTTTCAACACCGGTTGGCTCTCCCATATCGTCTGAGCTACCGCTCTTATTCCTATATTGAATAGCATCGCCAATGAATTTCATCTCATTCTATTTTTTTAACTTTCAAGGGTCTTCGACCGACCTCACTCATCGTATCGACTTGCGTATTCCATACACACTCTTTTTGTCTCTCTAAAATTAAAAAAAATCAAATGTAGTTTTTATGTTATGCAATCATATATGAAAAAGAAATCGATTTATAAAGTGCATCCGATCAACCCGCTGCCATTTTGAAATTATTCTCCGCTATGAAAATGAAGCGCGACCGTCGTCCCCTGGCCTATGGTGCTCCTCACAGACAGACGAACATTGGTCTGGCCCAACAATTCACGAACCAAAATCAATCCAATTCCATTGCCTTTTTCGTGGTTGGTCCCCCGGGTTGAACCGGAACTGGAAGTGAATAACGAATCCAGCTGTTTCGTTGTCATGCCTACTCCTTCGTCAATAACGGAGAACGTTTCGTCCTCATAAGTCACGCGGATTGTTTGCCCGGGATGGGAATATTTCAATGCATTGGACATGAAATTCCGAAGTGCAATTTTTAAGACGGACCTGTTGCTCAACACATTTACATCAGCCGCTATTTCATTGCTCGACTCAATGTTCTTATTCATCAAGCTGGTCTCAAACTCATGAAACACTTCAAAGACCAGATTTTTAAGAAAAACAGGCTGCTTGTTTTCCTTGAGCAAATTTTTAGCCCGGGCCCATCCCATCATACTGGATGTAATCTCAAAAGCCTGGTTGGCTGTTTTCAGAATGGTAGTCGCGAATTCCCGGTCTGATTCCCGGTCAGCATTGGGTTCGATAGCTTCAGCCAATAACTCAGAGAAGCCAATTATATTGGATAAAGGTGTTCGCAGATCATGTAACAGGATCGAAAAAAGGTTTTCCTGCACTCTCATCTGCTCCGAAAGCGAGCGGATAAGAACCTGTTGTTTCTCCTGCATCGCTTTTCGCTCAGAGATATCGAAAACGATACCGGCCAAAAACAGCGGTTTGCCCTTCGAATCGCACTGTGTAACTTTTCCCCGGTCGTAATACCATTTCCATTCGCCCGTTTTCGCTTGAATACGGTACTCAACCTCATAAGCATTGGATCTTCCGGAAAGATGGTCCCTCATATTCTGCATTACCGGCTCAAAATCTTCCGGATGCAACTTGTCGGTAAAAAACTGGTAATCGCAGTTTTCGGGAATCTCCGATTTTTTGTAGCCCAGGTTAGTTGCTTTCAGCGGGTTGAAAGTCACGTGGTTTGTTTGCACATCCCAGTACCAATGCCCTAAATTGCCAGCCCAGGCAAACTTTAAGGTTTCCTCTTCTTCCCGCTCCCGGGCCCAAGCCTCCAGCAGCCGATCCTTCGCATGAAGTTGTTCAATCAGTTCTTTCCGTGTTTGGTCGTTGTATTTAGTGGTCATAGCCTATGTTTTGATGGTTGATTCGATTATTAAAAATGGTCACAAGTTAGCCTCTTTTATGAGAATGTGAAATACGAAAAAGCAGCCTGTAAATATATATCCCTCAAGAAATAAGCGTCTCGGCAAATCAAATGCCAAGACGCCTATTGTTTATCCAACTCAAAAAAATACATTCAGATGGAAAACCAACCAAACCCACCAAACATTTAAGGAATTTTGTCAAGTCAGCTAATCCAAGAGCTATTCGTAGTGATTGCTGCTGTAATACCCCATCGAGTTGATAATTTTTCCATCGTCATTGAAAGTATGTGACAACATCAACGGAAACTCAATTTTTTCTTCGCCTCTCACTCCTTTAAAAATCCACCACGAATAAACAACATAGTCATCGTTTCGGGCGTAGTAAATGCAATCCGGATAGCCAACCTGCTCCATTTCAATGTGATCAACCGCGTCAAAAATTGACTGCCATTCTTTTTTCTGCTCTTCAAGCTTGCGCTGATCACTAAACTTCATCGTGGTATTATAAAACACGGCATCATCGGTATAAAATTCGGTCATGCCGGCAACATCCTCTTCACAATAGGCATTGATCAATTTTCGAACCTGGATGATGTACGGATGATTAATGTATACCTTGCCATTTTCCTGGGTAGCCTGGCTGCTGTTAATCTCTTCAAACACCTGGGGATCGAAGTAGCGATGAATCGAGCGAATCTTTCCATCTTCGTTGAAGCTGTATAAGTTGTGGACGGGCAAGTTCAGCCGGATGCCTGACTTAGTGTGAAGACCCTTCATACGAAGCCAGTCCTGAACCCACAAACCACCTTTATCATACTCAAGTGCATCAGCATACGCGGGCGTGTCGGTGACCACTTTTAAGTTTTCAAATTCCTCTGCCCACCACTTCAGGCCATTTGCAGCAGCCTCACGCGTACGCAGGTTTCGGTTCCCATTGGTAATCACCCAGACAGAATCAGCCAGCAGACCACCGAAAGCGCTCTGATCTCCCTGCTCAAAAGCGTTCCAAAGTTGATTCACTTTCTCCAGGACAGGATGATCAATGAAAACGGTGCCATTTTTCTCCTGAGCACTTGCCATCAGCCCAAAGGAGAACAAAACAAGAACGAGTGTAAGTTTTTTCATTTTCCATTCAGTTTTAAATTAATAATATGAAACTTTCCTTGTATTCAGTCTTAATAAAATTAATCAAAACGATCCTGAAAAGAAATACTCTACAACATCAAAAAAATCATATCTGCCAGCTAATCAAGGCATATTTGAAACTTTTATTTCAGGGTGGTCGTTCATGTATAGGGCATCATGAAAAAGGGAGCCCACCGTAATCGATGACTCCCTTTCAACATGTCTTTCTTGCCGCGCAATACAATCGCACTTGAGCAGGGCTACATCTTAAATGCTTTTTTTATATTTGCAACCACTCGCACAATTGACTTATATTATTTATTTACACAAAAAATACTGAATATGCTCCCAAAAATAAATCCGGTAACAACGAAGGCATGGAAAGCTTTAGAAGCGCATTATGCTTCGTTTAA
>JAGXIR010000140.1 GCA_024635605.1 Sunxiuqinia sp.
AAACCACCATTGCGCTTATGTCCGGTATAAAACAAGGCCATGCTATTCACATTGCGCAGGGTAACCGGAATATGGAAACAGCTGGCCGCCGCCAGTCCCGCTGTGATACCAGGCACCACTTCAACATGGAGGTTCTCCCGCAGACAATAGGCCAATTCTTCTGCTCCTCGTCCAAAAATAAAGGGATCGCCAGCTTTCAGACGCACCACGCGCTTGCCTTCAGCAGCAAATTGTTTCAGCTGGC
Organism: Sunxiuqinia sp.; assembly: GCA_024635605.1. GTDB lineage: Bacteria > Bacteroidota > Bacteroidia > Bacteroidales > Prolixibacteraceae > Sunxiuqinia. Next base: position 245 of record JAGXIR010000140.1, read on the forward strand.
AATGAATTTTATCCTGACGCTCGGTTTGATGTTGTCCGTCCTGGTAATGCTTACCGGCATAAATCCGTTGCGTGTCGGGGCCCGCCAGGTCCAAAATAGCAGTTCCGTGCAAGGCATCATACAATATCACGTCGGCCTGTTCCATCCGCCGCAAAGCACGAACAGTAAGCAACTCGGGATCACCAGGACCAGCGCCCACAATCGAAATCAGATGCGCATCGGCTTGCCGTTTTGGAATTTGGAATTTGGAATTTGACATTTATATATTGTTATCCAGGCGACACCAGTAGACTCCTGAAATAAGACACGAAAATAGCACTATTCAGCATTAACCAGGTTCAAATAGTCCAACGGGCTTGGGTATTTAAATTCATAGTTCAGCCGGTGAATAAGCCTGCTGCTGTCAACCAATTTAAACGGGACTTTTTCATCGCTAAATTCAGGAGCCGGAATGCCCGACACTTTAGAAGCGCGCTCGTAAAAATCCTGCCGGCTGGGATGCACCGGGCAGCAGGCATTGAATGTTTCGCCCCAAACCTGCTGATTGATAATTTCCAGAATGATCCCAATACAGTCGTCCTGATGAATCAAATTAACTGGCTTCCCCCCGCTGACGGCATCAACTTTCCGGCTCAGGAAGCGTGCCGGGTTGCGGTCGGCACCAATCAGCCCGCCAAAGCGCAACACTGTGGTTTTGAAGTTCCGGTTTTGTGTTAACAGCAACTCGGCCAGCACCAATGCTTTTCCCGATGGCTTTTCGGGTAACAAAACATCTTCCTCGGTGACCTTTCCTCCCAATTCATTGTAAACTGAAGTGGACGAAATAAACAGCACCCGAGGCACTTGGTATTTCTCCAACAAACCGATCAACTGCTTAATTTGAGCCGGAAAAATGGTTTCGATAAAATCGACCCGTTTGGGAGGAATAGCAACAATCACCAAATCGGTATCGAAAAACCCCGCATCTTTGAGTTGCACTTTTTCTTCATTCAGCACCATACAATAGGGTTCGATGCCCACAGCGCTTAAATTCTTGAGTTTCGAGCGGGTCGTTACCGACCCTTTCACCTGAAACCCTTCAGCCAATAACTTTTCGGCCAGGGGAAAGCCCAGCCAGCCGCAACCTAAGATCGATATTCTTTTCATTCTGACGGTATTTATTCAATAATTATCCGGTGTTTTGGTTCCGGCTCATTTAGTTTCTCGGTAATTCGCCGGATGGCATATTTTACAAACGACAGTTCCTCCTCCTCATGCGATTCGAGCACTAAGTTAGGAAATTCGGCCCAAGCCGCCTGAGCTGTCCGGTTGCCATTGGCCAAAACCGGCGCTTTGGGTGGCGGAAAATTGCCCGAGGCCTTGTAACTTTTGATGGCGCTTTCGCTGAAAAACAGGTACCCGTCAAACATCTCGTTCATCATGATTTCGATGGACGTATTTTTGTACACCTCAACCGAATGCCAATCCATCTGATGCTGATCCAGCAACTCAGGCAAGGGATTCAGCGATTTGTCTCCGCGAAGATAAATAACTTTAGGACCGTCGTTCTGAAGAATCAACAATTCAGCCAGGGCATGCGCATTTGGCGACTTTGGGCGAACCACCCGCACGCCACATTTCGTTAAAATCCGCTCTTGCTTTTCCGAAAGGCAATAGACCAGGTCGTCTTTGTTCATGCCTGTTTTCAAGGCAAAACGTAAAAGCCAGTGAGCGGCATAAGAGCTGGTGACTACCCATTTTTTCTCCGAATCCCGTATCGAATCGAAAAAACGAATATCCGGTTTTCGGTAGGTGATCCTCACCAAGGGCTGCTCAATAAATTTTATCTGTTCGCTAATCAACCATTTTCGGGTTAGCGCCGATAGTTTTCTTCCGATAAATATTGCCGGTAGTTCCATGTTTTCAATGTTTAAAATCTTTTCCTTGCTTTGTTTCCTGTACGTATTCTTTCCGGATGACAAAATCTCCAAAACCTTCTCCGTCATTCCTGTTTTTAGCATAGTCAGCAATGATCGGTCGTAATTCAGCCAGTATTTCTTCTTCCGAAAGTGTTTCTTTGTAGAGGGTATTCAAACGCGTGCCGTTGAAATTTCCTCCCAAATAGAGGTTGTAATGACCGAGCGATTTTCCAACAAAACCAATCTCAGCCAGGTAAGGACGTCCGCAACCATTGGGGCAACCGGTCATCCGTATCACAATTTCCTGCGTGGTCAAATCATGTTCTGCCAGAATGGCTTCCAGTTTATCCATCAGCGTGGGCAGGTAGCGTTCGGCTTCAGCAAAAGCCAGCCCGCAGGTATTCAAGGCGACGCAGGCAATTGAATTTTGCCGCAGTCCGGACAGCTGAACGGGCCACACGCCATATTTCTTTAGAATCCGGTTCACGGTCTCTTTCCCGCTGGTGTTGGCAATGACCAGGTTCTGGTTTCCGGTGAGGATAAACTCCGCATCGCCAACCTTTTCGGCCACTTCGCGCAAGGCTGTTTTTAGCTGAAGTGTTTCCGTATCTTTCACCCGGCCACCTTCAACAAATAGGTTCAGGCTCCATTTCCCATCGGTTCCTTTTTTCCAGCCATAGCGATCGCCGTTTCGCGTAAACTCAAAGGGTTTGGCCGGTTGAAGTTCGTACCCCAGGTATTTGTTCACCTCGGCTTTAAACCAGTCCAGCCCATTGCGGTCGATGGTATATTTTAACCGGGCTTGCTTGCGGTTGGTGCGGTCACCATTGTCTTTTTGCACCAACACCACTTTCTCTGCCACTTCGACAGCCTGCTCAGGCGTACAAAAACCAATCACATCGGCCAAGCGTGGATAAGCTTCGGGAATGCCAAAGGTTGAACCCAAACCACCGCCGGCAGTTACATTATAACCGACCAGCTTCCCTCCTTCTTCAATGGCGATAAATCCTAAATCCTGTGAGAAAATATCCACATCGTTGTAGGGAGGAATGGCCACGCCAATCTTAAATTTCCGTGGCAGGTAACGATTGCCGTAAATCGGTTCCACTTCGGTTTTGCTGTCAGCCACTTTCTCCTTATCCAGCCAAATTTCGTGATAAGCCGTTGTTTGTGGTGTCAGGTGTGCCGAAATATCGCCGGCCAGCTTATAAACCGTAGCATGCAGCTCCGACTCGGCCGGATTGGCATGCGACATCACGTTGCGGTTGACATCACCACAGGCGGCAATGGTGTCCAACAAAGCCTGGTTGATTCCCTGGATGGTCGGTTTTAATTTTTTCTTAATCACCCCATGCAGCTGAAAAGCCTGACGGGTGGTCAACTTCAGCGTGCCATTGGCATGGGTATCCGCCAGACGATCCATTTGCAGCCACTGACTTGCTGAAGCCACTCCGCCCGGTAGACGAACCCGAATCAAAAATGAAAAGGCTGGTTCCAGTTTCTGTCTTTTCCGCTCCTTTTCAAGGTCACGGTCGTGCTGTTGGTAAATGCCGTGGAATTTCGACAGCTGGGTATCGTCGGCAGCAATTGCTCCGGTCACCGGGTCGGCCAGACTTTCGACCAAAGTTCCCCGAAGGTAATTGCTGTCGTATTTTATTCTCTCAACTTCTGCCAGCTTGCTCCAATCAATTATTTCGCTCATAGTTTTTAATTGTTGATTCTAGCTCTTTGATGCTAGATTATTGATTTGTTGTTGAAAACTCTTAATAAACATCCGCCATAAAGCGTTTCTCCTTTTTCAGTTTCTTGAAATAGCTCCGGGCTTTCTTATCGGTCATTCCTCCCTGTGTTTTAATGATATCCAACAAAGTAATCTGGACATCTTTGGCCATATACTTCATATCGCCACAGAGATAAAAACTGGCGCCGTTTTCAAGCCACCGGAACAACTCCTCCTGCTGCTCCTTCAGTTTGTGCTGAACGTAAACCTTCTCTTCCTGGTCGCGCGAAAAAGCCAGGTCGATTTTTTCGAGATAGCCTTTCTTCAGGTATTTCTGCCATTCAAGCTGATAAAGAAAATCAGAAGAAAAGTGACGCTCACCAAAGAACAACCAGCTCTTGCCTTTTTGATTGGCTGTTTCGCGTTGTTGTAAAAAGGCCCGGTAAGGCGCAATGCCGGTTCCAGCTCCAACCATAATGATGGGACTGCCATTGGCAGGAAGCCGAAAATTTGGGTTTTTATCAATGTAGATCAGGACATCATCATCCACTTCGAGACGATCAGCTAAAAAAGTGGAACAAGCGCCATAACGTTGCCGGCCTTTGTTTTCGTAGCGTACGCGCGACACGGTGATATGCACCTCATCTTCAACCGCCTTTTGGCTCGATGAAATGCTGTATAAACGAGGCGGCAACGGACGAAGCAAATCCAAAAACTCGGTAGCGGTGAGTTTGGACGGAAATTCGTGCAACAAATCCAGCACATCGTGACCAAACAGGTAATGATCCAGCTTCTCTTCATCATCAACAATGGCCTGAACTTCTTCGGAGCCGGTTTTCTCCGCATACTTCTGAATCACGTCGCGTGTCAGTAAGGTAATCTCGTAATGATGCTCCAACGCTTCATTAAATGGTAATTTACCGATCCGGGTTTCCACCACTTCATTGTCAATCACGCCCAAAGCGGCAATGATTTCCTTGACCAATTTGGGCGGATTTTGAGCAATAACCCCTAAGGCATCACCCGGTTCGTAATGAATGCTTGAACCTTCCAGCGATAGTTCGAGGTGATACACTTCTTTATCGGATTCGCGTCCGGTAATGCGGACTTTATCCAACACTTTTGCTTTAAACGGGTTCTTTCTTGAAAAAACATTCGCGTCATAGCCTGTAGCAAGCTGCGAAGCAGAATGCTGAGGTGTTTCCGGTTGAAGTTTTGCCAGTTCTGCCAGCACATCAGTTGTCCATTTCGCGGCATCTTCTTCGTAATCCACATCGCACATCACGATAGGAAGCAACTCATTTGCTCCAGCTTTCTTCATGGCCTGGTCAATATCGATACCCGTTTGGCAAAAAAGCTTGTAACTTTTATCGCCTAAAGCCAATACCGAATAGTTTAAGCCCTCCAGTTTAGGTGCCCGTTTGCCAGTAATAAACTCATAAAAATCTTCAGCCATTTCGGGTGGTTCACCCTCGCCATGGGTACTAACAATCACCAACAGGTTCTTTTCGTCTTTCAACTGTTTGGGGTTGTAATCGTCCATTGGCTTCAACTGGCAAGCTATATTCTGTGTACTTCCTTGTTCGCATAATGCTTTGGCCAGCGCCTCGCTGCGGCCGGTATGCGTGCCATACAAGATGGTAAGTGGCAATTTCTCTGCTGAAGTGGCCGAATCAAACTGTCCGGTTCCAGCCGCAGCGACCGAACCCAAGGTAGCACTTCCGGCCAGTCCCTGAAAATAACCGCTCAACCAAATGACCTGTTCCGGTTTTGCTCCCTGAGTTAATTGCTCCAGAGCCTTTAACTGAAATTCGTTTAAGGGGGATAGTTGAATACTCATCTCTTCTAATCTTTATCTGTTTTGGTTTCTAAAAATTCTTTAATCTCATTCCGAATCCGGATCGAGGCATAAACATCTTTGGCATTGGAACTGACCGCTACGCGAATGTCTCCATCCTGATAAATGGCCGGCGATACAAACTGGCACAATGCCGGTTGATCGTGAATATTGACCAACACACCGGCCTCCTTGCCGTCGCGGGCAATTTGAGCATCCATATCCAGGTTGTTGGTACAGGAATAGAACATCAGAAAGCCTTTCAAATCCGACTTCTCATAAGGCTTGATCGTATAGGGAACATCGCTATTTTTGATCGCATCGCAGACCTCCAGCGCAATTACTTCAACATAGGCATCAAATCTTTTCAGGATTTGAATTTTATTCCAGGCCGATTGTCCACCTCCGATGATCAGTATTTTCTCACCGGCAATGTTTAGCGCTATGGGCAGGTAATTCTTTTCCATGGTCTACTAAATTTGATATTCAATATCGGAATCATCCATTCTTCCATACTTAATTTTATTCCAGGTGCGTTCGTGGAAATAATACAGCACCATTTTGGTAAACAATTCAATTCCGCCAATGGTAACCGCAAATTCCAATTTCCCAATGACCAACCAGGCAATCATGATGGTATCCAGGGTTCCAATTGTTCTCCACGAAATTGTTTTAACAACACTGCGATAAGCTTTATCTCTCATTCTGTTCGGATGTTTATGTTCAAAGCATAAAAAAAGCCCTTCTGGGTTACAGAAGGGCTTTTCCTATGATGTTATTTCAACTTATAGTAAGTTCATATCTTTTTCCCCTTCTGCATAAAAAGACCACAACACATACACATCATAGTACATGTCATTTTCATCATTTTATTTACAGAAGTATGGATTTTCATCTCTTTATTTTTAGTTCCAACAGCTCTCGATGTAATTTGCAAGAACCGATCAATCTTTGTGTTTGAAACGATCTTATCTGGTTTGTTTTGTTATCCTAGCTTTGCACTTGCATTACGGTTCAAAAATAGCGACATCTTTCTCAAAACAAAAGATTTCCACGTATTATTTTCGTTAAATTTTCACTAAAAACAATAAACAACTTACAACCTGACTCTTACGACGATCAAATCATCCAATTAAATCCATTTAGAGGTATCGATTATTGTTTTTGGGTGAAATTTATCGTCCAGTATTTAAGCAACACCAAAAAATTGATCTCATTCCGATTTGATTTCAGATGGAATTTCGTGACACCTGCCTTTATCGGTATTGGTTCAATTCCGCCACCGATTTGCTTAAATCTCTTTCCATCTCAAGCATTTTATTGACACTTTCATAATAAAATGAAAGTTCAAGGATGTAATTTATCAAAGAAATCTCTCCACTATCCAAGGCTTTTTTCAGTAAACTGGTACTTTCCAATGGCTGGAGCGATGAACGATAATCCTTGACATGATCCTGCAGGCTTAAAGCTTTTGTGTGTACTATTTTAATTTTGTTGTAAAACTGTAATTTGTAGTCGCTTGCCATACTTTCCGCGGCAAGGGCGTTGGCCCGGGCAAATTTCACTTTGTTTTTATTCTCCCACAATGGAACAGACACCCCTACTGAAACTCCTTGAAATTGTTCTCCAACAACTGATTCGCTCATATATCCGGCCTGGAATTTGGGTAAACTCATGGCGCGGTTTAGGCCGGTTTGTGCCTGGCTGATTTCCACTTCCTTTCTCAACCATCGGAATACTGTATTATTCTGTTCAGCCGACTCATACCATTGTTCAAAATCACCAGGGATAACAGGCATCTCAAAAGCAGTGACGGAAAACGCCACTTTTTGTCCACCATTTAAACGGGCCAGCTCAGACAACATCGAATGGCGTTCGATCCCTATTGACTCCAATTCTTTCCTGATATTCAACGCGTTTATCTTTGCTTTATTCAGTTCCAAAATCCCGGCTTCGCCACTGTCAAATTTAGCTTGACTAGCTTTCACGATGCTTTGGGCATGGCCCAACCGTTTCTCAAGCTCCTCAATTAAAGCATTGGTATAGATCAAATCATAACAGATCAACCTAGTTTCCAACTGGATAGACTTCAGTTGCTTTTGGTACTCCAACTCCGCTTGTTCGTTTTTTAAATCCGAAATTTGATTTTTAAAGCCATATGCCGTTGGGAAATCAAACGACTGAAGCACGCTGAAATCGGTACGGGTTCCAACAGGAGAAGGATCACCCCAAAGGTAATTGAACTCAACTTCGGGATTTTGAAGAAAGTTACCTGTCTTATTTCCTATTTTCTGCGCATCCGCACTTTTTCTCAATGCCTGCAGCGTGGTGTTATTTTGCTCAACTTCTGTCAAAATATCATCCACGCTATCCTGGGCAACAAGATTGGCTATAAACACCAACATGGCGGTTATTATAATAATCAAGTGTTTCATATCTTTTCGGTTTTAATAATTCCACGATTGTTTAAAATACTGTAAACAATTGGGACAATGTATATATTAAGCATGGTTGAAGTCAGCAAGCCCCCCAGGATCACTTGGGCCATAGGGCTTTGAATTTCATTGCCCGAAAGGTCGCCCTGCAAAGCCAAAGGGATTAATGCCAGCGCCGCAGTGAGCGCTGTCATCAAGATTGCATTCAACCGGTCTGATGACCCTTTTGTAATTGTTTCGTGCAAGCTAATGCCTTGTGACTGGAGCTTCTGATAATTTGAAATCAGCAATATCCCGTTCCGGGTGGCGATACCAAAAAGCGTAATAAAACCAATAATTGCCGGAATACTTAAAACACCCGATGTCAGCCAGATAGCAAAAACCCCACCGATTAAAGCAAGCGGCAGATTAAGCAAGATAATGCCTGCCAGCTTGAAGTTCTTAAACTCCTGGAATAACAATATGAAAATAATCAGGATGGCAATAATAGAAGTCAGCAACAGTGTTCTGGAAGCTTTCGCCTCGCTTTCGAACTGACCACCATATTCTATCCGGTAACCCTCGGGCAATTCAACATTGCTATTGATATTCTTCTGGATATCTTGCACAACGCTGCGCAAGTCACGTTCGGCAACATTGGCAGAAATGACAATTTTACGTTGTACATTTTCCCTGCTGATGGAACTTGGGCCGGACACTGAAACAATGTCGGCAACTTGCTCCAAGGGTACTTTTTCACCATCATGGGTATCGATTAATGCCGAACGAATACCTTCAAGCGTTTGTGTATGGTCTTGGTTCAACCGCAAAATCAAATCAAAGCTGCGCTGTCCTTCGTAAATGTCCGAAAGCTTCTCGCCCCCGAACGCGATATCAACAAACTCATTGAAGGCTGTGATGGTAATTCCATATTGTGCCAGCATATCGCGATGCGCACGAATTTGCACTTGCGGAATTTCAACCTGTTGATCAACATTTACATCCACCAAGCCTTCAACATCTACAATGTTTCTTTTTATTTCATTGCCTATGGTAAACATGCGGTCCAGGTCTGTTCCAAACAATTTGATGGCAATGTTTGCCCTTGTTCCCGAAAGCATGTGGTCAATCCGGTGGCCCAGTGGCTGACCAACCGTAAAAGCAATACCAGGAATTTGTGACAAGGTATGACGCACCTCGGCCATAAACTCATCCTGATCGCGGTTGTCCAATTGAAAATTCACATCGATTTCAGCACTGTTGGTTGTTTGGGAGTGCTCATCCAATTCGCCCCTTCCGGTTCGACGAGCAGTGGTCGAAATCTCAGGAATCAACAACAGTTCCCTTTCAATCAGGTTCCCCAAACGATTGGTTTCTTCGAGCGATGTACCAGGCTGTGTAATAACCGATAAGGTTAACGATCCTTCATTAAACTCAGGCAGAAAACTCCGGCCAAGGGTGGAAAATACAAAAACGGAAACCACAAATAGCCCGATAGTCGAAAAAACAACCGCTCTTTTATGGCGCAAAGCCCATGAGAGTGATTGCTCATAATAGGATGAAAGCTTGCGGACCAACCATTTTTCCTTTTCATTCCGAGCCAGGTATTTTTCGTCTGAAAGGAGCATTTTAGCCAGCAAAGGCGTCAAGGTCATGGCAACAACTAGCGACACGAACAAGGACACAATAAAAGCAATACCCAATGGTTGCAACATTCGCCCTTCCATCCCCGAAAGGAAGAACAGGGGCAAGAAAGCCACCATGATGATTAAAGTTGCATTCAGTATCGAAGCCCTGATTTCCTTGGAGGCTTCAAAGACGACCGTAAACGATGATTGCCGCTCCCCTAAAGATTTTAGTCGATTCTGCCGAAGACGTTTATAAACATTTTCCACATCAATGATGGCATCGTCAACCAAGGAGCCAATGGCAATGGCCATTCCTCCCAGACTCATGGTGTTAATGGTCATTCCAAGCATTTTCAGAACCAGGATGGCACCGAGCAATGATAATGGAATGGCTAACAAGGAGATAATCGTGGTACGAAAACTACCAAGAAAAAGAAATAGGATAATGACAACAAAAATTCCGCCTTCAATCAAGGCATTCTGCACATTTCGAACCGATGTTTCAATAAAATCGGCCTGACGGAATATCTGGGTGTCTATACGGACATCTGCCGGCAGAGTCTTTTGCAAAGTGGTCAGATTCTCTTCAATACGTTCAGTCACCTCCAACGTATTGGCGTGGGGCTGCTTCGAGATGGAGATAATAATCGCTGGTTTTGCGTTTCCTGAAGCATAGCCCATTTTAGGGGCACTCCCAATCTTCACTTCAGCGATATCACTAATCCGAACCGGCTTGCCATTGATTGATCTGACGTAGGTCTGGCCTAATTCTTCAAGATTAGAAGTCCGGGCAATACCGCGAACAACATATTCGTTACCAAACTCCCGGAGTACGCCCCCGGTGGAATTTTGGCTGATGCCTTGACATATTTCCGCCAGTTCGGCCATGGAAACATGATAATAATTCATCAGTTGCGGATTGGCAAGAACCTGGTACTGTTTGTAATCGCCCCCGATAATGGTAACCTGCGACACGCCCCCGGTAGCAAGGACAAGTGGTTTTATATTCCACTCGGCAATGGTCCTCAAGTCCATCATACTGGTACTATCAGCTTGTAAGCCGATAAAAAATATTTCGCCCATCACACTCGACTGTGGAGCCAAAACAGGTTGCCCAACCCCCAAAGGCATTTGTGAAGAAACGCTGATCAGCTTCTCGCTAACAATCTGCCGGGCCTTGAAAATATCGGTTCCCCAATCAAATTCAACCCACACAAACGAAAAACCTTGCGAGGAGGCTGAACGCACCCGGCGGACATCGGTAGCGCCATTTACTGCTGTTTCAATTGGGAAAGTGACTAATCGTTCCACTTCTTCCGATGCCATTCCATGGGCATCAGTCATGACCACAACCGTTGGTGCAGTAAGATCTGGAAATACATCCACATCCATATTGACAGCAGTCTTCAACCCGAAAACGAGAAGCACAACCGAACAAAGCAAGATGAGGTACTTGTTACTCAGCGAAAATTTTATAATATTATCTAACATGATTGAATGTTTATATTTTTTAATGTCGAATTAAACCCAAATTCAACATTTTTCTAGTGCACATGTCCGGAGTGGGCATCCAGCGTCCCGGTGGCTTGGGCCAGCTTGATAAGCATCGTGCCTTCTGTCACAATCCGTTCTTTTTCTGAAAGTCCTCCAAGGATTTCTGTTTTTATCCCATCCGATTTTCCAACCGAAACGATCCGCTTCTCGAATAATTCGGGCGTTATTTGGACAAACACGGCATAATTGCCCTGTTCTTCCAATAAGGAAGAATTGGGGACCGTGAGCGCTTGCGTACCACCCCATGTTTTTAAATAAATTTCGACAAAACCACCTGGAATGAAGCTCCCATTATTGTTGATCTGTAAATTAATTGGAATCAGATGATTCTCCGCATTGGCAGCCTTGCCATAGGACAACACCTTGCCGTTCAGCTGTTCTAAAGAGTAGGTTTGGTTGTCATGCAAGGTACGGATACTGGCCGACTGAACAGTAGCCAGAATCGGCGCATATTTTTGTGGCACATCCGCACTCAGCACCAGAGACTTGTTTTGTGAAACGGTAAGGATTGGCTGGCCTATTTCGACATAGGAACGATTGCTTACAAATACCTGCTTTATAAATCCAGCCATCGGGCTTTTTACAGTTTGGCCCGAAGCATTGAAATTCGTATTCAGGTTGTCGAAAATTGCTTTTGCATTATCGTATTGATTTTTCGCTTCCAGCAAGGATTTTTCCGACACAATTTGGTCTTTAGCCAGTTCGCGTGCCCGTTCATAATCGGCTTTGGCTTTTTCAAAATTATTTTGAGCCTCGGCGTATCGTACTGAAATATTGTTGTCGGCTAATTCGCTTCCCGATATGGTAAACAAAACCTGCCCGTTGGATACTGTTATCCCTTCCAGTAAGTTGTTGGCAGCAAACTTGACGATGCCATTGGTTTTTGCGGCGACCAATCGTTCATCTCCTTGAGTAGATTGTACCCGAGCCGTAGTTTTGATAAGCTCTCCAAATCGTTCCTTGCTTGGATAAGCGGTGGAAAAATCAATTTTCCACGATTGCTCTTTGTTGAACACAGCGGTGTTGGCATATGAAATGGCATCAACTTCCACCTGGTGTGCTTCACCATGCGTTGCAAAAACGTTAACTTCAGGAACTACGACTTCGAACGTTTCATTCCCTTGCGTGATTTCAAACTTCAGAGAGCCTTTTCCGGCGACTTCCGGTTTAATGTCGAAACTGTATATGCCCTTACGGGAAGGATTGTCGAGTGTTTGACTAACTTCTTTGCCGTTCACCAATAGACGAATCGTCACCTGTCCACTTTCCAAGGCTGTAAAATCGGGCAAGTTGGTAAAATGGGACAAAACATTTGCGGTTTCACCAACAACAAATGGATCGGCTTCTGCAAACAGTTCAAAATTAGCGCTGTATTCTGTATATTGAAACTTGAGTTCTTCGTCAACATCTTGATCGTGGACCTCATCGTGCGAGTCGTGTCCATCCTGTTCTTCTT
>JAGXIR010000141.1 GCA_024635605.1 Sunxiuqinia sp.
ACCCAAACGGTCGATTCCCAGTGTGGGCGTTCCAGATTGAGGAAGATATTTTTTCCTTCCCAGTCTTCAGGGATAATTACTGTTTTTTGATACCATGCAGCACCGTTATATTTTTTCAGCGGTTGCAGCCAAAACGGGAATCGGATATTTTCAGGGTCGTGATAGGGTGCATAATTCGGATCATTGAACCATTCCGGGTTTCGAACCCCACCCGTCCATTCTGTTTCCATAGTAATGTCCAACCCTTTACCATTTTCAACCATGGAGCCCGGAAGGGTAACTCGTTCAGAAAGATCTTGAGAATACCATTTTTCGGTGATCCCAACATCAAGCGAATCGATCTTGAATTGCCATTCTCCACTCAGGTCCATTTTTTGTGTTGTTTCCGGGCTGCACGACCAAACAGCCAGGAGTAATACGAAAAATTGAATCGTTTTCATTGTTTTATAGTTTAGTTAGTTTATAATCTCATGTTCAATTTCTTCCAAAGATTTTCCTTTGGTTTCAGGTAATTTTTTGTAGATGAAGACCAATCCACCCAAACAGATCAATCCGTAAAGCCAGAAGGTGCCCGATGCGCCAAATGCATTGTTCAGCAGCGGGAAGGTGTAGGTCAGCAGAAAACTAGCCAGCCAAAGCGAGACGGTTGCAACAGCCATTGCTGCCCCGCGAATCCGGTTGGGGAAAATTTCGGAGAGCACCACCCAGGTAACAGGGGCAAGCGACATGGCATAACAGGCAATAGCCAGAACAACCAGAAAAAGAAGAATCCCGCCGGAAATATGAAAATAATAGGCCGTTCCCATCAAGGCATAAATGCCGGCCAAGCCCCCGGCACCCATCAACATCAATGCTCTTCGGCCTAATTTGTCAACGGTGTAGATGGCAACAAAAGTAAATACCAGGTTTACACTGCCGGTAACTACAATATTGAAAAGGATATCGGAAACCCCATAGCCTGCGGCCTCAAAAACCTCTTCGGCGTAGTTGAAGATCACATTGATACCGCACCACTGTTGGAATGCAGCAATCACGATTCCAATGAGCAATACTTTTTTGATGCCTGGCTCAAACAGTTGCCGATAATTTACTTTGCCGGTTTCATTGTCCAGTGTTTCCCGGATGTTGGCATATTCCTGATGTGCATAATCGGCCCCACCAATGCGGGTGAGAATTCGTTCAACCTTCGCCTCTTTTCCGTTCTTGGCCAACCAGCGAGGACTTTCAGGCACAAAAAACATCAGGATGAAAAATAAGCCTGCAGGTATCGTTTCGGCCCAAAACATCCAGCGCCAGGCCATTTGCCCATTCCATGATGCCAGAATTTCGCCATCGGTTGCTCCCGGTGCCACAGGATCAGCTATTTGCCAGTTTGCCAGTTGTGCCAACAGGATACCGATGACAATGGTGAGCTGGTTGAGCGAAACAAACTTTCCACGTACCGCAGCCGGTGACACTTCTGCAATATACATTGGTGACAAATTTGAGGCTAATCCGATACCAATACCTCCCAAGATGCGGTAGATGATGAAGATATGGTATTGATTGGAAGCTCCCGTTCCAATGGCCGAAACGGTAAACAGAAAAGCTGAAAAAATCAGTAGCTTCTTCCTGCCGTAACGATCGGAGAACACCCCGGAAGCAATTGCCCCCAACAGGCAGCCGAGCAGGGCACTGCTCATAGCCCAGCCTTGTAAGTTTGGCGATTGAGCGATGTCGAAAAATTTCTCATAAAAGGGTTTTGCACCACCAATAACTACCCAGTCGTAGCCAAACAATAAGCCACCCAAGGCAGATACCATTGATATCGCAAAGATGTATTTCGTGTTTAATTTGCTCATTTTAGTTTCGTTGGTTTTTACTGATTATTCTTTTCAAATTATGCGTACACAAATTAAAGGTCTTAATTTTTACGTTTTATATAATATCCTTTCCCAAAAATCTCCCTCAGTTGTCATCAAGGCTCCCGCTGTCAATATCCGTTTTGTCCTTCAGGATAAGGGGGGCAATGTCATTCATAGTATACAAAGGAAAGCAGACTGTTGGATTTTAAAAATAGACGATTATGCTATTTATTGGACAATCCGATTATTTGTCTATTTTTAAAAATGAAAGTAACAGCGAATTGAACAAGGCAAATATTAAAATAATAAGTGTTTGATATTTAATTTATAAACGAAGTATTTTGTCTGTAGTAGTCTGAAGTGTCAAGTAAATTATACAATATTAAAGAGCAAACAAACACGATTTAATAGACGAAACGATTGCGATGAAGACATCTTGTTAAAATTTTGAATTTTGAAGACATCGATCAATACAATAGAGCCCATTGACGGAAAAACGGATAGTTTTTTTGGTGACAGAAGTGTTGTCATGGCCAAGAAACAACTTAAAACGATCAGAAGTAATCCTTTAATAGGTGGCCTTTATATTAGTGACATTGGTTTTTACCCCCACGCCCGAACACATTATCGTAAAAGAAAAACGGGAATAAATGAAAATATCCTCATCTATTGTATTGATGGTGCCGGTTCAATACAGATTGGGCGTAACGTTTATAAAGTACAAGCCAATCATTACTTTGTCATTCCTGCGCATGAGGCACATACCTATTGGGCATCAGAACACACTCCGTGGTCAATTTACTGGATGCACTTTGGAGGTGAACGCAGTTTCCTTTTCAACGAATTCTTTGGCAAAGTAACACAGATTGAACAGTCTTCGAAATCCAGAATTGACGACCGCATCAATTTGTTTAACGAACTTTTAACGGCACTCGAATCAGGGTTTTCAATACAGAACCTGAACTATGCCAATTTGTGTTTAAACAATGTGCTTGCTTCATTTTTCTTTGTTGATACATTTCGGGCAGTTAAAGGTCAAAAGAGTTTTGATCCTGTCGATCAAGCTATTTTATTTATGCAGAAAAACGTCGATAGAAATCTTAAAATAAGCGACTTATCTACGCAGGTTCACCTGTCCGAATCTCACCTTTCAAAACTTTTCAGAAATAAAACAGGCTCTTCTCCTCTGGATTATTTTATCAACTTAAAAATGCAGGAAGCCATACGCCTGTTAACTAACCAATCGCTGAAGATAAAAGAAGCAGCCTATCGATTGGGCTATAATGATCCCTATTATTTCACCAGAATCTTCACCAAACATATTGGATCCAGTCCCGCTTCCTTTGTAAAAGTCAGTAAGCGAACAAGAAAATTGTAGAGAACCGGTGTACTGTTTAATACGTCTTCCAAAAAAAAACAAAAAGCGCCTAAATCCTTCAATTTAAGCGCTTTTACTGTTTTTTGTATTCCCTTCAAGTGATCCCACCGGGATTCGAACCCAGATCTTAAGAACCGGAATCTTAAATTCTATCCATTGAACTATGGGACCAAAAGCGGATGCAAAAATAGTAAAACAATCCTTTTTTGAAATGATTTCGATTAAAAACTTGACAACAATGTTATGCATGCAAGCATTGTTGATAAACAACCAGACAATTTTGACTGTTGAAGCACCAAAACTCTTATTTTTGCAGGACCATGGAAGAATTAACAATTGTGAAAGAGCACCTCGTTGCTGCCCGCGATTTTCTTGAAAAATACACGGCAGGGTTTTTAAATCATCCGGATCGGGAGATTGGCGATTTAATGGCCTTACGAAAGGAACACTCCCTGAGAGTGTCGAAGCTGAGCGGGCAAATTGCCACCAACCTGATGTTGGAAGAGGAAGATATCTTGCTGGCCGAACTGATTGGTCTTGTGCACGATCTGGGCCGTTTTGAGCAGTTTCAGAAATACCAGACCTTTGATGATGAAAAGTCAGCCAATCATGCTGAATTGACTGTTGCCTTGCTGAGTGAGCAAGCTTTCTTTACCGCTTTGGGCGAAGAAAAACAACAGCTGATTAGCCAGGCCATCTTAAATCATAACAAAGATGGGATCTCGCTGAAAGACGACAAGCTGGTGGTTAGCTACAGCCAAATTTTGCGTGATGCCGATAAGCTGGATATCTGGGACTATTGTGTCAGCAATTTAAAGCGCGATGGAAATTTCAAATACAGCGCCATCAGTTTCAACCTTCCGGCCACTGGCTTGGTCAATGATAACATTATTCGAAGCATAAAAAGCCAAAAACCAGCCAAACGGAAAGACATGCACTCGGTTAACGATTTTAAACTCATGTTGATGTCGATGGTTTTTGATCTGAATTTCAGGGTAAGTTTCCATTTGTTAAGCGAGAAACAATGGATTAAAAAGCTTTACGAATCGATGTCAAAAAAGGATGTGGTGATCGATGCCTACAGGGAGCTTCGGCTATATACTGAAAATAAATTTGTAGTTTGATACAGGAATAGCGAGTGATACCAACGAAGAATAATTGAGGATAAATAATGGGAGACCGATTGGTTTGTATTTGTAACATGGTTTCAGAAAAGGAAATTATAGCTGCCCTAAAAAAGGGTGCCACTTCAACTGAAGATATTCAGTATGCCACGCGCGCCGGAACAAGTTGCGGCAAATGTTTGATGACCATTGACCAAATTGTGGAAGAATATGAGATGAATGCTGCCAATGATCCGCAGCGAAAACTGGATTTATAAAAAGAAAGCCGGCAAATACGATATTTGCCGGCTTTCTTTTTATGAGATATCAGAAAATTACCAAGGTAGCGATAGCTATCAAGGGGTTTGTTTGGTCGTCATGAAGTTGGCTGGAAACGATGAATGACCATTGAATGACCATGATTGACAGGATCACAGGCCTGACCATATGATTGGTTCAGTGATCGCTTCAGGTCGATTATTTATCTCTTGCCAGCCCAGTTAACGGCTCCGCCATAGTGCGCCTGGATTTTAGGATCCTGAAAAGCTTCGTGGGTATGTCCGAATACCGAGTAGAAAGAACGGATGCCATCAAATTCCTGCCACCAGATCAGCGGGTGATCGCCCATTTTCCACTTGTCGTTATCTGCTTTGGTAATGGTCGATTCATCCAGACGTGCCAGCACATGAACGTTTTCGCGTGGATTGGCTTTAAAACTGTACCATTCATCAAAGGTGGTGTAGCTGTCCATTCCTTTAAATGGTTCCATGGAAGGATGATCGAAATCTTCGAAAACAACTTTTCCTTCCTGCGCGGGCGGATGGGTCAGAAAGTAGGCGCCGTTCAATTTTCCGTACCACTTCCAGTCGTATTCGCAATCGGCTGAAGCGTGGATGCCAACAAAGCCTTTGCCGGTTTCCATAAAGATTTGAAAAGCTTGCTGTTGTTTCTCATTCAGCACCTCCTGCGTTGGATTTAAAAAGACCACCACATCAAAATTGACCAGGAAATCCATGGTAAACAGTTGGGCATCTTCCGTTGCTGTTAAATTCCAGCCTTCGGTTAAGGCCAAGTCGCTAAACATTTTAATTCCACTTGATATGGATTGGTGTTTCCAGCCAACCGTTTTGGAGAAAACCAACACATTCAGTGTTTTTGCAGGAAAATCTTTACTGGGCTGGGCGTGTGCCGAAAAAAGGAAAACGACACCAATTAAAGCGACAAGAATTTTTTTCATTTGTATGGTTTTTTAGGTTTACGATTACAATAATACAAAAAAAGGTTGTCCCCTTTTGAGAACAACCTTTTTAAATTCTTCAAACGGGTTTCTTACATCAGGAAACTAAGCAGGATCCCGGCACCAATTGCTGAACCAATTACCCCGGAAACGTTGGGGGCCATGGCATGCATCAGCAGGTGGTTGGTAGGATCTTCTTTCAATCCCATGGTTTGCACCACGCGGGCACTGTCGGGAACGGCCGATACGCCGGCAGCTCCAATCATTGGATTAATCCGGTTCTCTTTTTTATAGAACAGGTTCATCACTTTCGCACTAATAACACCTCCTGCAGTTGCAATCACGAATGAGACAGCTCCCAGCATAAAGATCTTAACCGACGAAGGTGTCAGGAAAATATCGGCTTGGGTGGATGCGCCAACCGTGATTCCCAGCAGAATGGTGATGGTATTGATAAGGGCAAAGTTTGCCGTATCAGCCAAACGCTTGGTTACAGTTGATTCTTTCAATAAGTTTCCGAAGAACAACATACCCAACAGCGGAAGGGCTGAAGGTGCAATGTAGGCTGTCAGAATTAAACCAACAATGGGGAACAAAATCTTTTCCAGCTTGGAAACCGCCCGCGGAGGCTTCATCCGGATCAGACGCTCTTTTCTGCTGGTCAGCAATTTGATGACCGGTGGTTGAATAACAGGGACCAAAGCCATGTAAGAATAAGCAGCAATCGCGATCGGTCCAATCAGGTTTTGAACGACTTGACCATTGGCCATCACGTTAACCCCGTTAGCCAGCTTCGACGAGATAAAAATCGCCGTCGGGCCGTCAGCACCGCCAATAATACCAATGGCACCAGCTTCGGGTGGCGCAAAGCCCAGCCAAAGCGCTCCCAAAAAGGTGAGGAAAATACCGATTTGCGCGGCAGCTCCCAGCAACATCAGCTTGGGGTTTGAGATGAGCGACGAGAAGTCAGTCATGGCTCCGATACCCAGGAAAATCAGTGGGGGATACCAGCCTTGAACCACGCCTTGGTAGAGGATGTTCATCACCGATCCAGGCTCGTAGATTCCTAGTTTCAGGTTGAAGTCAACAGCTTGAAACATCGGGATGTTGCCAATCAGAATTCCAAAACCGATGGGCACCAATAGCAAGGGCTCAAAGTCGTACTTAATGGCCAGAAAAATAAAGATAAACCCGATACACATCATCAGCATGTGCTTCCAGGTGGCGTTGGCAAATCCGGAGAATTCATAAAAATTAAACAAACCCGAAACGGCGCCCGAATAGTTTTTGTATTGGTAGCCATCGCCGGTCAGCTTGCCATTGTTTAAACTTAGCTCGCGCGTGCCAAGATCCAGCAGTTCGTCTGTTGTTACATAGGCGTTGGTCTGCGCATTCGGATCCATGTTCTTATTCAGGTGGGTAACCGTTTTCGGGTTGAAATCCATCACGATTTTCCCGTTGTCGATAGTCCACTTTCCTGAATAACGCTGTTTCAATGAATCCATTGAAAAAGTGTAGTCGCTTGAAAAAGAAAGTGTTTTGTAGCGCTTGGCTGAGTCAAAATCTTCTTTTTTATCTACTTTCGGATTGAATGTTGGTGAAGCCACGTAACCATCGCTTCGGTTAATCCATTTTCCGCTTATGATTGTTTTCGCCAAATCACTGTTTTCATCAGCCCTCGAAAAAGAGGGAAGAAGCAACAGCAATGCAGCGATTATGTAAAGTGTTTTTTTCATTATTCGCTGAGTTTTTAGCTAATTTCCAATAAAACGTCATCTTGCAATACCGCATCGCCTTCTTTGACTTTGATGGTAGTAATTTCTCCATCTCTTTCAGCCAGAATCTGATTTTCCATTTTCATGGCTTCCATCACCAGCAATTTGTCGCCCGATTTCACCTGGTCGCCAACCGCTACGTTCATCTTGAAAATGGTTCCCGGAAGTGGTGCTTTTACAGCCATTCCACCGGAAGACTGTTGTTTTTTGATCAGGCCTTCACCGGGTAGCTGAATAACCGGTTTACGCACGAGTTTTGGTGTTTTGGTCGATTTTACTTCGCCTTGGATGACGACTTCGTATTTCGTTCCATTAACTTCGATGGAGGCAATGTTGTCTTCAATATCTTTGATATGGACATCGTATTGATCGCCGCTTATGGTAAATTTATATTTTTTCATATGTTGCTGTATTATGTATTGCTTGAACTATCGTGGCCAGTTGTTGGTCACACTGTAAATTTTTGAACTCCACGGAGAGTAGGCTTTTCGAACCTTTTTAATGGTCACAATATTGCTTTCTTCGTCGTGTTGATTCTTGAAATAAAGAAAAAGCGCCATGCCAATGGCGGCAGTCACATTTCCTTCGATATGACATTCTTTGTCGTCGTCCTCACAGTGTTGTTTTTTATGCTTTGGTTGTCTTTTTTTGAAGCTCATGTTGATCAGCTTTGGTAGCCGCAGAAACACAATGACCAAAAGGGCCAGTGCAACAAAAACGATCATAAAGCCTACCAAGGCAACAGTCCAGCCGAAATCCATGAGTGGTGACAAAAAGATTAATAAATTATTCATAGTTAATCGCTTATAATGGAATGTTTGAATGTTTCTTCGGAGGATTGACCAGCTTTTTGGTGGCCAGACTTTGTAGTCCGCGAATAATCCGGATCCGGGTATTTCTCGGTTCAATCACATCGTCAATGTAACCGTAAGCAGCAGCCTGGTATGGGTTGGCGAATTTTTCTTTGTACTCGATTTCGTGTTTGGCTTTAAATTCAGCCCGTTCTTCCGGATCTTCAATCGATGCCAATTTGCGTCCTTCCAATACTTCAACCGCTCCGGCAGCACCCATCACGGCAATTTCAGCCGATGGCCAGGCATAGTTTAAATCGCCACGCAGTTGCTTGCACGACATCACATCGTGTGCGCCACCGTACGATTTACGAAGCGTAATGGTGATTTTGGGAACAGTAGCTTCGCCATAGGCAAACATCAGTTTGGCACCATGAATGATAATTCCGCCATATTCCTGTCCACTCCCGGGTAAGAATCCCGGAACATCAACCAGGGTGATGATTGGAATGTTGAAACAGTCGAGAAAACGAACAAAACGGGCTGCTTTTCTTGAAGCTTCAATATCCAATACTCCGGCGAGGTAGTTGGGTTGGTTGGCAACAATACCAACAGGTTGTCCATCAAATTTAGCGAATCCAACGACGATGTTTTTGGCGTAATTACGGTGTACTTCCAAAAACTCACCATAGTCAACCAGCGAATAGATGACGTCTTTCACATCGTAGGGCTGGTTAGGATTGTCCGGGATAATTTCATTCAACGAATCTTCCAGTCGGTCAATGGGATCGTCACAGTCGGTTGTCGGAGCATCTTCCAGGTTGTTCTGAGGAAGGTACGACAGCAGTTTGCGGATCACCAAAACTCCCTCTTCTTCATTTTCAACCAGGAAATGCGAAACCCCTGATTTGGAAGCATGCACTTTACCGCCACCCAAATCTTCGATGGAGATGTCTTCGCCGGTAACCGTTTTTACAACTTTCGGCCCGGTAACAAACATGTATGAGTTTTCCTCGGTCATCATGATGAAGTCGGTGAGGGCAGGCGAGTAGACCGCACCACCGGCACAAGGACCAAAGATGGCGGAGATTTGAGGAATAACCCCTGAAGCCAAAATGTTGCGTTCAAAGATTTCGGCATAACCGGCCAAGCTGGTTACCCCTTCCTGGATTCGGGCACCGCCACTGTCGTTGATTCCAATAACCGGGGCGCCAACTTTCATGGCCATGTCCATTACTTTGCAAATTTTTTGTGCAAAAGTTTCTGACAGCGAACCTCCAAATACCGTGAAGTCCTGTGAGAAGACGTAAACAACGCGTCCGTCAATGGTTCCGTGTCCGGTAACTACGCCATCGCCCATCACTTTGTTTTTTTCCATGCCAAAGTTGGTACAGCGGTGAGTGACAAACATGTCAAACTCTTCAAAGCTACCTTCGTCCAGCAGCATTTCAATGCGTTCGCGGGCAGTAAATTTACCTTTGGCGTGTTGGGCTTCAATTCGTTTGATGCCGCCGCCAAGTTTGGCTTCCGCGCGTAACTCAATTAGTTTGTTGATTTTATCTTGATTGCTCATTATATATAGTAATAAATGGTTGGTTTTTATTTTTCGCTGCAAAACTCGGTTAATACACCGAGGGTTGATTTTGGATGTAAAAATCCGATGTTTAAGCCTTCGGCGCCTTTGCGGGCGGTTTGATCAACGAGTTGAATGCCGTTTCCCGAAGCTTGTGCTAAGGCCTCGTTCACGTTGTCAACAGCAAAGGCCAAGTGATGAATTCCTTGTCCTTTTTTCTCAATAAACTTTCCAATCGGACCTTGCGGATCGGTTGACTCCAGCAATTCAATCTTGGTGTCGCCAACTTTAAAGAAGGCGGTTTTTACTTTCTGGTCGGCTACTTCTTCAATCGCGTAGCACTTCAGTCCCAGTATTTTTTCATAATACGGAATGGCTTCTTCCAAGCTGTTCACTGCAATTCCAATGTGTTCGATATGTGATACTCCCATGATCTATTATTTTTTATAAAATGGTTATTCTGAATGTTAATGTGGATCGACGAATAGAATGCATATTTTTAAACAAATGGCTCAAAAATTCGAAAATGAATGAAAAAAAATTGAAGCGTTTTGTTTCGTAATGCAAACTTAGCAAGAGGCAGGATGATCACCTGCCTCCTGGTCTGTTGTATTGTTGTTATTTTTTCGGTACAAAATGAAAGTGTGAACCAAAACGTTCAAAGGCAGCCTTGTCCAGCTCTTCGCGATGGGCTGGGTGCGCAACTGAAATTAAAAGACGGGCACGTTCCTGCATGGTTTTACCATATAAGTTAACGGCTCCCTGTTCAGTAACGACCCAGTGCATGTTGGCACGTGTGCTTACCACGCCTGAGCCAGGCATCAGAATTGGGCTGATTTTAGAAACCCCTTTAGCGGTTACGGATGGCAGTGCGATAATCGGTTTTCCGCCTCTTGAATGGCCGGCACCACGGATGAAGTCAATTTGTCCGCCAACACCTGAGTAATGCTTGATGCCAATGGAATCGGCACACACCTGGCCGGTCAGGTCAATGGCCAGCGCCGAGTTAATGGCGGTCACCTTATCATTCTGGCGGATCACATGTACGTTGTTGGTATGAGCCACATCCATCATGGCCACCATGGGGTTGTCATCAATAAAATCATACAACTCTTTTGTTCCCATCAGGAACGAAGCCACCATTTTGCCTTTGTCAATGGCTTTATGTTTTCCGGTAACGACGCCTTTCTCCACCAAAGGAAGAATTCCGTCGGCAAACATTTCCGTGTGTACACCTAAGTCTTTGTGGTTACCCAACTGCGCCAAAACCGCGTTTGGAATTCCGCCGATACCCATTTGCAAACAGGCACCGTCTTCAACCAGCTCGGCTACATTTTTTCCAATTTGAGTATCGGTTTCAGTTAGCGGAGCCATGTCGTGCGCATACAGCGAACTATCGTCTTCAACAAATAAATCAATTTCATCGATGCTGATCATGGCATCGCCCCATGCCCGGGGTACGTTGGGGTTAACGGCTGCAATCACCACATCGGCACATTCAATAGCCGCTTTGGTAGCATCAACCGAAGTACCCAGCGATACAAAGCCATGCTTGTCGGGCATTGAAACCATGACCATGGCCACGTTTACTTTCAGGTAGCCTTCGCGAATCAGCTTTTGTGTTTCGCTCAAAAACACCGGGATATAATCGGCATAGCCGGACTGGGTTTGTTTGCGCAGGTTTCCGCCGACAAAAAATTGTTCCGAAATGAAAATACCTTCAAACTCGGGATTGGCATATTCCACGTCACCTTCAACGTGGATGTGCTGGATTTTAACATCATAAAGTTCACCAGCACGCCCGCGCTCAACCATTGGCCTGATGAGCGCATGTGGGGTGACAGCTACACTGCTGAGATGAACACGATCGCCGGATTTTATAACTTTTACTGCTTCTTGTGGAGTAATGTATTTTATTTGCTTCATAATTGTGAATTTGAATAAATAGTGCTCTGAAGTTTGCGGCAAATATAAAGATTTCTCCAGCAACCATCAGGGAATAAATCCTTATTTAAAAGGGGTCTACACAAGAACGCCCTTTTGTAAACTTAATGTTAAGGAAGAGCGAAAAAGTCGCAGAATTCAGTCGCAGTTTTCAGTTTTCGCCAATTACTGGCGATAAACGACCCCTCATGACTAATGATCCAATGACCAATAACCAATCCCCAAATAA
>JAGXIR010000142.1 GCA_024635605.1 Sunxiuqinia sp.
CGTACATGGCCTACTTACCGGCCATTCTACTTTTAATCCTTACGCAAACCTTCAGCGGTATCGCGCTGACCATGCTCACCATTGGTTTTGCTGCCGGTTTGTTCAAGCCACTTGTTTCGTCCACGGTTCGTGCCACAACCGACTCGACCAATAAAACACTGGGTTTTGGTATTTTTTACCAGATGGTGAACCTGGGAGCTTCGTTCGGCCCCATCATTATGGGTAAACTACGAGGCTGGTCGTGGGACTATGTGTTTTATACCGCAGCAGCTACTGTGGGCCTAATGTTCATCATCACCCTTTTGTTTTACAAAGAGCCCGATCGCCACTTGGAAGGCGTCACCCTAAAACAAAAATTCAGGGATATGGGCGAAGCACTTTCCGATGTAAAGTTTCTGAGTTTTCTGATTCTGCTTGGCATCTTTTTCTGGTTGCCATTTTGGGCCTTTTTCAACGTGCTTGCGGTTTATATCAACGATTATATGGATACAGCTTCCCTTTATGAGTCGGTGAGAATGGTGCTGGGGACTGGTGTCGCACGGGTTATCTCGAGCCAGGACGGAGGTGTTTGGCGATTGAATGCCGAAGCTATTTCGCACACCGGTTACATCATCATTGTCTTTCAGCTGCTGATCTCGCGCATTTTTGAAAAGCGGCCTGCTATTCCTTCGTTTATGATTGGATTGCTGATTGCCGCATCGGGCTTTGTGGTTCTCGGACTATCCGTAACCTCCATCAACGGACTGGTTTTTCTCGGTGTTTTCTTATTTGCCATTGGCGAAATGATTTCTTCACCCCGAATCCAGGAATACATCATGTGGATTGCCCCCAAAGAAAAAGCAGGACTATATATGGGAACCAACTTTTTATCTGTCTTTGTCGGGGCCACCTTAAGCGGGATTTACACCTGGCTGATGGGCATCTATGAAGCTTCGGGCCATCCGGAATACATCATGTACACGTTAACGGTGCATACCCTGCTGGGCATTTTGGCGATCTACATTTTTGTCAGAAAAGCAGGTGGTTTCCAGGAGCGGACGGAGTAAGCCGGCAACGGAGAATAAAATTCAAAGCACATAAAAAAACCGGGAATTCCCGGTTTTTTTATGTGGAATATTTTTTAGTGCGAATCAACCTTGGGACCGAAAGCCAGATCGCCGGCATCACCCAGGCCGGGAACGATGTACGATTTGACGGTCATTTCGTCGTCAACGGCTCCAACCCAAAGTGTAATATTTTTGGCCGTAATGGCTTTTTGCACGTACTCCACCCCTTTTTTACTGGCGATGATGGCCACCAAATGCACATGGCTCGGATCTCCTTTCTGAAGCAAAGCCTTATATCCAATTTCCATGGAAGCTCCTGATGCCAGCATCGGATCGGACAAAATGGCCACTTTATCATTCAAATCAGGCGAAGCCAGGTACTCAAATTCAATATGAAATTCGCCCTGGTCATCGTATTTGCGGTAGGCCGAAATGAAAGCGTTTTCAGCCCGGTCGAAATAATTCAGTAATCCTTGCTGAAGCGGCAACCCGGCACGTAAAATGGTGGCCAGAACTGGCTGTTGTACCAATTTCGGAACCTTGGCAATGCCCAGTGGCGTTTTCACTTCATTGATTTTATAGCGCAATGTTTTGCTTATTTCGTAGGCAAAGATTTCGCCAAAACGCTGCAGGTTTTTCCGAAAGCGCAAAGGATCCCGCTGAATCTCATGATCACGAATTTCTGCAAGATATTGATTGAAAATAGAATTGGAGTCGCTCAGGTTGATTACTTTCATTTCATGATATTTTTAATCTTCAAAGGTATTCGACGGAACTCGCTTATCATTATCCTCCTGTGTGTAAAGACTTTTACATGCTCGTTTCATCTCAAAAAATTTTGCCGAAAATAGCGATTTTTTCGTTTAAACAGGTTGCTAACTAAAGATAAAATCACCTTCGCCATCCTGAATTTTCCGCATTGCAGCTGAAACCGGGAAAGAGGAATAAATTCCGTGTTCTATTTTTTTATGAAACAAAAACGGATTGGGCCGTTTTTCAACTTCTTTTGCCAGTTTTGGGTTGAGCACAGTTAGTGTTTCGACCTTATTTTTAGCTGCTACACGAATCAGAAAGCGAGCTGCAATCCGCATCCTGTCGTATGGTAGTTGAAGATGAACGGTTCTCATATGCCCATCGCGCAGCAGCACGATGATGAAGCCAACCAACTTCTCCTTATGAAAAATCTTGATTGAACGATACTTAAACTGTCTGGAGAAAGACGCAAAAGGGTAGCTGAGTGCAAATTGATCATCGGCTGCTGAAAGCCATGGATGATTGAAAACCCACTCCAGCTCCCGACGTCCCCGGGCAAAAAGGTAGGAATCCTTCTTCGCTTCAGCGATCTCCAGGCTGGCTTCATCAGGCATGTTCGACTCCTTCATGCTAAAATGCCTGATGCGCATTGGGTGAAACAACAAGTGCGTAAATCCGGCTGCCAGTTGAATAAAAAAATCAAGAACCGGGAGCAGAAATGCAAATTTAGGATACCGTGCAGCCAATACTTTTCGGGTTCTGAAGTAAAAGTAAAACCGGGTACCCGAATCCAGGTAAACCGATTGAAACTGCTCCGTTTTCAAGTAAAGCTGCAGCGAAGCCGGTGCATAGTTGGTGAACATGAGTCGTTCGTCCCAGTCTTTTAAAGCCTCATCCAGCAACTGCTGCGAGTAGCCTTGCCTGCGGTCGTCCGGGTGAACCCAATTCCCACTCAACCAGGCAAACCGCTTGGAATGATTCATAAGCCGGCCCGCAAACAGTGTCCGGAAAGCAATCAGCTTATTCTCTTCGTGTAAAAGATAAAGAACCACATCATCGGGTTCTGCATGTGGATTATTAAGGTAAGACTGTGCCCGGAATGAACTGATTGGTTTGATTTCGAAAGACCGAAATAGTTCACTCTTCTGAAATTCCCCCAATTCCTTTAACCGAATCTTCTTTAAATGCATCGTTTATTGTCTTTTTGCCACATGTTGATCAACCAACCGCTTGAGTTGGTAGGAAAAATATTCTGTTTTCAGCAGATGCCCGGCACTTTTGTAGCCCTTTTGTTCCATAGGCAGGCGCTGGTAATGTCTGCTTTCTTTTTCAAGCTTTAAACCGGCGGTTCCAAAGGTCAGGTCGCACAGCCGTTCGCGCCTGATGGCGTCGAATACAAATCGAGATACGCCAAAATCGGTAAAAGGGAAAGCGAAGGTTTTTATTTTAGGTGAAAAATTCGCTGCCAGCCACTCCATACTTTCCCTGATTTCGTCCAACTGCCGCTCTTCGTCCAACAGCCAAAATTCAGGGTGATCCCAGCTGTGAGCTCCAATAGTAAAACCTTCGCGTTCCAATTGGGACAACTGCTCCAGAGTCATGTACGGATTTTCCTTTTCCAGATATTCCTGCCAGTTAAGACCCACATCTTCGGCCATTTGATCCAGCGACATCAAATCGGCATAGGTATTTTGCAAATCCGACATCACCCCTTTTTTGGCAAAAAACTGATTCAGCACAGCTGCTTTGTAACGGTGAAAAAGGTCGTGGTTGTCAACAAAAGCCGGATTGACAAAAAACGTTGCGGGCACGCCTTTCTCTTTTAAGATTGGCGCAATCACTTCAAAACATTCCCGCAGACCATCATCGAAACTCAGGTAAAAACTGTTCTTCAGATTCAGCCCGGAGCGAAGTGTTTCCAGTGAAATGGGCTCGAAGTGCTTCAGCAAAAAATCCAGATCTTCCCGAAAACGCCTAGTTGAAAGAACAGGGTAGTTATACTGAAAAGGATGAGCCTGATCGCTGACCAAGTGATAAAAAGGCAAAAGAACCGGCACATCTTCTCCTGAACTAAGCCCAGCAATGGATAATGGCCGTGAAGCCAACGATAACATTTGGGATAAGATCTTCATTTTTTCAACCATTTAATCCACCACGGTAAATTATTAAACCGAAACTGGTGATATTTTTCGGGTGTTGCCCCAAAACCTTCATACAATCGGGCAACCCCGGCCACCATCGAGCCTTCAAAATCCAACAGGTAGTCCTTGCCTGCATTTTCACAAATAAACCGGTCAATCAGAAAATACATGGCTTGATTTTTTTTACCCTCGGCACTGTTGGCAGCATTCAGGTAGGTAACCCGCTGCTTGTTGCGAATAAAAAATGCCGCGGCACAAAGTTCGTTTCCTGAAGAATATACTCCATAAATTTGCCCAAGACTGCGAGTTAGAGCAAACGCTAAAATGCTACGCAGCGTCCTCAAGTCTTTTTCGGACAGTTTCACCGACAGGTTCTTTTTTTTGAACGCGATATATTCTTCAGCCGAGATGCTGCTCACCAAGCTCAATTTATGTTTTTCAGCCTTCTTCAGTTTCCGGCTGGTGTGTTTTGAATAATTTGCGGCCAGTACCTCATAACTATCGTTCAGCCAAAGCATCAGATTGGTTCGCTCTTCGTAAGCTCCGGCACCCTCAACCGGAAGTTGCATCGCGTTCAGGTTGATCTCGGCAAACGGAAAACGGTTGTACACTTCATTCAAAAACTGACGACTGATTTCTTTTGTGGGTGTTGGGAAAATGCCAAGTTGCTGGCAAAACAGCGGTTGAAACAAGTAGGTGATGCCAAACTTTCTGCGAAAAGTCAGCGGCATCACATACTGGTAGTTCCCTAAAACCAAGGCATCCCAGCGATCGCAAATTTTATCGAGATACCACGACTGAGCATACACCAAGGCATTCGGTGCGTTCTCCAGGCACCGGTCCCACTGGTCTGTGTCAATTGCTTTGTGTTCTATGTAGGTAATGTTCTGCTGATTCATCTTTGTATTTAATCGCTTGTTTTGTCATCTGTTCAAAAACCTTTCGCCAGCCATCCCACTCGCCCTGGTCGCACAAACTTTCATTATGCCATAAACTTATAAAAGTTCCGCCGTAATTTCGAATTTCCTGCATCATTTTCCCAATGATAACCCAAGCTTCGTCGGGTGAAAGCTTCAGATGATTTTTCAAGGCGACATCCATAAACTGAAACGGGTGAATCCGCAATTTGGTCGGTGTATCTTTCTTCAAGTCATAAAACCAAAACGCACTGGAGGTTCCGGCTCTGAAACCGACCTGATCCGCATACCCCAGCGTATAATCATGATGAATTCCGGCTTTAATCAGTCGGCGATACGTGGTGGGAAGCTCCAATCGGAGGAAGTGTTGCCGCGATGACCTGACCTTTTTACGGGTGATGGATTCCAGCATTTTAATCTCTCGTCGGAGCTCTCTTTTATTTTTGGTTGAACGGTATGAAGGATGAATTCCAAGTTCGTAATCTTCGCTTAAATCTCGAATTAATTGCCGCAACTGCTCATTCCCGGGCGAAATATTCCGGTCGTACTTGCTGGTTTTGCTCAGCAGAATAAAAAAATGCAACAGTTCATTTTGCCCATGATAAAGTTGGCGGATAAAATCGTAGGTTTCGTACGGATCCTCTTTTTCACCCCGAAGCACCTGCAGGCGTTCTTCGTTCTGCTGCCTGCTCCCCTTTAAAACTCCCTTGGCCAAAGCGCCTGCCGTTCGCAGCCAGCTCTTATTCTTATACGCCCAGGCATTATCAATATCGATGGTGGACCGGAAGTTAAAATGTGGAGGCTGGTACTCAAAACCAGCATAGTGCTGCTTGATTTTTTCGGCAACAATGTAGGCCCACTGGTTAACCACTGGCTTGTGCAACAGGTGATTTTGGTATAAAACACTGCGATGGGACGGATAGCGATTATGCTCATCCAGCTCGCGCATCAGATATTCCTCGTAACGGCTAACCAAATAGAAGCTGGCCGCAAACGGGTCAAAGGGTAAAAAAGAGTCGGCTGAAGATTGAAAAAAATACACTTCATTGTTGAATGGAACCGCCTCTAAACTTTGAAAATTGATGTCGTGCTGAAACAAAATTGGGTGGGGACTCATTTTCAGCGAGCAATCCAACGGAAGTAATGAATAGTTGATTTTGGGGAATGAGCTGCCGTTAAACTCATGCAAATCGTCGGTAATCAATACCGGAACACGCAAAATATCTTCGAGCAAAAATTCGAAGATGTACCGCAACCGGTTGGTTATTTCGTGGGTAAATACAACTAGCATGATTTGGATTTATAATAGTGCTTCATCAGCAAAACTAAGATACTGATCATGCGCGATAATTACATGATCGAGCACACTAATTTCCATTATTTCTGCAGCATCTTTAATCTTTTTGGTCACTTTTTTATCTGCTTCGCTGGCCATCATATTCCCCGAAGGATGGTTGTGGCACAAAATGAGGGAGCAAGCCAGCTTTTCGAGGGCGATCTTTAAAATAAGCTTCACATCAATCACCGTTCCGGTTACCCCGCCCTGGCTGACCATAAACTTATCAATCACCGTATTGGATCGGTTCAGCAGCAAAACCCAGAATTCTTCATGCGGAAGGTCTTCCAAAAGCGGTCGGAAGTAATTGGCGGCATCGCTGCTATTGGTTATCACTGTTTTAACTGACGTGCCATTCTCTTTTCGTCGGCGGCCCAGCTCCATAGCGGCCATAATGTTAACGGCCTTGGCTTCTCCAATACCCCTGAACTTGAGCAGGTAGGAAGCATCTTTTTTGCTCAACACCGACAAATCGTTATTCACTGCCATAAGAATGCGCCGCGAAAGTTCAACAGCCGATTCTTTTGAATTGCCGGAACCGATTAAAATCGCCAGTAATTCGGCTTCGGAAAGCGAACGGGTGCCCTTGGTCAGCAGCTTCTCGCGCGGGCGATCTTCAACGGCCCATTCCTTAATACTTGGTTTTTTGTACATGTTTTTTCACTTACAATAACCCAAGTTATGAAGAATCAAAGAAATAAGAAAATGCAACCGTCAATTTTGTTCATAAAAAAAGCCTCTTCAATTTGAAGAGGCTTCCAGTGATATCTTGTGTTTACTTATAGCTTACTAATGTGCTGCGCTAACTTTGACTTCAGATTAGCAGCTTTGTTTTTATGAATCAAATTCTTTTGAGCCAATCTGTCGATCATCGAAACAACTTTTGGAAGTTCTGCTACAGCAGCATCTTTCTCGCTTACTTCGCGAAGATCGCGAACTGCATTACGCGCAGTTTTGGCATAGTACTTATTGTGTACTTTCTTTTTTTCGTCTTGACGAATTCTCTTTTTTGCCGATTGATGGTGTGCCATTTTATGTTCCTTCTGATAAATTAATTAAGTAGCCCGTAGGGGATTCGAACCCCTGCTACCAGGATGAAAACCTGGCGTCCTAACCCCTAGACGAACGGGCCATCATTTTCTTTCCCTGAAATTGGGACTGCAAAAATAAATCAAATTTTGAAGTCACCAAACATTTTGTCAGGATTTTTTCTGAAATCAGCATCATCTTCGTTAAGAAATGCCGTTTCGATTTCAGCGATGCAAAGAAATGGAAGATTTTTTAAAAATCAAACAAAAATTGTAAAAATTTATTTCCATTCAACAATCGTTCCCCGATCCTTATTTAAAAGCGCTGGAGGCATGGATGCACTCATTTCTTTCCACAACAGATCGACCAACTTGTTCTTGGCAAAATGGCGTGAATAAACCAAACTCACCTCACGCAAAGGCGTTACATCGCTAAAACTGCGGACATGCTTCCGGCGGCTTTCGCCCATATCAACGGAAGCCAATTCCGGAATCAGGGTAATGCCTCCTTCTTTATCGATAATATTCATCAGTGTTTCAAGCGAGCCCGATTCAAAGTGAAAGGGCAACTCTTCGTTAGATGCGCCTTTAAAAGAACACAAATTAATGACCTGATGACGAAAACAGTGTCCATCGCTCAGCAGCCAAATCTCGGGGGTGGCAATATCTTTTACCTTCACTTTTTCTTTGTTGTGAAGCGGATGCTTTTCATGCGAATAAAGCATCATTTCCTCATAAAAAATCGGTCGCTCATTAATCCGGTCCTCCTTTAGCGGGGTAACTAGCACACCCACATCCAGCAAGTCGCGCTTCAGGTGATCCACAATATTTTCGG
This sequence comes from Sunxiuqinia sp., assembly GCA_024635605.1. Taxonomy (GTDB): domain Bacteria; phylum Bacteroidota; class Bacteroidia; order Bacteroidales; family Prolixibacteraceae; genus Sunxiuqinia. Next base: position 8,057 of record JAGXIR010000142.1, read on the forward strand.
TGGTCAGCTCCTGAACAGTAATCAAAATGTTGGGGTATTTTCGTTTGTAGTTACCAATAAACAGCGGCAACAGGTAGGGCGCCAAGGTTGGGATAATGCCGATTTTAAGTTCCCCGGAAATTAAATTCTTATGGTCTTTGACAATGTCGTTCACCTTTTCTGTTTCCTTCAGAATAATTCGGGACTGCTCAATGATTCGTTTGCCAACATCGGTCGGGATGAGTGGTTGCTTGCTCCGGTCGAAAATAATGATTTCCAAATCTTCTTCCAGCTTTTTGATTTGCATACTCAAGGTTGGTTGCGTAATAAAGCAATGTTCGGCGGCTCTTCCAAAATGCCGGTAGGTATCAACAGCAACAATGTATTCTAACTGTGTCAGTGTGATCATGGTTTTTCATATTTATCGTTGTTAAAAATAGAAAAAATCGATGAAAAGAAACTTACTTGCTGAAAAGTTGTTGGCGCAACCACTCAAACAGGGCAACACTTAACGCATGGGAAATATTAAGGGACTTACATTGCCCGGTCATGGGAATATGAACACTTTGGTCACAGCGTACAATCAATTCCTCTGTCAGGCCATGCGTTTCACTTCCCAATAGAAAAACCACTTTACCAGGAAGTTCAGTGGTAAAAAGGTTTGTGGAATTTTCGCTGGTTTCAATGGCCACCAACGCGTAATCGTCAGGTATCGATTGAAGAAATTCATCGGAACTAATCGTAACAAGCCGGACATTTTTAAAACTTAAGCCAGCCGTTTTTTTGATGGAACTTTCGCGCTTAGGATTTTCATCATCCAGCAAATACAAGGTGTCGCCTCCCACATTATCCACCAGGCGAATTAAACTTCCTACATTCTCCGGATTTTTCACTTTCCAGGAAGCAACAAGCGGTTTGGCGGGAAGCTCAGGATAATTTTGTGATTGAAAAAAAGCGACTGAATTTGTTTCCATCCTGATAATTATTAATTTTCTTTGGTGAATTGAAACTACGAAGGAAATTATTTAAACGCATTTGTCCATGAATCTGAGCCGGATTTTTTTTATCGCATTGATTGCCGCCCTGTTGTTTTCCTGTGGAAAATCGGAGAAAGAGCTGGCCTCCGAAAGGCTTACGCTTGCTAAAAACGTATATCAAAAAGGCGATACGACTCAAGCACTGCAACACTTGGACACCATCCAAATGAAATACAAGGGAGCGCTGCAAACAGTGGTTGAGGCCGATCAATTCAAAAAGAAAATTTACGGTGACCTGTTTTACAAAAAGCAGGATGAAATGGATTCGCTGATGGTGACGCTGGAGAAACTGGAAGCCAAATTTGTGAAAGAAAAAACCGATTTCGACCGCTACACACAATACGTTCACAAGCGCCAGCAGTTTGAACGGCGCTGGGACAAATCTTTTATTAAAATTCACCTGGATGAGCGGGGCGAGCTGTATATTTCGAGCAACTATTATGGCGACCAATGGCTGGAGCATACCGGCTTGCGGGTTTACGATCAGGACATTCAGGCGAAAACCGACAAGGTTGACCTGGAGAATGTATTGAACCACCGCAGTGATTTTATGGAGACCAAATGGGAGAAAGTCTCGTACCGAGAAGGCGCCGACAATGGAGTTATTGAGTTTATTGCCGAACATGCCGACCGCAACCTCAAAGCCGTATTCTTAGGCTCGCGCTACTACTACATCATTCTGGAAGAATATGACAAGCAGGCGATAAAAGACGCGCTGGCCTTATCGAAGCTTCTAAAACAAAAAGCCAAGCTCGAACAGGAGATTCAGTCGCTGCAGTCGAAAGTTGGCTAAGAGCTTTTGAAGTTGTACTACCGGATTTTCTCGATTTGCTCAGGTGGCTGAGCCAGAATGGCTTTTTTCCCGTTAATCACAATCGGGCGCTTGATCAAGCGTGGATTTTCCGCCAAAATTTTCACCCATTCCTTATCGGTCAGCTCTTTGTCCTTGTATTCTTTTCGATACAATTCCTCCTGGGTTCGAACCAGTTCGAATGCGCTCATTCCTGATTTTGACAGGATGTTTTTAATTTCATCAGCAGTAATCCCGTCTTTCAGATAATTTTTCACGTTGATGTGGTATCCGTTTTCTTCGAGGTACTTTAAACCAGCCCGGCTTTTTGAGCATCGTGGGTTATGGTAGATCTCCATGGCGACTTGATGTTTAATTTTGATATACTGATAATAATCTTCCTGGGCACGAAACCGCCCTTCCATATGTTGCCGGTTGTAGGTGTTCGACAATTCGTTGTCTAAAATCCGGGATTTGGTATTATCACGAAGCTGAATCTTAAGCATTTCACGCAATTCGGCTTTCAGGTTTTCATCGTAAACCGGGCAGGCTACTTCAATACGCCGATTTAAATTCCGTGGCATCCAATCGGCCGATGAGATATAAATCTGATCCTGGCCTCCGTTTCCAAACAAGAAAATCCGGGAGTGCTCCAAGTATTTATCGACAATACTTATCGCCTCAATGTTTTCACTTACTCCTTCCAACTCGGTCAGCAGTCCGAAGATCCCGCGAACAATCAGGCGAATTTTCACACCGGCACGCGCTGCTTCATAAATTTTATTCATCATTTCGGGGTCGATCAGGCTATTCATTTTCAGCACCATAAATCCACGCTTACCCGATTTGGCAATGGCTATTTCCTGATCAATTTTGGAAATAAAAAAGTCACGCATCGAGAACGGACTCACCACCAAGTGTTTGTAATTTGAGATCCGGTAATTGTGTTTGAAGAAGCCAAACAGGCTGGCAACTTCATCGGCGATTCTGGGATCGGCGGTCAGCAAACCGTCGTCGCCATACACCCGGGCTGTTCCTTCATGAAAATTTCCGGTTCCCACATAAGCGTAATTTCTGAATAAATCTTTTTCCTTCCTTTTAATCCAGGCCAGCTTACTGTGCACTTTCAATCCGGGCACTCCGTTAACCACATGAGCCCCTTCTTCCTGCAACTTATTCGACCAGTAAATGTTGGCTTCTTCATCAAACCGGGCTTGCAGCTCGATGACGACCGTTACTTTTTTCCCGTTTCGAATAGCATTCAGCAAAGCATTTACCACCCGCGAATTGTCGGCCACACGATAAATCGTGATGCCGATCTCTTTCACTGCCGGGTCGATTGCCGCTTCGCGAAGCAAATCAAGAAAGTGGCTAAAACTCTGATAAGGATAATGAAGCATGATATCTCTCCGACGTAACCGCTTCAGAATACTTTCATGCTGTTTCAACTCTTTGTGCCGAACCGGCGTCAGGCGTTTGTAATAATGGTGGGGCTGTCCAATCTCCGGGAATTCCATAAAGTCTTTGTGATTGTGATACTTCCCTCCCGGCACTTGGTTGTCCGGATCTAGCTTCATCTTTTTGATGATAAAGTTCAATAAATCCTCCGGAATTTCTTTGTCATATAGCAGTCGGACAGGTGTACCCACTTTTCGCTTCTTCAAGCTGGCTTCCATCTTTTCAACAAAACTTTTGGAGATATCATCATCAATATCCAGCTCTGCATCGCGGGTCACTTTAATGGTATAAGCTTCAAACTGATCGTAGTTGAACAAAGGAAAAATATCGGGTAAACTGTATCGAATCACATCGTCGAGCAACATAACGTATTTACGTCCTTCTTTCTCGGGTAATACCAGGAAGCGAGACAAAGATATGTTTGGGATACGCACCAGGGCATAGGCAAATTTGTCGGGCCGTGCCTTGCGCGAAAGTTTGATGGCCAGGTAAACCGACCGGTCGCGCAAGTACGGAAACTTGTTTTCTTTGCTCAGCATGATGGGAATCAGGTTTGGAAGCACCTTATCCTTGAAGTAATTTTTGACAAAAACAATTTGTTCCGGCTCCAGATCAGTCTCATCAACCATGAGAATATTCTCCTGTTTAAGCTCCTTCATGATGTTGCGGAAGATTTCCTGCGAACGTCTTTGATGCGAAACAACGGTCTCCATGATTTTCTCGTGTAACTCTTCAGGATTAATGTCGCCAATTAAGGTTTCATCATTCCCAAAATCGACCATCCGACGCACCGAGGCTACCCGAACACGAAAAAACTCATCGAGGTTGTTCGAAAAAATTCCGATAAACCGGATGCGCTCAAAAAGTGGAACGGTCGGATCTTCGGCTTCCTGCAATACGCGCGCGTTAAACGAAAGCCAGCTTATTTCACGATTGATGTATGGATTGTTTATTTTTGTCATATTCAGTTGTTTTATTGAGAATAACCCCTCAACGGCGAAGTGGTTAAACGATCTGTCCTAAATATGCAAAAAAGTTTCTGCATTTTCCATATCCCGGGCAACGTCAGCCCTATTTTTTTAATGGCTGAAAAATGTTTCTTCAGTATTCGTCACCCGCGCAACACGTATGCGAGCCTTAGTCTTCACTAAATTCCATTAGGAAGGCTTTCATAAATCCGTCAATCTCCCCATCCAAAACAGCCTGAACATTGCCTGTTTCATGTCCGGTTCGGGTGTCTTTCACCATTTTATAGGGCTGCAGCACATACGAACGGATTTGCGACCCCCACTCAATTTTTTTCTTGGTCGACTCGATTTGCATTTCCGCTTCCCGCAATTTACGCAGTTCCAGCTCGTACAATTGTGATTTCAGCAAACGCATAGCGTTTTCCTTATTACCCAACTGCGACCGGCTCTCGGTATTCTCAATAACAATACCTGTTGGTGCATGTCTCAGGCGAACACCGGTTTCTACCTTGTTCACATTCTGACCGCCGGCACCTCCGGAACGAAACGTGTCCCAGGTAATATCAGCAGGATTAATTTCAATTTGAATGGTATCATCGACCAGGGGCGCGATAAAAACAGAGGTAAAGGAAGTCATCCGCTTATTCTGTGCATTGAAAGGCGACAAACGTACCAGCCGGTGCACGCCATTTTCGCTTTTCAGGTAGCCATAAGCATAATCGCCTTCAAACTCGATGGTACAATTTTTTACGCCCACTTCATCGCCGGCGCTGTATTCTGAAACGGTGACTTTATAGCCTTCTTTTTCGCCCCAACGCATATACATGCGCATCAACATTTCGGCCCAGTCGTTGCTTTCGGTACCACCTGCCCCGGCGTTAATCCGGAGAATGGCTCCCAGCTTGTCTTCTTCTTTTCGAAGCATGTTACGGACTTCCAGCTCTTCAATATGCGTTAGTGCTTTTTGAAACTGGGCATCAACTTCGGCTTCGCTGGCTTCATCAGCCTCAAAAAATTCATATAAAACCTGCAAATCTTCGAACGCCTGATTGACATTTTTAAACCCCTCGGTCCAAACCTTAATCGACTGGATGGCTTTCATCTGTTGTTCGGCTGCCTTGGGGTCGTTCCAGAAGTCTGGATCTTGTGTTTTGAGTTCTTCTTCTTGTAGTTGAATTAATTTTGCATCGTAGTCAAAGATGCCTCCTCAGCGCATCCCGACGCTCTGCAAGCTCTTTTAGCTGCTCTTTCTGAATCATGGTTGTCATTTTAAATGGTCTACAAAAATAGAAAAACAAGCCAGATTAATCAATAACAAAAACGGACAGCCCAAAAATTCGGGCCGTCCGTTTCAAGAGATCGTTTTCCAGGGGCTATTCCTCACCCCAAACAATCGTTTGTAAGCTAATTGACTTCGCTTGTAAGTTTACCCCGCTTTGCCCTGATTCATATTTGAAGGCGTCAAGCTGAATAATGTACGTTCCATCCTCGGCAGGCTCAAAGCCACTGGCCCAACCCGATCCTGAAGCGGATATGGTGTATTCCTCTTTATCGCCCAACAGCGATGACGATTGAAATACCTGGTCATCATCTTCTTCAAACATTTTAACGATGAGGTAATCAGCATCTTCAATCTCGGTCCAGGTAAGCTTCATTTTTTTCTGGGTGGCATCAAACTCATACTTGATGGTATCCGTCGGATAAATCACATCATCAGCTAAATTGTCGCTGAGCATACTCGTTTCGCCTGACTGGGCCACAATATTAAAACTGTAGGAGCCAACCCATGGCATGCTGGAAGAAAATTGATTTTCAGGTGTTTGAAAATAAAAATCGTACGGATAACCCTCATAGGCTTCCAAACTATAGCTTGCATCGTCATCGGCTGTTGCAGTAACACTTTGCATAGGTTTGTTGGCAAATGCATGCAGGGCAAATCCGTATAGGGTATCTACCTCATTTTCTGTTGCTACTGTTTTGGTAATTACAAAAACATCAGCTGCCGGATCAAAGGCTACCTCTTCCGGCTCACAAGCCAACAGCCCAACCATCAAAACACTTACTGCAATAGGAATAATTTTTTTCATGTCTTTTAAATTCTAAAATTAATTGTTTCAAATGTCCAAGTAAGATGAACAAACCGTCAAATGGTTGCGGGCAGGGAGCATTTTTTTCTTTATTTATTTAACTCAAAGTCGATTGTTTTATTTCAAAAATAAAAGTATATCTTTGCGCCACAATTAAAAAATTGTTTACAATTAAAATTAATTCACATGCCAGCAAAAATCAGATTGCAGCGACATGGTCGCAAACGTTTAGCATTCTACCACATTGTGGTAGCTGATGGCAGGGCACCACGAGATGGTCGTTACATTGAAAGGATTGGATCCTATAATCCAAACACAAATCCTGCTACGATCGATCTTGATTTTGATAAAGCTTTAGACTGGCTTACAAAAGGTGCACAGCCAACCGACACAGTAAGAGCAATTTTATCTTACAAAGGAGTATTGTACAAAAAGCACCTACAAGGTGGTGTTGCCAAAGGTTCTTTTGATGAAGCCGAAGCAGAACGTCGTTTCGACAACTGGTCAGCTGAAAAAGAAGCCAAGATTCAAGCGAAAAAAGATCGTTTGTCAAAAGACACCGATTCCTTGAAAACAAAACAACTGGAAGCTGAAGTGAAAGTAAACGCCGAGCGTGCAGCTGCAATAGCCAAACGCAATGCAGAATTAGCTGCTGAAGCCAAAGCCGCTGAAGCGCCTGAAGAAGTTGAAGCACCAGCAGAAGAGGAAGAAGTTGTTGTTGCAGAAGAAGCTCCAGCTGTTGAAGAAGCTCCAGTTGTAGCAGAAAAAACTCCTGTTGCTGAGGAAGCTCCCGCTGTTGAGGAAACACCTGCTACTAAAGAACCAGCAAAAGAAGAAGTTCCTGCGGAGGAAGCTCCTAAAGCTGAAGCACCTGTTGTTGAAGAAGCTCCAGTTGTAGCAGAAGAAGCACCGGTAGCAGAAGAAACCCCTGTTACTGAGGAAGCTCCCGCTGTTGAGAAAACACCTGCTACTGAAAAACCAGCAAAAGAAGAAGTTCCTGCGGAGGAAGCTCCTAAAGCTGAAGCACCTGCAGCCAAAGAAACTTCGAAAGAAGAACCTGCTGCTGAAGACAAAAAAGAAGAAAAGAAAGCTGAATAAGCATTTTCTTTATCTCCTGAAGAGAATACCAATAAATAAAAAGAGGCTGACTCCAACGAGTTCAGCCTCTTTTATTTTTTATGCGTTCCGGTTTAAAGCAAAGCATCTACTTTTGTTGCCAATGCCGATTTTGGGGCAGCACCAACATGCTTGTCAACCACTTCGCCATCTTTAAAGAACAAGATGGTAGGAATATTCCGGATACCAAATTTCATCGCGGTTTCCGGATTACTGTCCACGTCAACTTTTGTCACCAGCAGTTTCCCGGCATAATCTTGCGACAACTCCTCAACAACAGGAGCAACCATACGGCAGGGACCACACCACTCAGCCCAAAAATCCACTAAAACCGGTTTGTCAGATTGAAGAACAACTTCCTCAAAGTTTGCATCATTTACTTCTTGTGCCATAATCAATATTATTAAACTATTATTTTATTTGAAGCTTTAAAAGCTAATTAATCTTGAAAGTCAGCGATTCATGATTTCGAATGAACCGCTCCAATTCACTGGTCATTTCCACACGAGTGTTCCTTGAAAACAGGTTAACCATACTTTTTGTTTCTGAATCCCAGATATTAAATCGCAACAAGGCTTTCCCCTTGTTTTTTAGGCTGATGGATTCAATTTCCTGAATCAGATCGGACGTTACATTTTGCAGTGGCAATTGCAACGTTACTGTGTTGATATTGTTTTTCCGGATTTCGGACAGCAATTCTATGCTTCTGATTTTAAACTCCAGCTGGTCGCCGTTAAACCGTGGTTGCACCTGCCCTTTAATCATTAGAAACAAACCGGTTTTACAATACTTCGAAAACTCAACATAGTCTTTCCCGAAGAAAAAGAAGGTGTACGAATCGGTGTAGTCTGCCAGAGTCATTGTGCAAAAATGCTTCCCTGTTTTGCCAATTGCTTCCCGGCTTTCAGTTACCATGCCGGCAAAGGTCAGGTCGCGCCCTTTCATGGCTTCAATATTATTATTGATGTCTTTCAATGAAAACTCACGACTGGTAAAGTTTTCCACTTCCAACTTGTAATCATCCAGCGGATGCGATGAAAGGTAGATTCCAATCAGGGCCTTTTCCTTTTCGAGCAATACAATTTTAGGCCACTCCGGAACATCCGGAACATCCGGGGTTTTCACAGCCTGAGCCGACATAACTTCGCCAAACAACGATTGCTGGGCATTGTTGCTTTCCAACTGAATCTGGTGCCCGTAGCGAATTAATTTTTCAACGAATGAGGGCTCATTTTCAGCCGAACTGGCAAAAAATTGGCCACGCTTGATTGTTCCAAAACTGTCAAAAGCTCCGGCCATGGCCAGTGCTTCAATGTTTTTTTTGTTGACCGTTTGCAGGTTAACCCGCTCTACAAAGTCAAAGACAGAAGTAAACAAACCATCCTGCCGGGCTTTAACAATGTCGGTCACGGCACCTGATCCAACACCTTTGATTGCGGCCATTCCAAAGCGCACGTCACCTTCCTTGTTCACCATGAACTTAAGGAAACTCTCATTCACATCAGGCCCCAGTACGTTCATTCCCATCCGTTGTGACTCGCCCATCAGCTTGGTAATATCCGCAATGTTGCTTAGGTTACGGCTCATGTTGGCCGCCATAAACTCGGCCGGGAAATGCGCTTTCAGATAGCCCGTTTGATAAGCAATGTGTGCGTAACAAACCGAGTGTGATTTATTAAAGGCGTATGACGCGAATGCTTCCCAGTCTTTCCATATTTTTTCGATAATGATATCCGGCTCCTTCTTCATCTGCTCACAACCCTCAACAAATTTGGGGTTTGCCTTGCAGCCATCAATAAACTTTACTTTGAGTTTATCCATCATCGCCTTAATCTTTTTACCCATCGCTTTCCGAAGTGAATCGGAATCGCCACGAGTAAAATTGGCCAAATGACGCGACAATAACATCACCTGTTCCTGGAAAACCGTAATCCCGTAAGTCGTTTTCAGGTATTTCTCCATCATGGGGTGATCGTAGTGCACTTCTTTACGCCCGTGCTTCCGGTCAATAAAATCAGGGATGTATTCCATTGGTCCCGGACGATACAAGGC
>JAGXIR010000143.1 GCA_024635605.1 Sunxiuqinia sp.
ATTGGCTCGTGCCTCGGTTGCTGATAATTGGCTGATTTTGTTGTGGATGAAAATTGAAACCGGCAACTGAATGCAAATCTGCCACTCGAAACGAGGCGACTGTCCCTGATTTAGCCTGCTGATTGTCGTTCTGGTCTGAATTTGATCGAGCAATTCAGTGGCGATAGGCTCCCGTTGATTTCGATCGGGTCCCCAGGCTGCCAAACACGTCCCCAAACTGTTAAATTCAAAATTGTAGTAGTTCGAATCATTGTTAAAGGCAATAAAAAACTCAACACAGCTATCGGTGTAAACTGGCTGATTGTGTTGGCTATACCGGGCGAGCATCTCATCCTCGCGAACCTGGTACTGTAAAAACACCATCTCATTGTTGTGGGCAATTTTAAAACCAACTTCAGGTTTTGACGATGGCGTATCCCATGAAAAGCAAGCCAGCGGAATTGTGGGCAATGCTTCAAAAACGGTTTTTAATTCCCTGGTATGATGAACCGCGAAATTGAGTTTAGGAATTTCCAGTTGCATGGTGTTTTTTACTAATGGTTTGAATGGTTTGTTGTATTTCATCAAATTTTCCTTCCAGTTTTCTCACCAGCTCGAACTGGGCCTTGGCGCGCTGTAGGTTGTGGTGTGGCGAATGAATTTTATAATAGTGATCGCCGTCAATATAGTCGGTCAGGAAACGAACGCCCATAATATAGGGCAGCAACAAGCAGCTTTGCGACAATGAATTAACTTCGTCTTCATTCAGAATGGCCTGCGTTTTTTCAATAAAGCCATCTGCAAAAGCTTTGAATAATCCCATGTTGAGCTGGATTTTTTCGAGGTCTTTTTCATCCTCTTCCGCAGTATTGATAATGGTGCGCACGGCATCGCCAAAATCGAAGGCGATATAGCCGGGCATGATGGTGTCCAGATCGATCACACATTGAGCCTCGTCCTTTTTATTCAGCAACACGTTGTTAAACTTCGTGTCGTTATGCGTTATTCGTAAGGACAGTTTGCCAGTGTCGCCCATTTGTTTGATCGTTTTCATCCGATCGGCTCTTTCTTTCACAAAGTCAACTTCCTGAGCCAGATCTTTCAATCGATTTTCCGGGTCGCGGGCAATCGCGTCATCCAACTGATTTAACCGATGTTGGATGTTGTGAAAATTGGGTAGTATTTCATGAATTTTGGTTGGGTCGAGGTCAGACAAGTCGGCGATGAATTGTCCGTAAGCCCGCCCACCTTCACGCGCTTGCTTATCATTTTCTATCAGGTCGTATCCTTTTGTGCCTTTCAAAAACAGGTACACCCGCCAGTAGCTGCCATCGGCATGCTGGTAGTAACTTTTTCCTCCTTTGGTCCGAGCCAGCGACAGTGTGTCTTGTGAAGCCGCGCTTTTTCCTTTCAGCTGCAAATGATTGATGACCGTTTCAATGTTATGCATCAGGGCAGCTACATCGGTAAAGATGGAATGATTGATTTTTTGAAGAATGTAGTCAGGTTGATCCGCTTGCTTGTTTTTCAAACGATAGGTTTCGTGAATATGTCCTGATCCGTAAATTTCCAGATCGCCTATTTCACCCTGCAATTCGAAATGATCGATTATCGCGTTTATTTTAGTGTCATCCATTTTTTGATAGTTAGAATTTATAACGTTTGAAAGCTTCGATGGCTTCGTATTCTGTCAGGCCAAGTTTGTCGTATAGCTTGGCTGTATTGCGGTTGCGGTCTTCGGCCCGCTGCCAAAATTCGCGTTTGTCTTTTCCAGGGAAAACCGGCGAATCTTTTTGTGATTGGTGCTTGAAAATGGCTTTTCGCTTTTTCATCAACTCTTCCGGGCTGATTGGAACTGCCATTTCAATATCTTCAATATTCCACTCATGCCATGCGCCGCGATAAAGCCAAACGTAGCAGTCTTTCATCCATTCTTCCGATTTTAGCCGGTCGATGGCTTTGAAAATGGCATTCAAACATACCGCGTGGGTTCCATGCGGATCATGCAAATCGCCGGCAGCAAAGATTTGATGTGGTCTGATTTTTTGCAAAAGATCGACAATAATATCAATATCGGCATCCGATAAATCATTTTTCACTACTTGCCCCGTTTCATAGAATGGCAATTCCAGAAAGTGGGCGTTTTCGTCTTTCACTCCGCAAAAACGGCAGGCAGCCGATGCTTCGCCACGCCTGATCAGTCCTTTTATTTTTAAGACATTTTCATTGCTGTTCGATTCTCTTTCCGCATTTTTAATGGTGTCAGTAATTTCCTGATGCAAACGTTGAATCGCCTCTTCAGCAATATCAAATTTCTTTGAAAATCCGAGTAGAAAATCAGTAAAACGGCGGGCATCATCATCAAACACGGCAATGTTTCCCGATGTTTGATAGGCAACATGAACATCATGTCCTTGATCGGCCAGGCGAATTAAGGTTCCTCCCATTGAAATGACATCATCATCGGGGTGAGGGCTGAAAACAATCGATCGCTTCGGAAACGGATTGGATCGTTCGGGGCGTTGTTTGTCGTCGGTGTTTGGTTTTCCTCCCGGCCATCCGGTAATGGTTTGCTGAATCTGGTTGTGGATGTCAATATTTACATTGTAAGCCGAGCCGGCTGTTTTTAATAAATCAGCCAATCCCCATTGTTTGTAGTCGTTGTCCGTCAGCTTCAGCATGGGCTTGTTTGTTTTGTGCGAAAGCCAGATCACCGCTTTTTTCTTCATGTGGCTGTCCCATGTACAAAAATTTGTCAGCCACGGAGTTTTAAATTTGGTAAGTTTTGAAGCTGCCGGCTCGTCTGCAATGCAGAGCACGTCAGGATGTTTTTGTAAATACGAGGCCGGTACATCACTTCCAACCGGTCCTTCTATTGCTTTGGCAAGTATTTCTGCTTTGGATTCGCCCCAAACTGCCATAAAGATTTTTTTTGCATTCATAATCGTTTTTACGCCCATGGTGATTGCCCGTAATGGGACATGTTCTTCACCATCAAATGCCTCAGCAGCATCGTCAATGGTTATTTTATTTAATTTAACCAGTCGGGTGGTAGCGGTTTCTGTTGCGCCGGGTTCGTTAAATCCGATATGTCCCGACCGGCCAATGCCCAAAAGCTGAACATCGATGTTGCCTAATGAGGCAATCTTTTGGTCGTATTCCTGGCAAAATTCATCAATTTCAGATGGCGATAACATCCCGTTTGGTATGTGCACATTTTCGGGCTTAATGTCGATATGATTGAAAAAGTGTTCGTACATGAAGAAGTGATAGCTTTCTTTGTTTTCAGGCTCTACCTGGTAGTATTCATCCAGATTGAACGTGATAACATTTTTGAAACTCAGGCCTTCTTCCTGGTGGAACCGAATGAGTTCGCGGTACACGCGTAGCGGAGAACTACCGGTTGCCAGCCCCAAAACTGTTTTTTGTCCAAGCTCATTCTTAGCTTCAATAATGGTGGCAATTTGGTTGGCAATAAAAGCCGAACCGTCTTCTTTGCTATTAAAAATACGGAGTGGTATTTTTTCTGTTGATGCAGGTAAGTTTTTTGTATTCATGCGGTTATTAAATTTTCGAGGTGTCTAATCCTTTTGTGTTTCTGTTTTATCTGCTTGATTTACGGTGCTAAAATAGTACCTATTTTTCGATGGGAAAAGTTTTTCAGCTAAAATGTGTGCACGAACACACATCTTTTAATATATTTGTAAAATTCAGTTTGATAAATCTCGTATTTTAGCAGTGATGAGCTTTTGGCTGTGGCGTATCTGATTGGTCCTGACGAAAGCAAATTTCAATGCGTTAATTTCTAAATAGAAAAAGAATGGAAAAAAATGATCGTCGTTCGTTTCTGAAACGCGCCACACTAGGGGTGGGGTTGACCATGACTGGTATTTCTGCCTGGTCGAATAATCACCTGGGTGCTGAAAATTTAAACGCTACTCGCTCCAGGAAGAAAACTTTAGGCCGATTTAACATGTGTAATTATGCCGCTCCCAAACTGCCGGTTGTACGCGTTGGTTTTATTGGTTTAGGCATGCGGGGTTCGGGCGCACCCGTTCGAATGTCGCATATTGAAGGTGTTGAGATCAAAGCCTTCTGCGATATTCGCGAGGAAAAGGTGAAAGACGCACAGAAACGACTGAAGGATGCCGGTCTGCCAGTCGCTAAAGAATATTACGGAAAGGAAGATTCGTGGAAAGCGCTTTGCGACAGCGATGAAATTGATCTGGTTTATATTTGCACTCCCTGGGATGTGCACACGCCAATGGCTGTTTATGCCATGGAACAAGGAAAACATGTGGCTGTAGAGGTTCCCGCGGCTAAAACAATTGATGAAGCCTGGCAATTGGTGGAAACATCGGAGCGGACTCAGAAACATTGCATGATGCTGGAGAATTGTTGCTATGACTTTTTTGAGTTGCTCACGTTAAATATGGCCCGACAAGGATTGTTTGGAGAGCTCGTTCATGGCGAGGGCGCGTACATTCACAACCTGGTTGATCTGAACTTCAATAAAAACGCGTATTACGACATGTGGCGCCTGAAAGAAAATTACCGGAATGGTAATCTTTACCCGACGCACGGTTTAGGGCCGGTTTGCCAGGCGATGAACATTAACCGGGGAGACCAAATGGATTATCTCGTTGCCATGTCATCAGCCGATTTTCAGATGGCCGAACGGGCGAAAGAGCTGGCCGCAGAAGATTCGTTCTTTAAGGAATTTAGTGGCAACGAGTATCGCGGAAACATGAATACATCGGTGATTAAAACCCACAAAGGAAAAACCATTATGGTGCAGCACGATGTCACCTCCACACGTCCATACTCCAGGATTCATCTGTTAAGCGGCACCAAAGGAATTGCCCGTAAATATCCGTCACCTGCAAAAATTTCATTCGGACACAGCTGGGTTGACGAGGCCGAAATGAAAGAACTGGAAGAAAAATACACCCCTGAAATTGTGTTGAAAGTGGGAGAGATGGCCAAAAAAGTTGGTGGCCATGGCGGAATGGATTTTATGATGGACTGGCGTTTGATTGATTGCCTGCGAAATGGTCTTCCGCTGGACCAGGATGTGTATGATGCCGCACTGTGGAGCGTGATCACGCCACTTTCAGAATGGTCGGTTGCCAATCGTTCAAACTCGATTGATGTGCCTGATTTTACGAGTGGAAACTGGAAACAAAACAAACCCGTTTCCGTCACGCTCGAAGGTGGCGGCACGACCAATGTGCGCGGCGTTTTCTAGTTTTTAGACAGCACTACTACTCAATTTCGATACAGGTTCAATAAGTTACTTTTGAACCTGTATTTTTTTACTCATAACTTTAGGGGAGGGTAAGCCGTCAAAACAGCAACCGGGCAATTCAATATCACAAGAAAAGGGGATTGTGTTTTTGTCACGGCAAACTTACTTTTGTGTGTTTCCAAAGGAAAAGACGTTAAAGTATGGCGTATGGGTATTGATTTTAGCAACTGCCTGTCGCCTGTGTTGTAAATAAAAATTCGGGCTATGATCAATTTTAAGCATGCAACCATAAAAGACACCATTAGCAGCCTCAAACGCGGTGAAAAAGGAATTATTGGAAATTTTTCCGTCGACCAGATTCCGGTAAAACTTCAGGAAATGGGTTGCTTGCCCGGAAACGAGGTTCAATTGATTCAGCTGGCTCCATTTAGCGATCCCTTATATCTAAATATCAACGGGAACAACTTAGCCATCAGGAGAGAGACAGCTGTTTTAATTGAAATCACAAAAATTGTGTAAGTTAGCATGAGCAAACCATTGAATGTTGCACTAATAGGAAATCCGAATACTGGCAAAACATCAATTTTCAACTTGTTGACAGGTTTAAGCCAGAAAGTTGGAAATTATCCGGGGATTACGGTCGAGAAGAAGGAAGGAAGCTGCAAGTTACCCAATGGGACCAAAGCACACATCATTGATTTGCCGGGCACATATAGCCTGAATGCTTCATCGGCCGATGAGCAGTTAGTGGTTGAGAACTTACTCAGCAGAAACAAAAAAGATTATCCCGATGTGGCGGTTGTCGTGGCCGATGTGGAAAACCTCAAGCGAAACTTAATCCTGTTTACACAGATCAAGGATCTTCAGATTCCGGCGATTTTGGTGGTCAATATGGCCGACCAAATGGAGCGGCGTGGAATTACGCTTGACGTGGCTATGCTGGAGAAAAAAATCCAGTCGAAAGTGGTTTTGGTTAGCTCACGGAAGCGAACAGGAATCGGGGAGCTAAAAAGTCTGCTGGAAGATTATCAGAATTTGCCGGTTTCAGCAACAATCCATCTGGCCGATATTGATCCGGATTATTTTGATCGTTTGCAGCAGGCTTATCCTACGCAAAATCTTTACTCATTGTGGCTGGTTGTTTCGCAGGATGTGCCCCTGGAAAAAATTGATGAAGACTTACGAAAAGCCAATACCTACTCGGCGAGGGCAACACCTGAGATCAAGCGGTTGCAGCAAAAGGAAACGATTGCCCGCTACCTTTTCATTAACCGGTTTTTAAAAGATGTTTATCAGGCTGACGCGTCGAAAGCTACGGACTGGCGAAGCTTGCTGGATCGGGTTTTGACACACCGCGTGGCCGGTTATATCGTCTTTTTTCTGGTGATGCTCTTGGTTTTTCAGGCCATTTACAACTGGAGCAGTGTCCCGATGGATTTTATTGATGAGTCGTTTACCCGACTGAGCGAATGGACCAACAACCATTTGCCTGAAGGCCCGTTTACCAGTTTACTGGCCGAAGGAATTATCCCCGGCATTGGCGGCATTGTTATTTTTGTACCGCAAATCGCTTTCCTGTTTCTGTTTATTTCATTGCTCGAAGAAAGTGGCTACATGAGCCGGATTGTGTTTTTGATGGATCGGGTGATGCGCCGATTCGGACTGAGCGGAAAAAGCGTTGTTCCCCTGATTTCGGGAACGGCGTGTGCCATACCGGCTGTAATGGCGGCACGGAACATCGAAAACTGGAAAGAACGGCTCATTACGATTCTGGTGACCCCATTTACTACGTGTTCGGCACGACTGCCGGTTTACCTGATCATTATCGCACTGGTCATTCCTGACCGGACGATTGCCGGCTTTAACCTGCAAGGGCTAACCCTGATGGGCTTGTATGCATTGGGATTTGGAATGGCTGTCTTCTCCGCCTTCATTCTCGACAAAATCCTTAAAAACAAGGCACGTACCTTTTTTGTAATAGAAATGCCGGCTTACAAACTGCCCTTGCCCAAGAACGTGTTGTATACCGTGATCGAGAAAACGAAAAGCTTTATTTTTGGTGCCGGTAAAATTATCCTGGCCATCTCGATCGTTTTGTGGTTTTTGGCTTCCAACGGTTATTCCGACGATTTTTACCAGGCCGAAGAAATTGTTCGTGCGCAAACCGAGAATGCCCAGCTTGACGAACAGGAAATGACTACAGCCATTGCTTCCTACCAGCTTCGCCATTCCTACATTGGCATCATTGGGCATAACATTGAGCCAGTGATAAGGCCTTTGGGCTACGACTGGAAAATTGGTATTGCGCTGGTAACATCCTTTGCAGCACGCGAAGTTTTTGTGGCAACGCTGGCCACCATTTACAGCGTAGGAAGTGACGAAGAGGAAACCATCAAAGTCCGGATGTCAACCGACACGAATTCAAGAACGGGAGAAAAGTTGTTCAATTTTCCAACGGGCATTTCATTGCTCCTGTTTTATGCTTTTGCCCTGCAATGTATGAGTACGCTGGCTGTTGTGAAAAAAGAAACCAACAGTTGGAAATGGCCGTTAATTCAATTGGTATTGATGACGGGATTCGCTTACCTGGTGTCGATGATTGCCTATCAATTGTTGAAATAATTTCAATTTAACCTGTAAACAGAAAACAGACTAAAAATGTGGAGCATACAGAACATACTGGTTTATTTGGCGCTTGCCGGCGCCCTGTTTTTTCTGATTAAAAAGTACTTTTTAAAGAAGAAAAAGAAG
>JAGXIR010000144.1 GCA_024635605.1 Sunxiuqinia sp.
CTTTCAGGATGCCGCGTTTTTGCAGTCGGAACGCCATTGTACGAAGGGCGCCAAGCTTTGTATTGATTGTTTTGCCAGCATTGCCATTGGCTGATAAGTGGTCGATGTACTGGTAAATGTATTTTTTTTCGAGGGCTAATATGGAATAGTTTTTCTTCTTGCCCAAGAATTTGCAGAACAGGCGGACTTCGGACGAATAGGAATCCATGGTCCTTTTTGCGTTGTTTCTCAAAGCCAGGGCGTATTCGAGCGCTTCTTCGATTGTCTTTAAATTATCTTCGATCTTAGTATTCCGGGATTTTTCCAGGTCGATGTGGAGTCCGCTTTTCAGCAGCTCGTTGATTTGTTTAATCCGGATTGATGCGAATGCTTTTCTTTCTGCTTCAGTTTTGTATTCGTTGATGGTATAGTCGTACTTGCGAACCAGTTGATTTCGCTGTACGTGAAACACATTGTATTCAATGTACCATCTTTTTTTTAAATCGCCTCCGCAATCGATCAGCCGAGCCAGGCGGAACGGGTGTAATTTTTGTCCTCTTTCCAATTCGGCCAATTTTAAAGCTTTTGCTAATGCTGCAATATAAGCCAAAGAAAACAGGCTATCCCCGAGGTGTGTTGCAGCAAATATTGCAGCAGCCAGAAGGAGTGGAAATGTAACAGCCTGATTATTAACGGCTTTTAATATGTACTGTGCCCAGAACAAGACTCGAACTTGCACGACCGTAAGCGGTCACCAGCCCCTCAAGCTGGCGTGTCTACCAATTTCACCATCTGGGCAATAAGTTGTGGAACGGAGCTTAATTGTTTTGATATTACCTGTACGCAATGAGGCTCCGGCTTTGTCGTTTAAAGCGATGCAAATATAAAAAAAATGTGGTTGTTTCGTTTGTTTTTGTAGAAATTATTCCGTCCTGCTTTTGTCCCTAACGTGAAAGTCTGGATCGATCAGGTTCCGTTATTTGAGTAATCGATTATGATTGCTCAAAACCCTGATTTGCGAACTCGCTCAATTTATTCTTACCAAACAAATCCAGATCGCTTACTTTTGTGTTATAGAACATTTATCTTAAAAAAATTAGAAAAGCTCATTAAGAGTAAAAAATACTTTTATAATTTTGAACCGTATGGAATCAATAAACGAATTCTTGTCTGAAATTTATGGGGCGCACCCCAAGCACTATGTCGCCGTCGATTGCGTCATCTTTGGGTATAACAATGGTGAGTTGAAATTGCTGCTGTACCCGCGTAGCTTTGAACCTTCAAAAGGGAACTGGTCCTTGCCCGGGGGCTTTGTGCAAAATGATGAGTCTTCCGATCAGGCTGCTACACGAATATTGAAGAAAACCACCGGACTGGATAATATTTTCATGGAGCAGGTGGCGGCCTTTACCGAGCCGAAACGGGAAAAATCGGCCCGCGTGATTAGTTTGGCTTATTACGCACTGGTACGACTGGATAAGTACGATGAAAACCTCTTGAAAGAGTATGGTGCCACTTGGTATCCGCTCACGGATATGCCAGACCTTATCTTCGATCATAACGAAATGGTGGCAAAAGCCTTAGCTAAACTCCAATATACCGCGGGCTACCAGTTGGTGGGAGCGGAATTGCTGCCTGAGCTTTTTACGCTGACTCAGTTGCGACGACTTTATGAAGCGATTTTTCAGCGCGAACTTGATCCTGGTAATTTCAGAAAGAAGATTTTGTCGTTGAGTGTTTTGAAAAGATCCAACAAAAAAGACTCCACCGAATCAAAAAAAGGAGCCTACTATTATTGCTATCATCAACAAGGAATTGAAGAAAAGGACATTAGTCGAATTATTAAAGTATAACAAAACATAAAAAAGTACACGATGGAAAAAAGAGACTTAAAATCGTACGAGGTCTGGTTCATAACAGGCAGTCAAAATTTATACGGTGAAGCAACGTTGAAACAAGTTGACAAAGATTCGGAGACGATAGCCAAAGCATTTGATGAATCAGCTAGTATTCCGGTAAAGATTGTCTTTAAGCCGGTGCTGAAAACACCGGACGAAATTTACAATTGTTGCCTCGAGGCCAATAGTTCACCTAACTGTATTGGACTAATTACCTGGATGCACACCTTCTCTCCGTCAAAAATGTGGATACAGGGTCTGACAGTTTTGAATAAACCTTTTGTTCACCTTCACACCCAGTTTAACCGCGATATTCCATGGGAAACCATCGATATGGATTTTATGAATCTGAACCAATCGGCACATGGTGACCGCGAATTTGGTTTTATATGCTCGCGCATGCGCCTGAACCGGAAAGTGATTGTTGGCCATTGGGAAGATCAAAATGTTCAGGAGAAAATAGGCGGATGGACACGCTCTGCTATTGGTTATAATGAATCAAAAAGTCTGAAAATATGTCGCTTTGGTGACAATATGCGCCATGTGGCAGTTACCGAGGGCGATAAGGTAGAAGCTCAACGTATTTTAGGTTGGCAGGTGAATTATCATGGGGTAGGCGATTTGGTGGCCAGCATGAATACGGTTTCCGAAGCTGATATTGACCGCTTGATGGATGTTTATGCCAGCGAGTACCAATTGGACGACAAATCGAGTGAAAATATTCGTTACCAGGCTAAAATAGAACTGGGCTTAAAGAAATTTCTGGATAAGAATGGATACAAAGCTTTCACCACCAATTTCGAAGACTTGCATGGTCTGAAACAGCTACCCGGCTTGGCCTGCCAGCGATTGATGGAGCAAGGTTATGGTTTTGGTGCCGAAGGCGACTGGAAACAATCCGCTTTGGTTCGCATCATGAAAGTCATGTCGCAGGGAATGGAAGGTGGTTGCTCATTCATGGAAGATTACACCTATCATTTGGATCCGGCTCAGCCAGCCGTTTTGAGTGCGCACATGCTCGAAATCTGTCCGACAATAGCAGCTGCAAAACCTAAAATTGAAGTACACCCCTTGGGAATTGGCGGAAAAGACGCACCTGCCCGTTTGGTATTCAACGCGCCTGAAGGTGATGGTATTAATGCCACCTTGGTTGATATGGGCGGTCGCATGCGGATGATTATTAATCCGGTGAAATGCATCACGCCAAAAGCCCTTCCGAAATTGCCAGTGGCCTGTGCCTTGTGGGTTCCAATGCCTAATCTGGAAGTCGGAGCCGCCGCCTGGATCTTAGCTGGCGGAGCTCACCATACCAGCTTTAGCATGGCATTGAACAGAGAATACCTGGAAGATCTGGCCGAAATGATTGGTGTGGAATTGGTGGTGATTGATGAGAAGACTCAAATTTCAGAATTCAAAAAAGAACTGAAATGGAATGATTTGTACTATCACCTCTCCAAAGGACTATAGGAAATTAAATAAACGAATAAACACAAACTAAAAACATTGAACTAATGGGTTTACTTGACTGGATTGTGATCGGGATCTTTGCGCTTGCACTGATCGGGATTATCGTGTGGGTGTTTAGGCAGAAGGAAGAAACTTCAGGCGATTATTTCCTTGCAGGCCGGGGGGCATCCTGGATTGCCATCGGAGCATCAATTTTTGCTTCCAATATTGGATCGGAACATTTAATTGGACTGGCCGGAGCCGGTGCCTCAAGCGGAATGGCTATGGCGCACTGGGAGATTCAGGGTTGGATGATTCTGGTGCTGGGCTGGGTGTTTGTCCCCTTTTATTCGCGAAGTATGGTAACCACCATGCCCGAATTTCTAGAGCGACGCTACAATAAAGAATCGCGTACGATTTTATCTATGATCTCGCTGATCAGTTATGTGCTGACAAAAGTGGCCGTAACGGTTTATGCCGGTGGGTTGGTTTTCAAGGAAGTGTTTGGAATTGAGTCTATATGGGGAATTGATTTCTTCTGGGTTTCGGCCGTTGGACTGGTCCTTCTGACAGCCGTTTATACCGTTATTGGCGGAATGAAATCAGTACTTTACACATCGGTATTGCAGACGCCGATTTTACTTTTGGGGTCAATCATCATTGTTGTTTTAGGCCTCCGTGCTCTGGGTGGTTGGGATGAAATGATAAGAATTGCCAGCGCGACTCCGGTAAACGAATATGGCGACAGCATGACCAATCTGATTCGAAGCAACCGAGATCAGGATTTTCCGTGGCTGGGCGTATTTATCGGTTCAGCGGTCATCGGGTTTTGGTATTGGTGTACCGACCAGTTTATTGTTCAGCGTGTGCTTTCCGGCAAAAATGAAAAGGAAGCCCGGCGGGGGACTATTTTTGGCGCTTACCTGAAGCTGACTCCCGTATTTTTGTTCATGATTCCGGGAATGATTGCTTTCGCGATGGCACAGAAGGGAGTGGTGATCAATGGGCAGGTATTTGCTTTGACCAACTCAGACGCCGCTTTCCCAACGCTGGTGGCAACCTTGCTGCCTGCCGGTGTAAAAGGCTTGGTGGTTTGTGGTATCTTGGCGGCTTTGATGAGCTCATTGGCTTCATTGTTTAACTCATCGGCTATGCTGTTTACCATCGACTTTTATAAAAAATACCGTCCTGAAGCCAGTGAACGCAGGCTGCTGCATGTTGGCCGTATGGCAACCGTTGTGGTGGTTGTGCTGGGTGTTTTATGGATTCCGGTTATGCGTAGCATTGGCGATGTGCTTTATACCTACTTACAAGATGTGCAGTCGGTGCTGGCACCAGGCATTGCAGCGGCATTCCTGCTGGGAGTTGTTTCCTCACGACCAACACCCAAAGGCGGTATGTGGGGTATGATTGCCGGTTTCATTGTCGGGGTGTTACGGATTGGAGCCAAGGTGCTTTATACCTCTCAGGCAAAAGCTGATGGTTTTGCTGACGTAAAATTGTGGGCAGCCGAAACCGGTGTCACCAATTGGTTTTACACCCTGTTCTACGATGTCAACTGGTTGTTTTTTAGTGGCGGTATGCTGGTCTTCAGTATTCTTGTTATTATGGTGGTGAGCCGTTTTACCCAGTCAGCTCCTGCAGCCCAGTTAGAAGGTTTAACCTTTTCATCGGCTACTGCCGGGCAAAAAGCAGCAACCCGGGCCAGCTGGAATCATTGGGATGTGATGCATACCGTAATCATTCTGGGTATCACCGTGGCTTTCTACATTTATTTCTGGTAGAAGAAGGGAACACCAGGCGACTAAAAGTCGATTACTTTGTATAAAAAAGGAAAAGATGTTAGAAGAATTAAAAGAAAAGGTTTGTCAGGCCAACCTCGACCTTGTAGAACACCAGTTGGTGGTATTTACCTGGGGAAATGTGAGTGGCATTGACCGGAAAAAAGGATTGGTAGTTATCAAACCTTCCGGGGTTTCCTATGATGGAATGAAGCCTGAAGACATGGTCGTGCTTGACTTGGATGGAAATCAGGTGGAAGGCATATATAAGCCTTCGTCCGATACGCCTACGCATTTGGTATTGTACCGGAATTTCAAGAATATTGGTGGCATTGTACATACGCATTCCGAATGGGCTACAAGCTGGGCGCAGGCCGGAAAGCCAATTCCTGCTATCGGGACAACGCATGCCGATTATTTTTATGGAGAAATTCCGTGCACACGGAAAATGACGGACGAGGAAATCAAAGGCGCTTATGAACTGGAAACCGGAAACGTTATTGTGGAACGGTTTAAAGAACTGAATCCAGATTTTATGCCAGGCGTGTTGGTTAATAACCATGCGCCGTTTTCATGGGGAACCGACCCGCACGACGCAGTGCACAATGCAGTCGTTCTGGAAGAAGTTGCCAAAATGACTTTTCGATCCTTTCAGCTCAACCCAAACTCAGAAATGTCGCAAACCTTACTTGATAAGCATTTCCTGCGCAAGCATGGGAAAGATGCATATTACGGACAATAAAAACTAAAAACAGATTGAAATGACACAAGCTAAATACACGATCGGATTGGATTACGGTTCGGACTCGGTGCGTTCACTCATTGTGAACGTGGAAACTGGCGAAGAAGTGGCCAGCGTGGTTTTTGAATATCCTCGCTGGAAAAAAGGATTGTATTGCGATCCGGCACAAAACCAGTTTCGCCAACATCCGAAAGATTACCTCGAAGGACTGGAGTACACCATTGTGGAAGCCCTGAAACAAGCGCCAGCAGGTGTTGCTGAAAACGTGGTTGGAATCTCTGTCGATACCACCGGTTCAACACCAGTAGCAGTCGATGAAAAAGGATCGCCACTATCATTGACTCCCGGGTTTGAAGAAAATCCCAACGCCATGTTCGTGCTGTGGAAAGACCATACGGCGGTAAAGGAAGCCGATCAGATTAATGAATTGGCTCGCAAGTGGGAGATTGATTTTACCAAATTTGAAGGTGGCGTATATTCTTCGGAATGGTTTTGGGCAAAATTGTTGCACGTTTCGCGGGTTGATGCCGCGGTTTACCGGGCAGCCAATTCGTGGGTGGAGCATTGCGACTGGATTCCGGCCGTGCTGGCTGGGAATACCCGCCCGAGGACTTTAAAAAGAAGCCGTTGTGCCGCTGGGCACAAAGCCATGTGGCACGAAGCTTTTGACGGTTTGCCTTCCGAAGAGTTTTTAATCGCACTCGATCCCATGTTGGGTGGTTTGCGCGATCGTTTGTACAAGGAAACCTACACCTGCGATGTAGCAGTTGGTAACCTTTCCAAAGAATGGGCCGATAAGTTGGGCTTGTCAACTGATGTGGTAATTGGTGTTGGGGCATTCGATGCACATCTGGGCGCCTTGGGAGCCGAAATTGAGCCATACCATTTGAGCAAAGTGATGGGAACTTCAACCTGCGACATGTTGGTGGCTCCGATGGAGGAAGTTGGCGACAAGTTGGTAGCTGGTATTTGCGGCCAGGTAGATGGTTCCATAACACCGGGCATGTTGGGCATGGAAGCTGGACAATCGGCTTTTGGCGATATTTATGCCTGGTTTAAGCGCTTGCTGATGTGGCCGGCAGAACAAATCCTTTCGAAAAGTAGTTTGGTAAGCGAAGAACAACGTCAGGCACTGATCGAAGAAATAGCCGATAATATGATTGCCGAGCTCTCGAAAGAAGCCGAAAAAATTAGTATTGGCGAAAGTGGTGTATTAGCCATCGACTGGATGAACGGACGACGCACACCCGATGCCAACCAAAACCTGAAAGGAGCTATCGCCGGCTTAAGCCTGGGAACCGATGCCCCGCGGATTTTCCGTGCTTTGGTCGAAGCCACTGCGTTTGGCTCTAAAGCGATTGTCGATCGTTTCCGTAGCGAAGGCGTCCGCATTGATGGCGTAATTGCGCTGGGAGGTGTCGCCAAAAAATCGACCTTGGTGATGCAAATTGTTTGCGATGTGTTGAATATGCCGATCAAAGTGGCGCGTTCGGAGCAAGCTTGTGCTTTAGGATCGGCGATGGCAGCAGCTGTGGTTGCCGGTGTTTATGCGACAACTAATGAGGCTCAGAAGAAAATGGGCGGAGGTTTCGAAACCGAGTATCATCCGATTCCGGAGAACGTGGACAAATACCAAAAGATATATGAAGATTATTTGGCTTTAGGTGGTTTCATTGAAGACAAACTGACTGCCAAATAGGATCGTAAAGCTTATTAATAAAATGTGAGAGGAGTGGTGTCAGAATTGATACCACTCCTTTTATTTTATACATCATACACTTCAGAATATCCTCCACGAGTTTTTATGCCTTCCAAAGACTATTCAAATGAAAAACCGGTTAAAACTATTTTCCATTGGCGATATCCGGTATTTTCAAATCGGTTCCAAGCCGTTCGTTCAGCTTTTGAATAAAGTAAGTAGCAAGGAGAGGCGACTCCAGTTCGGTATTTTGATGAACAAAAAAGTAGATGTTTTGTAAGCCATGTTCAACCCATTTTTCCAGACGATCGACCCAATCGTCCAGTCGTTTGTATTTGCTTTCGGTATGATTGGCGCCGACGTAACGGATAAAAGCGGTAGGTGTTGCTAAGCGCATGTGTAGCAAATCTCTTCTCCCGGCAGTATCCACCAAAACATTTGTAAGGTCATTTCTTTGAAGTAAATCAAAATAGGCATCAGCGATTTTGGGATCTTCAAACCATTCCGGATGGCGCACTTCGACGGCCAGAGGAATAACTTTTGGAAACTCCTCAAGGAATGACGTCAGCCGGTCGAGATTCTTGTAGCCAAAATTACCATGCAACTGCAGAAAAGCCATCCCAAGTTTATCTTCAAAATGGACAATTCGATCGCAAAACTCCTGAGTTAATTGATCCACATTGCTCAAGCGTCTAAAATGACTAATGGATTGATTGACTTTGGGAAAAAATTTAAAATCTTCGGGAGTTTTATCATGCCAGGTTTTAACTTGAGTGGCATCGGGAATTCTATAAAAAGTGGCATTCAGCTCGATGGCATTGAATTGGCCGGAATAGTAGGCCAATTCATCTTTTGTTCCACGTGGATAGAAGCCTTTCAGCTCTTGTCGGTTCCATTTGGCACATCCCACGTAAATACGCAGATTTGTATTCTGCCGCTTTTTTTGCAGAATTTCTTTGGTATCCCGATGATCTGCAGGAAGCGTAAAATCAATTAGCCCGGGGTTATCTACTTTTCCAAAATCCATAGCTTGGTTATTTTAATGATCAAGAATAAGGGCATTAAAAGTAGTTTATGGTGAAAGGCGTTTGAATTCCCAATCATGCTGGGCGATGCGGTAATACCGAATCCGGTCATGAAGCCGGCCCGGGCGTCCTTGCCAGAATTCAATTTCATAGGGTGTTACCTGGTAGCCGCCCCAGAAAGCTGGTTTGGGAATAACTATTCCTTCGTATTGTTTCTCCAACTGCTTGTACTTTTGCTCCAACTCTTCGCGGCCAGTTAGCGTTTCGCTCTGTGCCGAAGCCCAGGCGCCCAACTGACTTTCGCGTGGACGGGTATTGAAATATTCGTTCGAGAGGTTGGCGTTCACCTTCGTTATTGCGCCTTTTACGCGCACCTGCCGCTCCAGTTCAGACCAAAAAAAGTTCAGCGCAACCTGGGAATTGGTTGCCATCTGTCTTGCTTTGGCACTGTTGTAGTTGGTGTAAAAAAGAAAATTTCCATTGTCAATTTCTTTTAAAAGAACCACACGTGTGTCAGGAATATCGTGGACTGAAGTTGCCAGAACCATTGCCGTAGGTTCGTTTACCTGTCCTTGAATCGCTTCATTCAGCCAAAGATTAAATAGCCCGATCGGGTCATCAGGCAAATGAACTTCTTCCAATTTGTGCTTTTGGTAATTATTTCGAATTTCTCTAAGCATTTACAGTTGTTTAGAATTATTTACAAACAAGTTGCGAAAAGGTTTTGTTATTCTAGCATAACCAATAGTATACAGATATGAGAACCTTATTATCCTTTATTTTGATTTTTGTTGGTTTTCTGGCCTATGCTGGTGAACCCCACTTAAAAATTGGCGATAATGCCAAGCACACTTCCGTGAAAATGCTCGATGTTTCGGGCGATAAAATGTCTCTGGACGATGCCCTTGATGAAAATGGTCTGGTGCTGATTTTTTCCTGCAATACCTGTCCCTTTGTGATTAAATGGGAAGACCGCTACAATGGATTAAAGCAATGGTCTGATGATCACAATGTCGGTATGGTGGTTGTAAACTCCAACTATGGTAACCGCGATGGGGTAGATTCTTATAAGGCCATGCAAAAGCATGCGAAAGAAAATGCCTACAACTTTCCGTACCTCGTTGATGAAAACAGCTTGTTGGCCAACGCATTCGGAGGCCAGACGACTCCACATGTTTTTCTTTTTGACAAAGATTATAAGCTGGTTTACAAGGGAGCCATCGATGACAACTACGATGATGCCTCAGGAGTTAAAAAAGCTTACCTGAAAACCGCGATTGCCCATCTCTCGGAAGGAACAGAAATTGCCCAGACTGAGACCAAGCCTGTGGGCTGCAGTATCAAACGCAAGACAAATTAAGATGGCCAAAGCCGGAGTTTTCACTTCGGTTCCTCTCTTAAACAACCAACTGTTCAATATTTAAAGTTGAACAGTTTTTTTATGGCTTGTATAAGCATGCTATTGGTTATATTTGTATTTGTATCGGTTTACGGTTGTTTCTGAAAATGCCTGTTCATGGGAGAAAAGGATCATCCAGATCAAATAAAACAAACGACCGAAATGATGTTGTTCAAAAGCTTTGATGAAATAGATCATTTTTTTGCTTAACTTTTCATGAAAAAAATCAATTATGGCAATTTTCAACGAGGATTTATCAGGTAAAACGGTTCTTATTGTTGAGGATAACGAAAACAGCAACAGTTATTTTAAAGCTGCCTTGCGTAAATTCGGAATCTCCACTCTGTCGGCTGTAAACGGCAAGGAAGCGGTTCGGATATTTGGCGAAAACAAGCAGATTGATTTGGTCTTGATGGATTTGAATATGCCCGAAATGGATGGATTTGAAGCTACAGAGAAAATCAAGTCGATGCGTCCCGAAATTCCTGTGATTGCACAAAGCGCTTACATTTTGTCGGGTGAAGAAAAGCGTAGCGCTAAAGCAGGATGTGATGATTTTTTAGCCAAGCCTATTCGCCTGAGCTCTTTGGTTGACGTGCTGAATCGGTATCTAAAATAGCAGAAGATAAGCCCCGAACAAACTGTCGCTTTTGGGGGCAGTGAGCGACAGAAAACCTTTTCGTAGTCGCTGATCCGTCACAATAGGCGGATTTTTTCTTGCTTGTTCTTCTGCAAATGCATGGTAATTTTTCCCCGGATGATAATAAGTCAGAAATTGGCCGCTGCTTTCCGGATGAATCTTTTGCTCAATTGCCTGACTCAAAATGCCCATATTGAGCCGCGGATTTATTTCCAGGCAAGGTTGAATTTTAAAATGCTGGTCCTCTTCGTAAATCAGGGCATCAATCCCTAAAAAACCGTGATAAAGACGATGAAAGCAACTTTTTCGGACTTGCCGGCTCAGATGGTCAGCAATTGTCGTGAGTTCGTTCTTATGAAAATGGTGATAGGCCAAATCTGTTTCCGGATTTATGTGATGTCCCAGGTATTGTCCGTTGTTGTTGGTCTGAAAAAAGCTGATTCCCCGGAAGAGTATTTCGCCCGATGGCTTTAATTCAAACTGAAACGACAGGTCTGTCTTCTTGTTAAACAAAGGTTCTGCAACCAGATAATTTTGCTGAGCCAGTATGGTTTTAATCCAGCGCTTGTTTGAATCATTCAGTTTGTTTTTGCGGATAACCTGTAGGCCACGTCCACTGGAACTTAAGGGCGATTTGAGAACCATTTGTGGGTGCTGGAGTAGATAGCTTTCAATCGCTTCAATCGAATCAAGTATCTGAGGGCGTTGTTCTTTTTCAGGAAAGAAAGGCTGAGGGTTTTCGTCCAGGAAATCGTTGACAAATTGCACCGCATGTTTACGTTGAAAAAGATCGCTGTTGGCTAGTTGAATACTTCTGGTTTGAATATCTGACGGTTGCCGGTAATCAGATAAATAATTCAGTTCGGCCGGACTCCATCCCCAGGGTTGCAAGAGCACGGGTTCGTTTTTCAGAGCCTCAAGTGATTGGGCTTTCGACAGGCATGATCCGCTTGAAAGTCCTAATTCACCCAGTCGTTCCATGAATTGATTTGGGAGCGCTTTTTCCTTCAAAACATGATCGCTGGAAGAAGCGAAAACTAATAAAATGGGAGCCAGTTCCTCTTCGAATTCACGCAGAATGGCAGGCGCTTGATAGTATGGCGAACCATTGGCAATGGCCAGTTCACAGGTCGGATTGAAATGAAATATTTTTCGCAATTGATTCAATTTGCTCGGTTTTTAGGCTTTAAAAATAGCGATATTCTGCGTTTGATGATCGTTGGAGCTGCCTGCCTGGCACATATTTCGTTATTTTACCACAGATTCCTGATTCTTTGGTGAGATTCTATTAAAAAATTGTGAAATTAGGGCTTCCTATAAGAGTAAAAAATGAACCAATGAAGTTACTAACGACCATTATCGCCTTGTGCCTGTTTCTTGGTGTGAATGCCCAGGAGCTGTCAACTTCAAGTAAGAAAGCCGAAAAGTTTTTTCACAGTGCAACCACTTTTTTTCAGCAAGGTGCAAACTCATCAGCCATAGGCGAACTGGAAAAGGCATTGAAGACAGATGACCGCTTTTTGGAAGCGATGTTGTTAATGGCCGATATTTATAACGAAATCAAGCAGGACAGTTTACAGGTTGTTTATTTGGAAAAGGCTTTGCAGCTGGAATCTGAACACACCGCAAAGATTAATTATGTGCTGGGAAACGCCTGCTATCGCATGGGGAAATATCAGCAGGCGCTCGATGCCTATCAGGTCTTTCTTGCGTTGGCACCATCCAATCATCCGTTTTACGAAAAAGCGCAAGCAAAAATCCCCGATTGCCGGTTTGCCATTTCCTTATACAAGCATGCTGTTGAAATGGATGCGGTGAATTTGGGCGATCAAGTCAATTCAGAATACAATGATTATTGGCCCAGCCTTACGGTTGACGGGAAAACGTTGGTTTTTACCAGGCTTAACCCAGCGAGAGGAGCGGCGTCGCGCCAGTACCAGGAAGATTTTTATATGTCAGCCTACGAGGCTGGTGCATGGCTTGAATCACAGCCCATGCAGTCGATTAATACTCCCAACAACGAAGGAGCACAAAGCATTTCGGCTGATGGGAAACTGCTGTTTTTTACTGCCTGTTCGCGCATTGATGGTTATGGAAGTTGTGATATTTACTATTCGAGAAACCGGGATGGAAACTGGTCGATCCCCCAAAATGCCGGAGAGCCCGTCAATTCCGGGGCCTGGGAGTCACAGCCTTCTATCTCGGCTAACGGCGAGTATTTGTATTTCGCAACCAACAGAAAAGGCGGTAAAGGTGGGATGGACATTTGGCGGTGCCGTTTAAATGGATTCAATGCTTCGGGAAACCCCCGGTGGAGTGAGCCTGAAAATTTGGGCGACTCAATCAATACGGCAGGAAATGAAACTTCACCCTTTATTCATGCCGACGGACGAACCCTGTACTTTGCATCAGATACGCATCGCGGCTTGGGCGGCTCCGACATCTTTTACTCCCGCCTTGTGGGCGATTCGTGTTGGCAAACCCCCGAGAATATGGGCTATCCGATTAATACCCATAACGATGAGCAAGGTCTGATTGTGAATGCTGCCGGTGAGACGGCCTATTTTGCATCCGACCGGCCAGGTTCAGAAGGCCTTGATATCTATCAGTTTGAATTGCATCCGACTGTACGCCCAACGCCGGTATCGTATGTGAAGGGTCGTGTTTACGACAATTCCACCAGG
Source organism: Sunxiuqinia sp. (assembly GCA_024635605.1). Lineage (GTDB taxonomy): Bacteria > Bacteroidota > Bacteroidia > Bacteroidales > Prolixibacteraceae > Sunxiuqinia. The sequence goes on from JAGXIR010000144.1 coordinate 13,294, forward strand.
CAAGCCTTGTGTGCCCAAATCGAGTTGATTGATCTGGAAAGTAACCACACAGTTTCAAGAATTGAATCGTGTTGGGAACCGGGCGAATTTTTAATGTGTTTGCCAATAGGGAAAGAATATGCTTTTAACGTCTCCAAAGAAGGTTACTTGTTTCATTCTGAAAATTTCGCCTTGAAACAGCTTCGCAAAGCCGAAGATCCCATTCAATTGGAAATTTCGCTTAGTGCCATTGAGATTGGCAAAGCCACAGTTTTACGCAACATCTTTTTCGAAACCGGCAAGTTCACCTTATTGAGCCAATCGAAAACTGAGCTGGATAAGCTGATCGATTTTCTGGCCAATAATCCACAGGTGAAAATTGAAATTGGCGGGCACACCGATTCGGTTGGCAGCGCCGGGATGAATCTGGAATTATCAGAAAACCGGGCAAAAGCTGTTTATAATTATTTGGTCGAAAATGGGGTGGAGCAGGGGCGTCTGAGTTTTCATGGCTACGGATTTACGGTTCCGGTTGCCTCCAATGAAACGGAAGAAGGAAGAGCGAAAAACCGCCGCACCGAGTTTAAGATTATTTCAACCGACTGAAAAATCCGAAAGTCAAAGTGATTTCAAAATCGCTTGAATGATATTTTCGGCCCCATCAGCAATCTGGTCAATGGTCCCGTCAAGCATGTAACAAGGCGTGGTGTAGATCTTGTATTTCGGGTCGAAAACCACTTCCCCGTGCGTAGCGTTCGTGTGGGTTCCACCCATCTTTTCAATGGCGCCTGCTGTGCCCGAGTCATTGCCGATAGTGACTTCCACATCCTTAAGAATTTGGGTTATGATTGCCGGCGCAATGCAAAGCGCACCGATGGGTTTGTCTGCTTTCACCGTTTGCCGAACTGCTTGTTCAACATCTTCGTTAACTGTGCAGTTTGGTCCGTCGAAAGCGAAAGTACAGAGGTTTTTGGCTGCTCCAAAGCCACCCGGAAACACGAGCGCATCGAACTGGCTGGCTTCATAGGTTTTCAAATCTGCAATTTTGCCTCGCGCAATGCGGGCCGATTCAACCAATACATTTCGGGTCTCGGGCATTTCCTCACCAGTAAGGTGGTTAATGACATGCGCTTGATTAATGTTTGGAGCAAAAAGCTCGTAGCTCGCTCCCTGGCGGGCAATGGCCAGCATGGTCAATGTTGTTTCGTGTACTTCGGATCCATCGTATACACCATTTCCAGATAAGACAACCGCTATTTTTTTCTTTTCTGACATCATTCTTAATTTTTTTGTTCCCTTAAAATTAATGAATTTTCAAGAACCATAAAATTAAGAAAAGAGTTCTTAGCCAATATCATCCAAATTGTAAGGAGTTTCCTGGTAAACGTAGTAATTCAGCCAGTTGGTGAAAAGCAGGTTAGCTGCCGACCGCCACTTCATCTTCGGTTTTTCAGCTGGATCATCATTCTGAAAATAATTCTTCGGAGCTTCGATTGGAAGTTTTTTCTTCACGTCGCGAAAATATTCGTTTCGCAAGGTGTTGCGCGAATACTCCGAATGACCTGTAATAAAGAATTGCCGGCCGTTTTTTGCCATCAACATATTGACACCCGATTCTTCGGAAGTTGAAATGATTTCCAATTCAGCAACCTGGTCAATATCCTCTTTTCTGATTTCGGTGTGGCGGGAGTGCGGCACATAATATTCGTCGTCAAAACCTCTGAAAATAGGAATTTTGTTGTCTGACACGCGATGTTTGAATATGCCAAACATCTTTTTGTCGAGACTGTACTTCGGAATGCCATAAAAATGATACAGAGCCGCTTGCGACCCCCAGCAAATAAACAACGATGAGGTGACATGATGAACCGACCAATCCAGAATTTCCTTCATCTCTTCCCAATAAGTCACTTCTTCAAAAGGAAGCTGCTCTACGGGAGCGCCGGTTATGATCATCCCATCGTATTTGTTTTTCCTGATCTTGTCGAAGGTGGTATAAAACGCTCGCATGTGCTCGGCAGACGTGTTTTTATGCTTGTGACCTTTAATTTTCAAGAAATCAATTTCAACTTGCAGTGGTGTGTTCGAAAGCAAGCGCAACAAGTCAGTTTCCGTTGAAATCTTTAAAGGCATCAGGTTTAAGATGACGATTCTCAATGGACGGATATCCTGATGAGCAGCCTTTGTTTTATCAATCACGAAAATATTTTCTTCGCGAAGCAACTCAATCGCAGGCAATAGATCTGGAATATTTAGTGGCATTGCTTTTTTATTTAGATGACTTCCCGAATGCCTTGAAAGCACCCGGGAAGTGTTCAGTTAACCAATTTGATTTAAGGCTTGCTCAAAGTCGCCTTTGATATCGTCAATGTGTTCAATTCCGACAGAGATACGCAGTTGCGACGGGTAAACTCCCGCAGCCAGCTGAGCATCGGCCGATAATTGCTGGTGGGTGGTGGCTGCCGGTTGGATAATCAGTGTTTTGGTATCTCCAACGTTTGCCAAATGGCTCACCAATTGTAATTGTTCAACTACTTTCTTTGCATCTTCCTCGCCACCTTTCACAATAAATGAAAGGACGCTGCCAGCTCCTTTAGGCAAATATTTCTTTGCCAGATCGTAGGATGGGCTGCTTTTCAGTCCCGGATAATTGACGCTTTCAACTTTTGGATGCTTTTCCAGCCATTCAGCCAACGCTTGCGCGTTTGCCACGTGTCTGTCGAGGCGCAAAGATAAGGTTTCCAAACCTTGCAGCAATAAAAATGAATTAAAAGGACTGATGGCCGGGCCAAAATCACGAAGTCCTTCAACACGGGCTTTAATGATGAAGGCAATGTTGCCGAATGGGCCATCAAAATTGAAAATGTCCCAATACTTCAAGCCATGATAGCCGGGCGATGGTTCCGTAAATCCGGGGAACTTTCCGTTGCCCCAGTTGTAGTTGCCGGCATCGATAATCACTCCGCCAATGCTGGTTCCATGTCCGCCAATCCATTTGGTAGCTGATTCCACTACGATGTTGGCGCCATGCTCAATCGGACGGAACAGATAACCTGCACCTGCAAACGTATTATCAACAATGAAAGGGATATCGTGTTTCTTGGCAATTGCAGCAATGGCATCAAAGTCAGGAATGGCGTAAGCCGGATTGCCGATGGTTTCCAGGTAGATTGCCTTGGTTTTATCATCAATCAGCTTTTCAAACGATTCGGGTTCCAAATCCTCTGTTAGGCGGGCTTCAATCCCCTGCCGCTTAAAGGAAACGGTGAACTGGTTGTATGATCCTCCGTAAAGATAGGGCGAGCTAACAAAGTTGTCTCCAATTTCAAGCAAGGTATTGAAAACCAGGAATTGGGCAGCATGTCCCGAAGCTACAGCCAGTGCAGCGGCTCCGCCTTCCAATGCGGCCATCCGCTGTTCAAACACATTCGAAGTCGGGTTCATGATTCGTGTGTAGATGTTGCCAAATTCTTTCAGGGCAAAGAGGTTGGCTGCATGGTCCGAATCTTTAAAAACATAGGATGTTGTTTGATAAATAGGCACTGCCCGGGCTCCGGTTGTCGGATCGGGTTCCTGCCCCGCATGTTGCTGCAGGGTCTCAAATTTCAAATTTTCGATAGTCATTGTACTAATCTTTAAGGGTTAAGAATTGAAAAATATTTTATGAATTTCATTGATCGCTTTTTGTTTGTCTTGCTCATCAACAACCAGGTAGCTGACCAGGTCGGATGCTCCCGAGCCGCTGAGCACCACATTAATTTCGTGCTTGGCAACAGCTGAAAATAACTGGGCAGATATGCCGTGGTTGGTTTGCATGCCATGTCCAACAATTGCGATGAGCGAGATGTTCGAAACAAACTCGATTTGGCTGACAGAACTGAGATCAAGTTGTCGGCTGATTTTTTCAGCTTTGGGCACATCGTGTTTCCCAATGATGATGTTGATGCTGGTTTGCGCTGTAATCACTGACCGAATATTGATTTGATGTTTCGCAAAAGC